>DLQD01000030.1 GCA_002480015.1 Opitutia bacterium UBA7441
CGCCATGCGTTTGAGGCACTGCTTGGCTCCCTCTATTAGCGGAATCAGGCATACGTTGCGTTGTGATCAGGATCAGTCAGTTCTTTGTCTATAATATTTAATCCTCGATCCCCGACCACCAATCTTGGGACTGGCGGAGGCTTTTGGGTGTATGTCCAGCGGCACGGAGTTCGCGTAGAGTGAGTGATCGGTTCCGTTTAGCCAGCCGTTGGCCACTCGTGTCGCAGAGTAGCGGGGTGTGGTAAAATTCCGGCGGCTTCAGGCCAAGCGCTTCGTAGATGAGCAATTGGCGAGCGGTCGAGATGAGCAGATCCTCGCCGCGCACAACTTCGCTGATTTGCATCGCGGCGTCGTCCACTACCACGGCGAGTTCGTAGGCTGGTAAGCCATCTTTGCGCCAGACCAGAAAGTCGCCGAAGTCGCGCAGGCTCTCGAATGCGCAGGGGCCGAGACGCATGTCGTCGAATTCGATGACTCGCTCCTCAGGCGCGCGAAAACGCCAGTTGGTCGCTCCTGGGCGCTCGGCTGTTTTGCCGTGGCTCAAAGGTGGGCGCCAACTTTCGGGGTAAATGGGCTCGCTTGCCTCGTCCTCTGTGTGGGGGGCTTGTGTGGCGCACGCTACGTCCTTTCGGGATTTATCGCAGGGGTAGATATGGCCGGCATTTTTGAGCCGCTCCCAACTATCTAGAAAAAGTGAATAGCGCTCGCTTTGACGGTAGGGGCCGTAGGCTCCACCGATGTCGGGGCCTTCATCCCAATCACAACCAAACCATCGGAGATCATCGATCGCGCCCTCGGCGAATTCAGTTTTGCAGCGCTGTGGGTCAAGGTCTTCTTCGCGGTAGATGAGCCGGCCACCGGCTTCCCTAGCTCGTTCCATCGCGATCCAAAAAGTACGCGCATGCCCGAGGTGTAAATATCCTGTTGGGGAGGGGGCGATGCGTCCTCGGTAATTCACGCTCATGAGTTCACCTTCAACAATTTTCCGCAGCCCATCCAGAACTTAATGCGAAAGACCGTTCAGTTGGATTCTCTTTTACGATGAATCACGAACTCCTACATAGGCGTGAAAGCAGCGACTAGTCCAGCAACGTACGCTGGGTTTGAGCGGGCAATCCGCCGTCCTCCTACCGTTGTTTCAGCTGGCCATTTCTCCTTGATCTCAATGAAAATGCAGACAGTGTCTGCCATTCATCTCTGAGTCTCTCTGCTTTTCAGCTTCCAGTGTTTCAGATTTTTCAAGGACCCGGATGCGTCAGTTGGCCGGGCATTTCACCCTACAGCTAGCTATGACCTTTCACGAACTTGGACTCGACGAGTCTATCCTTAAATCTATCGACGAATTCGGCTTCAAAGAGCCGACCCCTATTCAAGCGGGCGCGATCCCCCATATTCTTGAGGGGCGCGATGTCATTGGCTCCGCGCAGACTGGCACTGGTAAAACCGCAGCCTATGCGCTGCCGATTCTGCACCGCCTCGGCGGACACAAGCCTGGTGCCGCACCGCGATGCCTCGTTCTCGGACCCACACGCGAGCTGGCCGCCCAGGTCGAAGACCAGTTCGCCTCTTACGGCAAATACTGTGCGCCCAAATGTTGCCTCATTCATGGTGGGGTCGGCTACGGCAAACAGATTGACGAGATCAAAGCCGGTGCTGATGTCGTGATCGCGACACCTGGTCGTTTGCTCGACCACGTGCAGCAGAAGAATTTCGACCTCCGATCCATCGAAGTCCTCGTCCTCGACGAGGTCGACCGTATGCTCGATATGGGCTTTATCGACGACGTCACGCGCATCATTAAAATGTGCAACTCGAACCGCCAAACCCTCCTTTTCTCGGCCACGGTTTCGGACGACATCAAGCGCCTCACCGCCAAGAGCCTTAAAGACCCGGTCGATGTAACTATCGGTATCAAGCTCACGCCGGCCGAGACGGTCAAACACGTCATTTACCCAGTCGGTGCAATGCAGAAGTTTGACCTCCTGATTGCCCTCATCGAAGGGATGGAGATCGACAGCATGATTATTTTCTGCCGCATGAAGGTCGGTGCCGACCGCATCACCCGCTGGCTTCAGGAGCGTGGACTGAGTTGCGCGGCGATGCACTCCAATTTACCGCAGAAGACGCGTACCAAGGCGCTCGCCGAGTTTAAAGAGGGCAAGATCAAGATCCTTGTAGCGACTGATATCGCTTCGCGCGGGCTCGACATCGCCAATGTCACTCACGTTATTAACTATGATGTACCCGAACACGCTGAAGACTACGTTCACCGCATCGGTCGCACCGGCCGCGCGCAGCGCGAGGGCGACGCCATGACCATCGTCGCGCCCGACGAACAGGCTAAGCTTGATGCGATCGAAAAATTCATCGACCAGCAAATCCCCCAACTCAAGTTGGATGGCTTTAATTACTTTCACGAACCGATCATCCGCAGCACAACCGCCGAGAAGCCCCGTCGCAGCAAGCGTAACTCGGCGACCAGTCGCTTCGGACGTCGGCGGTAGCCGTGATTTTGTAGCGACCTTGTGCCAACAAGGTCGACGGCGCTCGCGCGTCATCGCTACGGATACTGCCATCTCCTATGAATCTCATCCTCTTTGATAGACCCTTTGAGACCACACGGCTCGAAGGCAAGGATCCGAGAGCCGAGCATCTTTTCAAAGTGCTCCGGGTTCGGGTTGGGGCAAAAGTCTTCGTTGGTTTCGTCAACGGGCTGCGTGCCCGTGCCGAAGTCTCACTGGTTGAAGCTGATGGGGCGATTTCACTCAAAGTCGTTGGCACTGAGTCGGCCCCCGCTCCCTTGCCAATTCGCCTACTAATTGGGCTGCCGCGTCCGCACACGGCCAAGCGTATACTCTTCGAAGTGGCCAGTATGGGCGTGCAGGATCTACATTTCTTCGAGGCCGAGCGTGGCGAGCCGTCTTACGCGCAGAGTCGTCTGTGGACGACTGACGAATGGAAAGATCGCCTCCGTCTTGGGACAGAGCAAGCCTTCGGCACGCACGTGCCTAAGGTCTGCATGCACTCGGACTTACAGTCTGCCATTTCCCTCCTGCATGGTGAGGATGCGCACATTGCACTCGACAACTACGAGGCCGCCGGAGCTTTGCCACAGCTTCTGAGTGAAGGCTTTCGATCTGTGGTCATTGCGCTGGGACCTGAGCGTGGTTGGTCTGCGGATGAGCGTCATACTTTCCGTAAGAACGGCTGGAAGCTCGCCCATCTTGGAGCGCACGTGCTCCGATTGGAGACTGCCTGCAGCGCTGCCGTCGCCGCTGCTTCCGCGAGCCTAGGCTTGTACGATATGCAGACGAGTACGATCCTGTAAGCAAAGCCAGTGCGGATCAATACCCCCGGTTCGGTGCCAGCCAGCGTTCGCATTCTTCCAAGCTGAGTCCTTTGCGCTCAGCGTAGTCCTGTATCTGATCTTTGTCCATAGGGCCGACTTGGAAGTATTTGGCCTCTGGATGGCCGAAGTAGAGGCCGCTGACGGCGGAGCCAGGGCTCATGGCGAAGCTGCTGGTGAGAGTTGCACCAGTGTTGGCCTCGGCGTCTAGAAGGTCCCATATGATCTGCTTCTCGGTGTGGTCGGGCTGGCTCGGGTAGCCGGCTGCGGGGCGGATGCCTCGATATTGTTCTTTGATTAGCGCTTCATTGTTTAAGTCTTCCTCTTCGGCGTAACCCCAGAGTTCTTTGCGCACCTTCTGGTGAGTGTATTCTGCTAGGGCTTCGGCGAAGCGGTCGCCGAGTGCTTTGACCATAATCGAGCAGTAGTCGTCGTGGGCATCCTCGAACTCTTTGGAAAATGTATCCACTCCTTCGATACAGCATACAAAGGCGCCGCAGGTATCGGTCAGATCGCTTTCCCTTGGTGCTACGAAATCGCTAAGAGCGAAGTAGGTGTCGCTGCCGGATTTTTTCTTTTGTTGGCGCAGGGTGTGGATCTTGCCGATGGTGTGACCACCTTTTGGATCGTAGAGTTCGACATCGTCACCGACTGAGTTGGCTGGGAAGAGTCCGACCACGCTGCGGGCGCGGAAGCGTTTTTCTTCGATGATTTTTTGGAGCAATATTTGTGCATCTTCATGGATGCTGCGGGCTTGCTCGCCGTATTTTTTGTGCTCAAGAATTTTAGGATAGACGCCCTTGAGCTCCCAAGTCCAGAAGAGGGGAGAGTAGTCGAAGAACTCGGTGAGTTCTTTCAAATTGATATGGTCGCTAACAGTGAGGCCAGGGACGTTAGGCGCTTTAAGCGAGGCTTGGCTCCAGTCGGGGGCGAAGCGCTTCTCTCGGACTTCGGCGAGGGGGAGCAGTTCGTTGTCGGCTTGGCCAGCGGCGAAGCGCTCGCGGCGCTTCTGGTGTTCGGCTTCGAGTTCGACGAGGTAGGCTTCGCGCTTATCGGGGTTGAGCAGGTTATTGCAGACGCCGGTTACTAGTGAGGCATCACCGACGCGAACAACAGGATGTGGATAGTGCGGTGCGATCTTGATCGCGGTATGAGCGCTGGAAGTAGTGGCACCGCCGATGAGGAGAGGTTGGGTGAAGCCGCGCTTGGCCATCTCTTGGGCGTTGAAGATCATCTCGTCGAGCGAGGGGGTGATGAGTCCGGAAAGACCGACGATGTCGGCGCCCCATTCCTTGGCTTCGCGTAGAATATCATCGCAGGAGACCATAACGCCTAAGTCTTTAACCTCGTAGTTGTTGCAGGCGAGGACGACGCCGACGATGTTTTTGCCGATGTCGTGCACGTCGCCTTTGACCGTGGCGATGAGGAATTTGCCTTGGGCACGAGTATTGGGGTTGTTCTTTTTTTCCTCCTCCATAAAGGGGGTGAGATAAGCCACGGCGCGCTTCATGACGCGGGCGCTCTTAACCACTTGAGGGAGGAACATCTGGCCTGAGCCAAAGAGGTCGCCGACGATTTTCATGCCATCCATGAGCGGCCCTTCGATAACTTCAAGAGGACGCTGGAGTTTCTGACGGGCTTCTTCGGTGTCGTCTTCGACATAGTCGACGATGCCCTTAACCAGTGCATGTGCGAGGCGCTCCTCGACAGTGCCATCACGCCAAGCGAGCTTGGCTGAGTCGTCCACGACTTTATCTGAAGCGACGACAGTTTCGGCGAAATTGATGAGCGCTTCCGTCGCCTCGGGGTTGCGGTTGAGGAGAACGTCTTCTACTTTCTGAAGTAGCTCGGGCTCGATCTCTTTGTAGACTTCGAGCATACCAGCGTTGACGATACCCATGTCGAGACCCGCCTCGATGGCGTGGAAGAGAAAGGCCGAGTGCATGGCCTCGCGCACGGGGTTGTTGCCCCGGAAGGAGAAGGAAATGTTACTGACCCCGCCGGAGGTGAGGGCGCCGGGGCAGACCTTTTTGATCTCGCGCACCGCCTCGATGAAATCGACGGCGTAGTTGTTGTGCTCCTCCATGCCGGTGGCGACGGTCAGGATGTTGGGATCGAAAACGATGTCGTAGGGATCGAAGTCGAGTGCGCTGACGAGCAGGTCGTAGGCCCGCTTGCAGATGCGGATCTTGTCTTCCTTTGTGGCGGCCTGGCCCTCTTCGTCGAAAGCCATGACGACGACGGCCGCGCCGTAGCGTTGGCAGAGCTTAGCTTGTTCGAGGAACTTATCTTCGCCCTCCTTGAGGCTGATGGAGTTGACGATGCATTTGCCTTGAGCGCATTTGAGGCCCGCTTCGATGACCGACCACTTGGAGCTATCGATCATGATCGGCACGCGGGCAATGGCCGGCTCAGAGGCGACGAGGTTCATGAACTTCGTCATGCAGGCCTCGGAATCGAGGAGGCCTTCGTCGAAATTGATGTCGATAATGTTGGCTCCGTTTTCCACCTGCTGAGTGGCTACGGCGAGGGCGCCATCCCAGTCGTCGGCCTTGATCATCTTCTTGAAGCGGGGCGAGCCAGTGACGTTGGTGCGCTCGCCGACCATGACGAAGCTGTGCTTCGGCGCGATGTTGTAGGCCTCCAGTCCACTGAGGCGCTGGGCGAGGGGCAGCTCAGGGATCGTGCGTGGCTCGTATTGGCTGACTTCTTCGACCACGGCGCGGATGTGATCCGGCGTGGTGCCGCAGCAACCGCCGACGAGATTAACAAGTCCGTCGGCTGCGAATCCACCGACGGCAGAACCGGTATGCTCTGGCGTTTCATCGTAGCCCGTGGCAGCGAGCGGGTTGGGCAGGCCGGCGTTGGGATAGACGTGGACGTAGGTGTCGGCCACGCGCGAGAGCTCTTGCAGGAAGGGGCGCATGAGGTCGGCTCCTAGGGCGCAATTGAGTCCTACGCAAAGCGGTTGAGCGTGTCGGATCGAGTTCCAGCAGGCTTCGACTGTTTGCCCAGAAAGCGTGCGGCCGGACTGGTCGGTGATAGTGACGGAGACGATGACCGGCAGGCGCTCGTCGAGCGTTTCCTGAAAATCTTCGATCGCGTGGAGGCAGGCCTTGAGGTTGAGCGTGTCGAAGACCGTCTCGGGCAGGAGCAGATCGACGCCGCCTTCGACGAGTGCTTCGACTTGTTCGTAGTAGGCTTTGTAAAGCTCGTCGTAGCTGGTCGCACGGTATTCCGGGCGATTGACGTCCGGCGACATGGAGCAAGTACGATTGGTCGGACCGATGGCACCGGCCACAAACGTGGGACGGCCTTCCTTCGCGGCGACCTCGTCGGCCACCTTGCGCGCCAGCTTGGCGGACTCGATATTGATGTCGCGCACGCGGTGCTCCAGGCCGTAGTCGGCTTGTGCGATGGTGGTGCCTGAGAAAGTGTTGGTTTCGACGATGTCCGCGCCCGCTTCGAAGAAGGCGCGATGGATGCCCTCAATAATATCGGGGTGCGTGATCGAGAGCAGGTCGTTGTTGCCCTTGAGGTCGCCCTTCACGTCGGCAAAGGAATCGTCGCGGAAGTCGGCCTCCTCCAGCTTGTGTTGCTGGATCATGGTGCCCATGGCACCGTCGAGAAAGAGGATACGCTCGGCGAAGAGCTCGGCGAGCTGCCGGCCTTTGGCGGTGAAGGGCTTGGTCTGGAAAGTTTTACTCATAAACGTATCAACATATGCGGATAAATTGATATGTTCAAGTGTGTATTACTTTTCGAATGCCCGGTGAAGAGATTCTTGTAGTTGTCGGTCGATCCTCCGTAGCGCATTGGCTATTAGGATGATCTGGGATTTTGCCGGCGGCGCAATGCGAAAGGCTCGGAACCTGACTCATGGGAACTGGCGATCGGCTGGATCTTTTTCGGAGACGGTCCGGAGGACGGAGCCGCCTACGCTCTCGGCCAAGGCGTGAGCCGTTTGCGGGACAGCGGCCATCTCGTGGGCTTTGCCGTCGGTTGGAGTTCCGTGCCGGGCAAAACTTACCAAGTGTGGTCGACCGCAGATCTGAGTGATGGGTTCACGCCGCAGGGGGATCCGATCTTGGCCGACGAGAGCTACACCGAGGTAATTCAGCCTTGGGGCGAGGGACAGTCGTTCTATCAAATCCAAGTGCTGTCCGACTGAGCCGCTTCCCGGTATAAATTCGGATCAAAACTTTACCGAAAAGGTATGATTCCCCGGCTCTCCGAATTCTTTCGGCCGCGTCGTGTTCCAATGTGATCAAATAAAGCCCTGTGACCGGAGTCACAGGGCTTTGTCAAAATTGGACGGATAACTTACGCGACCATCTGAGCGCCGGATTGGAAGCCGGTTTTCCCGGACTTGTCCTTCTTGTCTCCGCCGCAGCTGTCTCCGCAACCGGAACCCGCAACGAGAGTGGTCGGTTCGACAAGGTCGGTATTGGTTCCCTTGTCTTTCTTGTCGCCGCAACCGTCGCCGCAGTTCCCGGCGAGGAGTGAGGCGGAATCAACGAAGCCGGACTTGGTGCTTTTGTCCTTCTTATCTCCGCCGCAGCTGTCACCGCAACCGGAGCCCGCTACGAGAGTGGCCGATTCGACGAGGTTGGTCTTGGATTCTTTGTCTTTCTTATCGCCGCAACCATCCCCGCAGCTGCTGCCAGCGTAAGCAAGGGTTGCACCGAGTGTGAGAATGGAGGTCAGTAGTAGTTTTTTCATGGTGTGTGTTCTATTTGAGATTGGACGTCGTATTAGATCTAGGATTCGGAGGATTTCAAGTTATGGGACAAATTTCCGCGATTTGCCCAGTCTTTGGTCATGTCAGCCGGACGGATGTTCCCAAGAAGGACAGGTTGTCTTGCGTCTGGCGTATTCGGAGGCTCGACATGGTGGATGAATCGGCCAGCTTTTGGGTGTGGCCACCCGAATGTCAGCTCGTAAAGCCCTCTGTATCGGCATGTCCAGCGTGGTGCTGCTCTTGAGCTTCTGGCTGGGCGCAGGCGAAAGCATGTGGCGGAGTTTTTTGCCGAGCCTGGCGGCTTTGCTTGTCGTTGTCGTTTCGCGCAGTGCGCTGGTCGGGCTCTTGGTGGGTGCGTGTTGTGGCGCGATCCTGCTTTCCGGCGGATCGATGGTGGGGGCATTTGAGCAGTTGGTGCTCCACCAGTTCGGGCCGATCTTCGGCTCGTCGTGGAAGCTGAGTGCGATGCTCTTTACCCTGATCCTCGGCGGATTCGTCGCGCTGGTCGAAGCAGGCGGGGGCTTGCAGGGCTTGGTGCGGCGCTTGCTCGGTGCTGGGCGCGCCCCGCATAAGCGGATGCAGACGACGGTCTTCGGCTTCGGGCTGCTGGTCTTTTTTGATGGGTTGGCCAATACGATGCTGATCGGGCGGCTGCTCCGATCGGCGGCGGACCGCTGCGGAGTGTCACGGGTAAAGCTGGCCTACCTCGCCGATACCACGGGCTCGGCTGTGGCCTGTCTGGCCTTTATTTCGACGTGGATCGCTTTTCAGCTGTCGATGATCCGGGAGGGCTTCGAATTGGCGGGGCAAGAGGTCAGCGCCTACGGTTATTTCTTCCGTTCGCTGCCGACGAATTACTACTGTTGGTTCGCGCTGGCCTTGGCGCTGGTCTGCGTTTGGCGGGAGTTCAACCCTGGCTCAATGGGGGCGGCGGAAGCTAAAGCGAGGACGGCTTTGGCGGACGCGGAAGAGAGCGAAGTGCACGCCAGCCACTGGGGCTTGGCGATCGTGCCGATTGCGGTGCTGACGCTTTCGATCCCGGTGCTGACCTACGTGATCGGTTCGGAAGCGTTGCTGCCGTTCAGTTTGGGCAAGTTCGCGGAGGCTTATGGACGGGCGGAAGGCTATGTGCCTCAAATTCTGGTGGCTTCGAGTGTGCTGGCCTCGCTGGTCGCGGCGGTGGCGTATGCGGTGGCCAGAGGCCGGGCGGAGCCCGGAGCGGCTCCGGGGCAGTCGGTGGGCAGTGTCTTTCTGGGGGGTGTGCGCGAGATCGCGGTGCCGGTCTGTATCTTGATTGCGGCCTGGATGCTCGGTGCGGCGATCAGTCAGCTGGGGACGGCGGCCTGGCTGAGCGAAGCCCTGGAAGGGCGCTTGCCGCTGGCTTTGCTCCCGGCGGGGATTTTTCTGTTGGGTGCAGTGATCTCTTTTTCAACCGGCACCTCATGGGGGACGATGGGCGTGCTCATGCCGCTGGCCATCCCTGTGATTTTTTCGCTGACCGGGGAGGCGGCGGACGTGGAGCGCGACCGCCTTGTGGTCGCGGCGATCGGCGCGGTATTCAGTGGCGCGGTCTTCGGCGACCATTGTAGTCCGTTTTCGGATACGACGATCGTGGCCTCAATCGCATCCGGGGTGGAGCCGCTCGACCATGTGAGCACGCAGTTGCCCTTTGCCCTGATCGCGGCGGCGGTGGCTGTGGCGGTGGGCTTTGTGCCGTTGGGCTTTGGCCTGCCGGCTTGGATTGGTCTGTTGGCTGGGGCGGGGCTGTTGTGGGTGTTGCCGGGCTTTCGGAAACGTAGCGTGCGAGCTTGCTCGCGCGCCGTATGACCTGGACTCGGTAGGCGCTCGCGAGCAAGCACGCCACGGATTACGCCTTCCGCATCAGCTCGCGTCGGCGGAGTTGGAGCCAGAGCGCCCAGGCGTGCTTCTTGAGGATCTCGCGGGCTTTGTCGATCTCGGCTTTACGGGCGGCGAGGTTCTCGTTGGCGATGGTGGAGAGGTCGTCGAGGTTGTAGAGGTAGACGTTTTCGACGTCTTCCACGGATGGGTCGATGTCGCGGGGGAGGGCGAGGTCAATGAGGAAGCAGGGGCGTTCGGGGCGTCGTTTCATGGTGCTCCGGATCATGGATTGGTCGAGGATCGCGCCGGGGGCAGATGTGGAGCCGATGATGATGTCGAAGTACTCCAATTGGCTGGTGAAATCGGCGAAGTCGATGGCGGCGCCGCCAAGCCGGTGGGCGAGTTGGTGGGCGTGCTCGAAGGTGCGGCTGCTTACCGAGATGTCGTCGACGCCACGGCTTTTGAGGGCTTGGGCGGTCTTCTCGCCGACCTCGCCGCTGCCGAGCAGGAGCACGCGGCTCTCTTTGAGTTTACCGAAGATACGGCTGGCCAGATCGACGGCGACGTTGCCGACGCTAATTTGCCCGCGAGTGATGCCAGTCTGAGAGCGGGCGGCTTTGGCGGCGTGGAAGCTTTTTTCAAATAGTCGGTTGAGCACGTTACCCGTACAGCGGGCGTCACGAGCGAGGGAGTAGGCCTGCTTGAGCTGGCCGAAGATTTCTGTTTCACCCACCATTTGGGAGTCTAGGCCGCAGGACACTTCGAGCACATGCTGGAGGGCTTCGAGGTTGTTGTGGCTGTAGGCGTATTGTTGAAAAAGTGCCTCCGGGATGTTCTGTTTCTGGCAGAAAAACCCGCCCACGGCGTCGGCTGCCGCTTGGTCTTGGGCGAGCCCGTAGATTTCCAAGCGGTTACAGGTGTTGAGGACAAGGCACTCGCGGATGCCCTCTTGTTCATGGAGCTGTCGCTGTAGCTCTAGTGCCTGCTCCGGTGTGAGCGCGAAGCGTTCGCGCACATCGAGCGGTGTCGCATGGTGCGAGGTGCCGAGCACAAACAAATATTCCAATTCGGATCGCATGGTCGTTTCGTGGGGCGCTTAGCGCTCGATGCGAAGATCGTTGGAGGTTCCGTTGGCTGACTCGTTGTGGCGGGCGGATTGCACTGGCCAGAGCGAGGTCATGGCGAGCAAGAAGAGAATAATGGTGGCGAGGGCGTGGCGGCGCGTGACGAGTTTTTTCTGTAGCCGGAGCACGAATACGGTGAGGTAGCCGAGCCAGATCAGGCAGGTGGCACTGAGCTTGAAAACAGGCACTCGGTCGAAGTTTTCGATCCAGAACACGGCACCGAAGGCGAGCGATGCGCTGAGTAAAATGACCCCGGTAACGAGGAGGCGTTTTGCCATGAGGTCGAGCTGCTGGACGGAGGGCAGGATCTGGTAAACGCCCTTGAATTGTTTCTTCTTAAGGCCGTGTTGCTGGGTGAGAAACATGACCGAGACGAGTGCAAGGATGGCGAAGACGCCATAGCTGAACATGGCGAGGGCGGCATGCAGCTCGATCCAGTGGTTGCCGCCGAAGAGGCCGGGTGGGTAGGGGGCGTCCCATGCGGGGACAAGGAAGGGGCCGGCAGCCAGTAGCGCGGTGAGCCCCGCGGTGAAGAAACCGAGCAGGCGCAGACGGAAGGCCGGGCCGATGATGAAAAAGAGCAAAACGAGTGACCAGGCGATGAACTGGGCGACTTCGAAGGTGTTGCCGAGGGGGCAGCCTTTGATCGCGGCACCGCGGAGGTTGAGCGCGAGAGTCTGGATGAGGAAGCCTCCGCAGAGCAGCGCGAACATGACTGCACGCGAGTAGGGGCGTCGGAGCAGGAGCATGACGAGCCCATAGAGGAACGCGCCCCCGTAGATGGCAGCGGCCACGGCGAAGGCGTGTAGGTCGGTCATGGCGATGTCCTGGAGCATAGATACTTCTTGTTGACCCGCTACTGTTGGCGGGGGATCTCGATAAACTCAACTTCCAATCCCGCGGCTTCGGCGAGTTGGGCTTGGCGTTTGTCGCCAGTGACGAAAGTGGGAATGTCCGCGGCCAATGCGCTCGCCACATGTATAATGTCCAAGCTACAGCAGAGTATTTGACTCGTGAACTTGGCGGACAGGTTCAATGCCTTACTTTCTACCTTGGCGCTATCGAAGCTCAGCTTCCGCAGTCGCCCGTCAGCTATATCTTGGTCGATGCATTCCAATAATTGGTTCAAGGCTTTTTCTGTGATCGCCCCCCGCCCGCGTAATGCACGCATCGCGGTCCTGAGTTCAATCTCAAGGAAAAAGCTTAATGGCAAAGCCGGGCTATGGAGTGCAAGTGCTGAAGCTTCATCCGAACCTGCCTCTGTGTGGTAAATCTTCAGCAGTGCCCCAGTGTCAAAGTAGCGATTAATAGTCTCCACGGCCTTCTCTTACAATTTCGGCACCTGCTTCTGTGGTCGGTTCTTCGATGTCGCCAAAGATCGAACGGCGTCGCGCCGCTAAATCCGGCCACGGCTTCGGTTCTTTTTTTCCTGTGCGGGTGTGATGTAGGCGACTGTTTCTTCGCCCATGACCCAGCGGAGCGATTCGCCGGTCGCGACACGCTCGCGAACCTCGCGGGTGTGCTTCTGGAGCTCGCGCGTATTGATGTTTTTCATGACTGACATAATGTCTGACATAGTGCGAATGTCAATCCGATTGGCCGGCTCAGCGCTCCACGTAGGCGGGCGGTGTGGCGTGGGCGCTTTCGAAGGCGCCGTCGCGCCAGGCTTGCACCTTGCCCGCGAGAAAATCGATAAAGGCGGGTGATTCGTTGAGGCAGGGAATCTGCTCGAAATCTTCGCCGCCCGATTCGAGGAAGCTGTCTCGGCCTTGCATGGCAATTTCTTCGAGCGTTTCCAAGCAATCCGCGGTGAAGGCGGGGCAGATTACCTTGACGCGCTTGTTCCCGTCCCTGGCGAGTTGCTCCAATGACTTGTCGGTGTAGGGTTGGAGCCAAGGCTCGCGGCCGAGGCGACTCTGGAAAGTGATCATGTATTTGTCCTTGGGCAGTCCAGCGGCGGCGACAAATTTCTCCACCGTCATGGCGCACTGGTGGCGGTAGCAGGTGGCGTGCGCCGGGTGGCAAGTGTTGCAGCAGTCGTGCGTGGTCAGACAGTGGCTGTGGGAAGGGTCACCTTTGACCAAGTGACGCTGCGGGATGCCGTGGAAGGAGAAAACCAGTTTGTCGAAATCGCCGCTTTCAATAGAGGGGCGTGCGCGCTCGATCATGGCGTCGATGTAGCCAGGGTCTTGATAGAAGGGAGGCAGCAGAGTCGTTTTGAGATCCGGCTTCTGTTCGCGCACGGCGTCCATAAGCGCGACCACAGCAGTTTCGTAGCTCGACATGGCGTAGTGTGGATACATTGGTATGATGAAGAGATCATCCACGCCTAGGTCGAGCAGTTCCTTGAGTGCATCGGGGGTGGAGGGATTGCCGTAGCGCATGCCGAGGCTGACAGGGATATCGAGCTTCGCGGCGAGCGCAGCCTGTTGCTTGCGCGAGGTAAGGATGAGGGGGGAGCCCTCGTCTTGCCAAATTTCGGCGTAGGCTTCGGCCGACTCGCGGGGGCGGGTAGGCAGTATCAGGCAGTTAACCAAAAACCAGCGGATGGCGAACGGGGCGTCGAGCACGCGGCCGTCCATGAGGAACTCGCGCAGGTAGCTGCGCACATCGCTGACTTCGGTGGAATCGGGCGAGCCGAGGTTGAGGAGAATGACGCCTTGTTTGGACATACTGTAAGAGAAGGTCGCCCTCGGCCGCTTTGTCAAATGCAAGCGTGCACTTACAGTTCAAAGAGCACCATGACTCCAGTAAAAGCCAGCCAAACGAGGACAATTGAAATGCTTCGCGCAATGAGGACGATACGGATGGCGGTCGCCCACTCGCGGACATCGGAAAGGGGGCGAATTAGTGCGAGTAATAGGATGAAGCTGAGAGCCATGCGGATGGGGTTGAGCAAGCTGAATGAATAGAAGTAATCCATCAAGCCTCCGGGGAAGGCAACTGTGAGTGCCAGGAGCGCGATTTGCCAAAAGAGGCAAGGGAACCCACTCAGGCTGAAGGCAATCTGTAGCACAATCAAAGTGATGACGAACTCAAGCGCCAGGCCAAGCATAGCGTCCCGCATTTGCTTCCTTACTTTATTGGTCTGAGGTCTGCCCTCTGTGCGGTTATAATCTTCGAGCGCTTGACTAAAGTCCTCGCTGATCGAACGAAAATTGTAATCCTTGCCAATGTCCTCGGTTTTGAGTTCCTCGATTTGAGTGCTTTCCGTGATCGTCATTTCATCTCTCATGACCGGTATGTCTATGTCTAGATCGCCTTCGATATTCTGGAATCGCGCACTAACTGAGGCCGTTTGCGGCTGGGCTACTGCATTTGGTTCTGCCGCATATATCGCCGAAGCGAGTACAATGCAGGCTAGGCAGAAAAGGGTGAACAGTTTCATGAGGGCGCAGATTTGGCTTAAGTGGGGGGGGTGTAATTAATACATATGCCATGCGCCGCACCGGACAATAGCAAATTTCAGTCAGGCATGACTAGATCTGTCTGCTGGCGCATCCACTCGGTGAGGTGTTGCTCGATGCGCTCGCAGGAATTTCTTTCGTTCAGGTCGATTCGGTTTGGGGCGGCTGTTTGCAAGAAGCGTTTGGCCGCAGCTTTTAAATCGCTGCTAAGGGTCGGCCACCAAGATTCGCGAATAGGATAGCCCTCGTCTTTGAGCAGAACGTAGAGGCTCTTGAGTAGAACGATCTCCGGGGCTTTGCCCTCGGCGAAGGCATCCAGCGCGCGGGCGGTCAATTCGTAGAGCACTTCCGATTCCGGCATGTGTGCGGCGTTGCTCACAAGCAGTCGGCTCAGGCGCGAAGCATTTTGGAGGGAGCGGTAGTTGTAGCCGATTCGCTCGCGGCGGCGGATCAGTTGATATTCTTTGACGAAGCGCATGGTGCCCTGCTGCGAGGTCTCAAACATGACTGCTGCTTGATCAAAAAGATCCGGAGTGGTCGATTTGTAAGCTTTTTTTGAGAGGCGCTTAAGGCACAGGAATATACCGCTCTCCGCGGTGAGCACATGCAGTTTTAGAAAGGACTCGCCGGACGGTTCCGTCTTCAATATCAGCGCTTCTTCCTGCTTAAGCATTTTTCAAGGGGACGGCACCTTCAGTTTGTCGGGGGTTTACAACTTGGACGACCTCGCCTGTCATCGGATTGGGCACCACCGCGCCGCCTGAGATAATTAACTTCATGCCATCGGTAATGTTCATTTTTAGGTGAATGACGTCCTCCTCAGGGAGCATAAGCAGGAAGCCACTCGTTGGATTGGGCGTGGTCGGTACGAATACATTGACGATGTGTTCGCCAGTCACCTCCTGTGTCTCGCCGCGTGCGGTGTTTGTCAGGAAGCCCAAGACGTAGCAACGTTCGCGGGGATACTCGATAAGCACGACTTCTTGGAAAATGGCCTTCTTCTGGGTGCTGAAGGTGTCCACGATCTGTTTAACAGTGCGATAGACTGAATTAATAAAAGGCACCTGGCCGAGGAGTCGTTCCAGTCCGTTCAGGATGAGGCGGCCCAAGACGAAGCGGGAACCGTAGCCGAGCAAAGTGATGAGCAAAAACACCACAAGCACCGAGATCGCCTCTAGCCCAAATTTCACGGCGGGCAAACTGCGCCACTCCGGATCGAGATACCAAAAGAAGAAATGGCTGGCCGGTGTCCCGAGTCGCTCCAGTAAGAAATTAATCACGATTGCCGTGACGCCTAGCGGGAGTACGACTACGATGCCGGTGATAAATGCGTTGCGAAGTGAGCGGAACATGTTGGAAAGCGGTAGTCGCTCTGACAGAATCCGCAAGCGAAGGTTTCCACAATTACAAATCAGTCTGAGTTCGATCTTAATTATGACTTCTGATGTCGAGATTATTGGAGTATCCCGTAGCTTATTGGGTCTGTCCTTGCCTGTGCATTGGAACTTCACATACCACCAAGGGATGAAAAACCTACATCACCACTATGACGGACTGATCTTCGATATGGACGGCACGCTGGCCGACACCATGCCAACGCATTTCGTCGCATGGTCGCGCTCTATGGCCGAGCATGGTATTGAGTTGACCGAGGAGCGCTTTTACGCGCTTGGTGGCGTGCCCGCCCATATTATCATCGACATGCTGGCCGCTGAGCAGGGCAAGACGGTCGATGCCCGTGCTGTGGCAGAGGTCAAGGAAGCGCTCTTCCTCGAATTGCTCACAGACGTACAGCCAGTCGTACCAGTTAAAGCCATCGCTGACTTTCACCGTGAGCACATACCCATGGCGGTGGCTACCGGGAGTCTGAAGTGGGTGGCCGAGAAGATTCTCAAGGCTCTGGGTATCCGCGAATGGTTCGCTGCCGTCGTCGGTGCCGATGATGTTGTTCGGCCTAAACCCGCTCCTGAGACCTATCTAAAGGCCGCCCAGCTCATAGGTGTCGACCCTAAGCGTTGCCACGCCTTCGAAGACACCGAACTGGGTATGCAAGCCGCCCGCGATGCGGGGATGAAAGTCGTCGATATCAACACCTTGCGGTAGCCTTCATTGCCTGGAAACGCTTCTGGTTCTAAGTCTTTACTTGTCTAGGTCGCGCGATCTCACGCTCTGCAATGTGCTGCCGCTGGCAAAAAACCGATGCTTTACATAATTGCGACTAAGCCTAGGCTCCACGGTTTTTCAAAGTTGCGTGGCTTCTAGTTTACGCGTTCCGAACATTTTATTTTTCTATGAAACAGCGCACCATCCTAAGGGAAGTCTCGATCAAAGGCAAATCCCTGCATACGGGCGAAGAAGTCCATCTCACACTCAAGCCAGCTCCGGAAAATACCGGAGTGATCTTTCGTCGAATCGATCTCTTTGGTAAACCCGAGCTCAAGCCGCTCATCGATTTGGTGGACGATCTCGTCCGCAGCACGACGATTGCTGACGGGCATGCCAAAGTGCATACCATCGAACACGTTCTCAGTGCGCTGAGCGGCTGTGGGGTGGACAACGTCGTTATCGAGATGGACGCCAGCGAGCCTCCGATTCTCGACGGATCAGCTAAGCACTTCGTGAACCTCATTCAGGAGGCAGAACCAGTCGAGCAAGATGCCGAGCGTGAGTATTTCACCCTTGATGAGCCGATTTCCGTTACGCGTGGCAGCAGTTCGATCATTGCTTTACCATACGACGGTTTCCGCATCACCTGCACTTCAGCCGATGACCGTGGCATTCACACGCAGCACCTGAGCCTCGACATCGATCCCGAGACTTACGTTGCCCAGATCGCTCCCGCCCGCACGTTCACTATTTACGAAGATATCGAAGAGCTGCTCAAGCTCGGCAAGATAAAAGGCGGCAGTCTCGACAGCGCCATTGTGATCAAGGGTGATAAGATCGTCTCGAAAGAGCCCCTTCGTTTCAAAGACGAGTTCGTTCGCCATAAGATGCTCGACATCATTGGCGACGTCACCCTCGTGGGTATGCCGATCAAGGCGCACATAGTCGGCGTCCGCCCTGGCCACGCACTCAACGCAGAGCTCTCTAAAGTGCTCCGCAAGAAGCTACTCGAAAAAGTAAAGGGTGCTAAAAAGAAGTCCGACTCGAAGAAGGCTCCAGCTATGGTCGAGGCCTCTGAGACCGCCATGGATATCCGCCGCGTGCTCGACATATTGCCCCACCGTTATCCCTTTGTTATGATCGACCGTGTAGTCGAATTGGTCAGTGAGGACGAGCTTGTGGCATTAAAAAACGTCACCATCAACGAACCTTACTTTCAAGGCCACTATCCGGGCCGCCCTGTCATGCCTGGCGTGCTTCAAGTCGAGGCTATGGCGCAAGCCGCCGGCGTGCTGCTTCTACGAAAACTGCCTGTCGAGGAGAACAAGATCGCCTTTTTTATGAGTGCGGATAAGGTCAAATTCCGCCAAGCTGTCGAGCCCGGCGACTCGATCGAAATTCGCGTCAAGCTGATCAAGATACGTGGTAATAAGATCGCCACCGCGACCGGAGAGTGTACTGTGGGGGGTAAGATCGTTTCCAGCGCCGAGCTCATGTTTATGCTGGCCGACGCCACGGATTAAACCCCAGCCCCGAAAGACCCCATGCCAACGGACATTCATCCGACCGCGATTATCGCACCCGGTGCCGAACTAGACGAAGGTGTCATCGTCGGTGCCTACGCCTATATTGGCCCGAATGTAAAAATCGCCAAAGGCACCGAGGTGATGCACCATGCGACTGTTGATGGGGCCACCACGATGGGGGAGGGCAACGAAGTGCACCCGTATGCCTATATCGGTGGAAAGACGCACGACCTTAAATACAAGGGCGGCTGCCCAGGTCTGAAGATCGGCTCGGGCAATGTTTTTCGCGAGTTCACAACCGTGCACTGTGCCACCGCAGAAGGTACTGATACCATAATCGGCGACAAAAATCTGCTGCTGGCTTACAGTCACATCGCGCATGAGTGTCTTGTTGGCAACCACCTTGTCATGAGCAGCCACGCGGCACTCGGCGGGCATGTGCAACTCGGCGACTGCGTTAACATCGGCTGGGGTGCTGGCCTCCATCAGTTCTGCCGTGTAGGCGATTACGCCATGGTTGGCGCCGCCTCCAAAGTCGTGCAAGACGTACCGCCCTACATGATTGCTGACGGTAGCCCAGCGATGGTGCGGACCACCAATAAGGTTGGGCTCGAACGCGCCGGATTCACGCCCGAAGACATTAACCTCGTGCGCCGCGTCTTCAAAATGTTCTACAAAGAAGGCCTCAATCGCCGCCAAGCAGCCGAGAAGTTGAGCGAGGTGATCACCGAAGAGAATCAGTTGGTGAGGACCTTTCTATCCTTCGTCGAAAGCAGTGAGCGCGGTTTGTCTTAGGCTATCCTGACTCGCGTCAAGATCGAGACCTCAGACCAAAGAGCTGCTTCCATTAAAGCTCGTATCAATTGAAGATTTGCGCTGGGCGCAATCTTGGCTTGAATATGGAAATGTTATGATCGCTCGTATTCAATTTATTCGTTTCTGTTTAGTTTGTATGGCTGTGTCGCTACCTTTGCGGGCGGCGGACTTTGAACTGCCGCTGGATCGATCCGGCATCAACCGCGACGATCCGAAATATCTGACCAGCTATGCACCAGTAATCAAGCCAGCTAAAGAGGCGGTGGTCGCAGTGCACTCGGCGAGCATCCTGCGTATCTATCGCCAGCGCGGTGTGGATCCGCGGGAGGAACTGCTGCGGCGCTTTTTTGGATTGCCTCAGTCCAACCAAGGCAAGGTCGAGGAGCTCGAACGCCGCTCGCCCGAAGGTGTCGGCTCGGGGGTGTGCATCTCCCCAGAGGGCTATATTTTGACGAATAATCACGTCATCACCGCGCGCGATGGCGACCCAGCCGACGAGATTCTGGTGGAACTCAACGACGGGCGGGAGTTGTCCGCGCAATTGGTGGGGCGCGATCCGCGCAGCGATCTGGCGGTGCTGAAGGTGGATGCGGTGGATTTGCCCTTTCTCCCTGTTGCGGATAGCGACCAATTGGAGGTGGGGGACGTGGTCTTTGCCATTGGCAACCCGATGGGCGTTGGCTTGACAATCACCCAGGGTATCGTTTCGGCTACCGGACGGGATAATTTGTCGATTCTTGGAGAGTCGGGGTTTGAAAGCTTTATTCAGACAGATGCGCCGATTAACCCCGGCAATTCGGGCGGTGCTTTGATCGATGCCTACGGGCGCCTCGTTGGTATCAATACTGCCATCCTATCACAGAGCGGCGGTAGTATCGGCATTGGCTTCGCGATTCCTTCTACTTTTGCTCGCTCGATCGCCATAGCGCTGGTGCGGGACGGGGAGGTGCGCCGCGGCCTGCTTGGTGTTAATCTTGAAGACCTTAACCTGGAATACGCCGAAGCTTTCAAGGTGCCTGAGGGGGCCGGAGTGATTATTCAATCGGTGTTTGAGGGCTTGCCTGCAGCCTTGGGTGGCCTGAGGAAAGGCGATGTCGTCGTGGCTATCAATGGTTTGGCTGTTAAAAATGTGAGTGAGTTACGTCTCCAGATAGCGGCCCGACCGCCTGGTGACTCGGTTCGCGTGAGTATTCGGCGTGCGGGCGAGGCGCTCGATCTCGATATCGTCCTCGCCGACCCCAATAACCCCTATGGAACAGGCTTCTTGAGTGGCGAGCTGCTGGATGGCCTGGAGGTTGCCCTAGTAGACGATGTCCTACGCAAGCGCTTCGGCTTGGAGCGCGAGATCGAAGGGCTCGTTGTGGTTGGCGTGGCGGATAATTCTCGCTTTGCTGACACGTTTCCACTTGGCGCAGTGTTGCTCGAAATCAATGGAGTAAGCCCCGAATCAGTGGATCACGCACGCGCTTTGCTGGAATCACGCACAACCAGTCGGGTCTATATTTTAAATCAAGGGCGCGTGCGCTATTTTGCGATTCGTCCTTAGTCTGACTTTATCATAGATTTACGATCCAAAAGAAGGTTCTTTCAATAGTGCTCTCTAGTAGTGAACAGGGTCGAATCTCTCACGTCTTGACGTGAATGCCCTATTTGCTGCATCTTGGTAGAAAAATAAACCCATGCAGCAGCATCGAGCTTTAATACTCCGCAGTAATCGTTTCTTAGGTTCTGCCCTTGTCAACAAGGGGCTGGTATCTACGACTGATCTTGAGGAAGCAAATACCAGGTTCATGGAAGCGATTCAGTCATCGGATTTGAGGCGTGCATCCATCCTTTCCACCCTGCTCTTTGATTTGAAGAAACTGGACGAAGCTAAGTTAATAGACTATCTCGTCGACGAGCTTAAGCTTGGAATGGTCGACTTAGATTTTATCGAGTTGCGCTCTCTGCGCCCGATGAATGTGGATTTATCGCTTTGCTGGGCCTCATCCACAGTGCCCTTTGATCACGTCGAAGGCACTTACCTAGTCGCGAGTTGCTACTACATGAGTGCGCCTGTCATAAAGTATTGGGAAGAAATACTCGATGGGCGGGTGCTCTGGTACGGCACATCGACTGCCTCGCTCAGCCGGGCTCTTGAACGTATCGAGGAAATTCACAAAGCAGAGGATACCTCAGAAGAGGAATAATCAATCTACGGGGCCAATACACTTTATGCCACACCGCGTATTAATTTTAGACGACGATGCCGACTTTAATAGTCTGCTTACCGATATTTTCGAGCAGGCCGATTACAATGTCACCTCACTGATGGATCCGATTGAAGCGATCGAGGCCTTCCGCGATAGGGAATACGACCTCATCGTGACCGACCATAAAATGCCTGAGATGACTGGGGCTGAGTTCATGAAGGCGGTTAAGAAAGTCCGCCCTGAGGTCCCCGTCATCATGGTCTCCGGGTATTTGGAAAATGATACCATTCGTGAGCTCATTAGCGAAGGCGTCGGCGGAGTCTTTCTCAAGCCGCTCAACATTTTCTCTCTACTCAAGCGAACCGCTGAATTGATCGAAGAGACCCAGAAACTACAAGACTCCTCGGCTAGTGATGGAGAGGGTGCGGACGGTGAGGACGCGGGTAAGCATCTAGGTTTTAGCTTCCGCTCTTACCCCTGTAAGTCGGGTGCCTCTGCTTCGTTTGCAGAACGTCTCTACAGTCTGCGTAATTTCATATCCATGCTATCACTCATCGGTGAGCCGGGCATGCACTACCGAAGTATTTGCGAGGATATTCTTAATTTTTATGAAAGCGACGCTGAGCATTTTATCTACCTAAGCCCTGGCACCTTTGATGAGGCGCAGGCTCTTTCCTTGATTGAGGCCGCACAAAAAGAAGGTGCCGAACGGGTGACATGTGTGCTGCTTGATTTGCTGTCAATGAACGAGGCACAAAGGGTGATCGCGACTAAACTTGCCAAGCACGAGGGGGCATTCGAGGCACTCGCCGTCGTGCTTCGGACTATTTTCTGTGTCAGTGGCGATCTCGATTCACTCTTTGATGAGGGGCTGATCGACGAAAACCTCTACATCCTTATGGGTACAACCGAAGTTCGGGTGCCGCCTCTTCGGGAGTGCAGCGTCGATGTCGGCATCATGGCGCAACAACTGGTTGTCGAGATCGCGCGGGAGAAATCGCTCGCCGCCGTGCCGCGTTTCGAACGCTCTGCTCGGGATCTCTTCCGGCAGCAGACATGGGGACGAAATTACGAAGAGCTTCGCGCTACTGTGCGTAAGATCATCGACGATAATCCCGGCGACATGATCACACACGCAGCCGTTAAATCTGCACTACAAGTGTCCGAGCTTGCTTCTCCCCGGGATCGCCTTGAGTCGCATCTTTTGGGTCAGCAGGTAGACTACCTGCGTGCAGTCTCTATTCTCTTTAATGGGGATCGCAGTAAGATTGCTGGCTTCTTTGGCGCCGATGAGAGTGCCATCGAAGCCAAGCTGAAA
Organism: Opitutia bacterium UBA7441; assembly: GCA_002480015.1. Taxonomy (GTDB): domain Bacteria; phylum Verrucomicrobiota; class Verrucomicrobiia; order Opitutales; family Coraliomargaritaceae; genus Thalassobacterium. The sequence goes on from DLQD01000030.1 coordinate 22,416, forward strand.
TGCCCGCAGGATTCGATTTTTAGTAGAGAATACACACTATGGCCGGACGAATATTAGTTTTAGACGACGAAGAGAATTACGCAGTGATGCTGCAGGATCTGCTCCGTGAAAATAATTACCTTGTCGATATGGCCACCCGCCCCGAGCGAGCCATCACACAACTGGAGGAGATTCCATACGATCTTGTAATCTCTGATTATAAGATGCCAGTGATGGATGGTGCAGATTTCTTGAAGAAAGCCCGCGAGCTGTATCCGAATCTTCCCTTTATCCTTGTGTCGGGCCTCATGAATACGCCGGAACTTGTCAAAGTCGCGAATATGAGTGTGACGCTCGTGATGGAGAAGCCATTGGATACTGGAGCCTTTTTGCAGCAAGTCTCGCGCTTCTCTGAGCCTTTAACGGATGAGGAAAAAGAGCAACTGGTTCAGGAGGGTAAGTCGGCCGCCGCGGCCACGGCGGCGTTGAGCTTTCCTGAAGAGCCGCGCTTTTTCAGTGCGAGCAACTTTATAAGCCACCGCTTTTTGCAAAAAGCTTGGTCGATCGCCAAGGAAGGCCGAGAACTTTTCATTCATGAGCCGAGAGGGGGGGATTCTGAACTCGCGCTCAAAGACCTGTCTCGCTGGCGGGGGAATGTGGATATGCCTGTGGAGATTATCCAGCTGGCTGATTCGAACGATGAAGCCATCGGACAGGTGCGTGCGGTGCTCTCCGATTTTGAAAAGAGCCGCCTGATTGGAGTGCGATTGCTCTCCGCTTTTGACATAGATCGTGCACGCAAGCTGAGCGAGCTTGTGCATCGCGAAGTAGAAGGCAGTCACTCTGCACTTTTGGCCTATATCGTCTCTGGCGACAGTGGGGTCAAAGAGTTTGTTGACGCTGTCGGCCAGGACGCTTTGGTTTTGCCCCCTCTATGCCTGCGTCCGAGCGACCTCGCCGTCTATGCACGACGCATCGCACGGGTTGCCGCAGAACGAGCTGGCTCCAATAAAGGCCGAGAGTTTACGCCGGAGGCAGCCTATGCTTTGCTTAGCTACGAATGGCCGGGGAACTATAAGCAGATACAAGAAGTCTTTCAAGTGGCAGTGCCGGCCGGGAAAGATGAGCCATTGACGCTCGAAGCACTCAAGCAAGCATTGGGGCAGAATCTCGAACCCGTCGCGGCAGGAGAGCGCATTGCCGCACTCATGAAGTCCGAGCAAGGCCGTTATCTCAATTTTCAGTTAGAGCAAGAAGGATTCAGCGTTGCAGAACTCGGCAAAAAGCTTAAACTAGCAACTATTATTCAAACTAAAGACGACCTTCATAATATGCCTCTCCTCCGTAGCGAGCTCGGCCACATCTGAAGACAGACTTTTTACTTATTCTTATCCCACTCGCCCCTTAATTAATCAATGGCCTTAGCTCGTATCCAAACTGCTATCTTGGAGAACCTTCTCCAGATGGGTCATTTGACTGACGTGCAATTTAAGAGCATCATCGAGACGGATGAGGAGATGTCTGGTGAGGCTATAGAAACGCTCTTGGCGACCGAGTTTAAGATCACACAAAACCAACTGCTTTTTGCCAAAAGCAAGGCCTTTGATCTCTCTCCGATCAACATCAAACGCTATAAGCTCACCGAGACGACCTTCTCGAAGCTGGAGAAAGACTTTTGCCAGGAAAATAAAGTCCTTCCGCTTGGTTTCGCCGGAGATTATATCATCATCGCGCTGAGTAACCCATTTGACCTTCGGGTGACGTCTAAGGTTCAAGACCTGTCTGGCATGAAGGTGGCGGTGCTGCTGGGGTTGCAGTCGGAGATTGATAAAGTGCTAGATGATAAGAGTGACCAGCACCAAGCGGTTGGTTTTGGCGATGTCGTCGAAGCACTGGGTGCTGATTTCGAGAGCAAGGATGAACTCGATGATGAAGATTTCTCAGATGAGGAATCTGCGCCCATCATCAAACTTGCCAACCGCATCATTGAGGAGGCCTACTTTTCCGGTGGAAGTGATATTCATATCGAGCCCTTTGAAAAAGAGACTCGTGTGCGCGTCCGAGTCGATGGCGTCTTGCTGAATCGCTTGGCGATTCCGCCCGCTGCCTCTGGTGCGCTTCTTGCGCGTTTGAAAGTTATGGCGCAACTGGATATCGCTGAAAGGAGATTGCCCCAGGATGGACGTATCATCTTTAAACAATTTAATAAAAAGGGGATCGACGTCGACCTTCGTGTTTCGACCGCGCCGCTGAATCACGGCGAAGGTATTGTCATGCGTATCTTAGATAAGCAAAAAAGTACTTTGCCTCTGCCTGCCCTTGGGTTCTCGGAACGTAATTTGAGCTTATATCGCGATTTGATTGAACGTCCTTATGGCATGATCCTCCACTGCGGCCCCACGGGTTCCGGTAAGTCGATGACACTTTATTCGGCGCTTAACGAAATCAATACCTCGGATGTATGTATTCGCACGGCAGAAGATCCGATCGAGTATACTCTGCCGGGTCTCTTGCAGATGCAAATGCAGCGTAAGATCGGCCTTACTTTCGCCTCTGCACTCCGTGCTTTTCTCCGCCAGGATCCGGATGTCATTCTGGTCGGTGAGATTCGTGACCGCGAAACGGCGGGTATCGCAGTTGAAGCTGCGCTCACCGGTCACTTGCTTTTCAGTACGCTCCACACAAATGACGCGCCGACCACGGTCTCTCGTCTCACGGAAATGGGGATCGAGCCTTTCATGATTTCGGCTTCGCTTATCTGTGTTTGTGCGCAGCGCCTAATGCGCCGGGTTTGTAAAACCTGTAAGAAAAATTACCTGCAAGAGGGAAATGAGGCGGAGATTATGATGCGAGCGCTTAGTTGGACTGGTAAAGTGCCCGGTAAGAGTGAAGATGGATGCCCAGCTTGCGGAGGTAACGGCTACAAAGGCCGTGTTGGTATCCACGAACTTATGGCGACCAGTGAAGAATTGATTAGAGGTATCAACGCCGGAGAAGAAGCCGCTATTATTAAGCGGATTGCCATGCGGAACGGGATGATGACACTCCATCAGGATAGTATGCTTAAAGTGAAGGAAGGCCTTACGACGATGGAAGAAGCCATCGGGACGGTGCCGCCCGACATGGAAGAATACGAAATCGACCACAACATTGAGCTGCCTAAGGGCTCTTAGAAAAAAGTCAAAAGGAAGTGAGGACTGCTGGCCTCCTCTGATCAAATGGCTACATTCGCTCCAGCGGCTTTAGGCCGAGCAACTCCAGCCCTGTCTTCAAGATGGTGCGGGTACGAGCGCACAGAATCAGTCGGCGGGCTTTGACTGCCTCGTCGTCGACCATGACTTTATCGGCATTGTAGAAGCCGCTGTAGGCGCCGGCCAGTTCGTAGAGATAAGTGCAAAGGAAGTGAGGACGGAGGTCGTTTAGTGTTAATTCGAGTGCGGTGACGAAGCCCATCAGCTTGCGGGCGAGGATCAGTTCGGCCTCGGTCTCGGCCGGGCTGGCGCCTTCGATCGGTGCTTCAGGATCAAGGCCGACCTTGCGGAAGATGCTGTTGATGCGAGCGATGGCGTAGAGGAGGTAGGGCGCGGTGTTGCCTTCGAAACTGAGCAGGCGATCCCAGCTGAAAACATAGTCCTGCGTGCGGTTGCTGGAGAGGTCGGCATACTTCATCGCGCCTACGCCGACGGACTCGGCAATCGCTCTGCGTTCGTCTTCAGGTAGGTCTGGATTTTTCGCCGTGACGACTTCGTAGGCTCGGCTCCGAGCTTCGTCGAGTAGTTCCTGTAGCTTAATCGACTCTCCCGATTTGGTTTTGAAAGGCTTTTTGTCTGCCCCGAGAATCGTGCCCCAGAAGACGTGGCTCATTTCGGGTAGTGGATAGCCCTTGGCTTTGAACCATTTTTTAGTTGTGAGAAAAAGCAGCTGGAAGTGGTCCTGCTGGCGCGCGTCGGTCAGATAAATGATTTCCTCCGCCTTGAACTCCCGCACCCGGTAGAGCACGGTAGCGAGGTCGGTCGAGGCGTAGTTGCTGGCACCATCGCTCTTGCGGATGTTGAAGGGGTAGGGGCGCTCGTTGTCGCGCGAGAATTTCTTGACCTCGTCGTGCCAGACCACGAGGGCGCCTTCGCTCTCTTCTGCTAGGCCCACCTCGGTCAACTCGTCGTAGATGCGCTGCACTTTATCGCGATAGAAGGACTCGCCGAGGGTAATGTCCACTTCGACGCCCATTTGGACGAAAAGCTTGTCAAAAGCGACCTTGGAAATCTCCACAATTTGTTTCCAAATTCGAGTGTTTTCGAGGTCTCCATTTTGTAATTTGACTAGCTCATTGCGGGAGACGTCACGCAGTTCGGGCTGTTTGCTTTCGAGCGCAGACCCCTCTTTATAGAGTTTATCAAGTGTGACTAGCGCGTCGTCCCCCAGCGTCGTGAGGTCGATGCCCTCGTGCTTGATCTTCATGATCAGCGTGCCGAAGTTGGTACCCCAGTCGCCGATATGGTTGTCGCGGATGAGGTCGGCCCCGCAGAAGTCGAGTAGGCGGGCGATGGCTTGGCCGATGACCATAGGGCGGAGGTGCCCGATGTGGGCTTGCTTGGCCGTGTTCGCGCTGGGGTAGTCGATCACGATCCGGCGGCCTTGCTTTAACTCCTTTGCGCCGCTCTGGTAGTCGGCCTTGGTCGAGTAGTCAAGCTGCCACTGCCAGAGGAAGGTGTTTGATAGTTTGAAGTTGATAAAGCCGGGGCCCGCGAGTGCGAGTTCGATCAGTTCCGGGTCAAATTGTCCGGAGGCCAGCGCCGCGTCGATTAGCTTTTGCCCCAGCTCACGAGGATTCAAGTCATTCTTCTTCGCATAGCCGAGCACCCCGTTTGCTTGGTAATCGCCGAATTTCGGATCAGCTGGGCGCACACCAGGCTCGAAGTCGGCGCTGAAGCCTTCGGTCGTTGCCGCCACTTGGCGGAGAGTTTGCTCGATAGCATGAGAGGGATTGAACCAAACGGACATGGCGGATAGGCAAGAAGCTGTTTGAGGTAGGTCAAGCTTGAAGCATCTAAATAAATACACAGGGTATTTATATGTTGACATGTGTAACTAGAGCTCGAGGATGTAAGAATGAGCAATCGAAGGCGCCTGTTGTTGAGTGACCGTTCTGCGGTTTATCATGTAATGAGCCGTACGGCGTATCGGTCGCTGTTGTTTGGCAATGAAGAGAAAGAGATTTTTGTTCGCTTGCTCTTTCAGCAAGCGGTCTTTGCGGGTATCGAAGTGCTGGGTTATTGCATCATGGGGAATCACATCCACTTGCTCTTGCGTGTTTCGCCTGTCGATTCGTTGGCGGATGAGGTTCTTTTAAATCGTTACCGTCAATTTTATGGGTTGGAAAAAGCACCTCAATCCAGCTATGGGGTTAAAGAGCTGCAAGATGTCCTGAGTAAAGGAGGCCGCGAGGCGGAGACAGCGCGGAGCCGTATCCTTTCACGTATGGGTGATCTTCCGGCTTTTATGCGTGAATTGAAACAGCGTTTTACCATATGGTATAACCACCGGCATGAAAACAAGGGAACGATATGGGCCGCTCGCTACAAAAGTTTGTTGGTCGAGGACTCACCAGAAAGCCTGACCCGAGTGGCGGCGTATTTGGATCTGAACCCGGTTCGTGCCGGTTTGGTTGAGGACCCTCAAGATTACCGATGGTGCGGCTACGCCGCAGCGATGGGCGGGAATCGGTTGATGCGTTCAGCTTTAATTGCGCTGTTCGGGTCAAAGCGAGACTTTAAAGAAAGCCTGAAGAGTTACCGACTTATTATGTTCGGTAAGGGCTACCAGAGCAAATGTGAGGCAAGTTCGGATGCCGGGACTATATCGCCCGAAAAGCTCGAGGCAGTTCTTCGGCAGGGAGGGAGCCTCCCTCTGAATGAATTACTCCGTTTGAGGATACGCTATTTCACTGATGGGCTCGCGCTTGGGTCGAAATCCTTCATCGATTCAGTGTTTCAGATGCACCGGCCCGCATTCGGAAAGCGACGATCCAAGTCGGGCACCGCCTTGCCTCCGGAAACCTGGGGGCAATTATACACGATGCGTAATCTGAAGAAGAGAGTATATGCCTAGCTAAAGTTGTTATCAGTTAGGCACACCTAGTCATCAACTTGAGTTCGAATCGTAACAAACAGAGGGATCGACATCTTACCGAATCGACACATCTTTTCTTGTGTTTTAAATCTTTATGAACACAGAAGAGATCGATCCATGTATCCACAAAAATAAGGGCATCAAGCGTGTCTTTAAAGCGTTCTTTTATTCGCTTGAAGGTTTGGCCTCTTCTATGAAGCACGAGGCTGCATTCCGGCAAGAAGCCCTATTGGCCGTTATTCTAATTCCAGCTTCGTTCCTTTTACACGTGCCGATCGCCCAACACCTCGTCTTAGTGGCTAGCGTTATTCTTGTGCTCATCGTCGAGCTGATCAACTCCTCGATCGAGGCGGTGGTCGACGATATTTCCTTACGCAACCGTCCACTAGCCAAACGTGCCAAGGACATGGGTAGCGCGGCTGTCTTACTCAGCCTGCTCAATTGCCTGATTTGCTGGGCCTCAGTCATTACTCTGAACTGGAGTCAGTTGTTCGCCTAGATTCCATGTTGCATATCATCTTATTCAATCCGGAGATCCCGCAAAACACCGGCAACATCGGTCGGCTTTGCGCTATTACCGAGAGCCGTCTTCACTTGATCCATCCGCTCGGTTTCACGATCACTGACAAACATCTCAAACGCAGCGGAATGGACTACTGGAACTCGCTCGACGTACACCATCACGAAAGTTGGGAGACCTTTGAGGTCAGTTCTACCGCACCCAAGCGTCTCTGGCTACTTAGCACCAAGGCCGAACATGCGTATTGGGATGTCGAATACGCGGATGGCGACGGTCTCGTCTTTGGTAGCGAAGGTCACGGTGCGCCCGACTGGCTCCACGCCAAACTGGCTGGTGAGCGGCTGACCATTCCGCACAAGAACGACACTCTGCGTTCGCTCAATCTCTCGACCTCCGTCGGTATTGTGACTTACGAAGCGCTGAGGCAGTTGCGTTGATTGTATCCAACTGGACTTAGGTCTCACGGTATTTTCATTTTCAAATCACGCTGATTTATCTCATCTTGAAGCATTATTTTTGAGTACAAAACCACGAGACACCGCTAGCCGCTAGCGTATTATCTCGACTGTCTTATTTAGCCTCATTGTCTTGCTGGGAATTGCTTTTGTCGGCGATTGCGGACGCTCTTGATATGAGCCAGATGACAATGGATTGATTGCGAATCATTGGCCTGCTCCAGGCCGGGCAAAAGAATGGACTCTGCAAGCTCGTTTACAATATGGATCGCTATGCCTTCTGTACCGCTGAGTGGCTAGAGAGCCCGCAAAAGCGGCCTACAGCCCAAATAACGATCAAAATCAAAGTAAAGATGAATCAGGCCAAAAAAATAACTAACCATTATAACGTAATTATATCTAAAAAAACCTTAAGTATAGCCAAGCTTTGATGCATTACATGGTGGGTCTATCTGTTTTTTAGTAGTTAGAATACTCAAACAGTCCACCAGCCTGCTGATTCCGTTTTGAGGTGGATAACTGTTTTTGGCGATAACGGAAGTAGTTGTCTGCAGGCGCAACACTTTAGATTCTAAGTCGCCATTTCGTGCTCGATCACCGTTTCGATGATGCGGTCTTGGTCGTCAGCTGTAAGGTAGGGGTGAAAAGGTAGGCTGATGACCTCTTGGCTGGCCTTATCAGTGTTGGGGAAATCCTTCTTGGCGCAAGGCAGGTCAGCGAAGACGGCTTGCTGGTGCAGCGGCTTTCGGTAGTAGACTGCGCTGGGGATGTCTTTGGCTTTGAGTGCTGCACCGAGGCTGTCGCGGTTTTTCGGGCGAATGGTGTACTGCGCGTAAATATGGGTGTTACCGGGGTGGATGGTGGGCACGGTGGTGTAGTCTTTGAGCGCTTCCGAGTAGCGTGCCCCGACTTGTTGGCGGAGTGTGATCTCCTCGTCGCGGAAGTTGGGGAACTTGGCGTGGATAATGGCGGCTTGTAGGCTGTCGCAGCGGCCGTTGGTGCCGAGGACGTAGTGCGATTCGCGCTCTTTGCAGCCGTGGTTGGTCACGGCGCGGATGGTCTCGGCCAGTTCGGGGTCAGCCGTAAAGACGGCGCCGCCGTCTCCATAACCGCCGAGCGGCTTGGCAGGGAAGAAGCTGGTTGTGGCGACTATCCCCGCGGAGCCAGCCTTGCGGCCGTTTTGCTCGGCGCCGAAACTCTGAGCGGCGTCTTCGATGATTTTCAAGCCGTGCTTTTGAGCGATCGCTTCGAGTGCGGGGTAGTCGGCCATTTGGCCGAAGAGGTCCACGGGGATGATGGCCTTAGTTCTGGCTGTGATGACTTTCTCGACTTCTTTTGAATCAATATTGTAGGTCTCGAGCTCGATGTCGGCGAAGACGGGCGTCGCGCCGACGAGTGCGATGGTCTCAGCCGTGCTGATCCAGGTGAAAGGCGTGGTGATGACTTCGTCGCCCGGGCCTATGCCGAGTGCCCGCAGGGCAATTTCGAGCGCCATTGTGCCGCTGGCCACGGCGACGCAGTGCAGCGGTTTGTCGGGCGTTCCGAGGAACTCACCGAGAGCGGCTTCGAGTGCGTACACTTCGGGGCCGTTGATGTAGCGGCCGTGCTCGAATACTTTAGCGACGGCTGCGTCGATTGTGTCCGCGCTGCGCGCGTGGATGGTTTTGATGTCGATGAATTGCATAAAGACTTATAAAGCTTCGGTGATTTGAGGTGTCTTTACTGAAAAAAGGCTATGTCTCATCAATGTTAGGCAACTCGATGAATGCAGCTTTATTGTATTCGTCATTAAAATCAAAGGGTTCTTCTGCAAATAGGTCAATGACGGCAAGCCCGCCTGCAATTAGGAATTCAGTCCCAGCTGCTTGCAGAGCGTTGAGGGCTTTTGATAAGTGATAGAGCGTCATCAGAATTCTCGCCCAGCTTGTTCCTCCGCGACTTCGAGGCAAGCAGACTTTCCTTTGTCCGCTTTTATAAATATTGCGCTTCCGTTAGTGCGCGCCGGGTCGTCTTTTTTTGGCATATGCTGGGCAATAAATTTCTCACGCTGCTGAGTAATATGACGACGAATCTTAACCTCACCGATATGGAGTCTTGTTACAAAATTTGCCGGCGCGAAGTGCTCGATCAGGTCAGCGTGGAGGAAAATCGCTTCGGCGTGGAACCGAAGTTTATCGCAAAAGTCGCCAAGCCGAATGTGCGCATCTACGAAGTCGGCATTTCTTACTACGGCCGCACCTACGACGAGGGCAAAAAAACGCCACTCCTTGCGGAGTGGCGTTGATTAAAGCTTTAAGCTGTTGAAGCTTTAGTCTCGGCTTATTTGAAGTCAGCTTCGACTTCGGCCACGGTCTGGGATACGCGGGAGACGATTTGATAGGGATCGCCCTGTGAATTCGGGCGGCGGTCTTCGAGGTAGCCTTTGTATGCATCATCCTTGACGAAGCTGTGAGGCACACGGATCGAAGCACCACGGTCAGCCACGCCCCAAGAGAACTTGTCGATGGACTGTGTTTCGTGGAGGCCGGTGAGTCGCATGTGATTGTCCGGACCATAGGCGGCGATATGCTCATCCTTATATTCTTCGAACTTGTCCATAAGTTTAAGGAAGTAGTCCTTGCCGCCGGTCTCACGCATGTAGTCGGTGGAGAAGTTGCAGTGCATGCCGGAACCGTTCCAGTCGCCTTGGTAAGGCTTGCAATGGTATTCGACATCGACGCCATACTTTTCGCACAGACGCTGGAGGATGTAGCGCGCCACCCAGACCTGGTCGCAGGCTTTGTGGGCACCCTTACCGAAGATTTGGAATTCCCACTGACCCTTGGCCACTTCGGCATTGATGCCTTCGTGGTTGATGCCTGCGTCGAGGCAGAGGTCGAGGTGCTCCTCAACGATGCTGCGAGCGATGTCGCCTACGGAGGAATACCCTGCACCACAGTAGTAGTCACCTTGGGGCGCTGGATAGCCGTTTTCAGGCCAGCCGAGTGCGCGGCCGTCTTGCAGAAGGAAGTATTCCTGCTCAAGCCCAACCCAGAGGCCTGAGTCTTCAGCGATGGTGGCGCGTGCATTCGATGGGTGTGGTGTGCCATCAGGCATGAGCACTTCACACATGACGAGGAAAGCATTTTTACGAGTGCTGTCAGGGAAGAGTGCGACAGGCTTGAGTACGCAGTCGGAGCTGCTACCCTCAGCTTGTTGGGTCGAGCTGCCGTCGAAGCCCCAAAGTGGGCAGTCTTCGAGCGTCCACTTGTCTACATCGCCCTCCTTGATGCAGGTCTTACCGCGGAGATTGGGGACTGGTTTGTAACCGTCGAGCCAGAGGTATTCTAATTTGATTTTAGCCATTGTATTCTGTATTTTTGTCAGGTTGATGATTGACTGTTGATTTTTCGGCGGGTGGCTATGTGTGGCCTGAAGCCCGCAGAGTATTTTGTATTGAGCAGAATGCATGCCACTGCACCTACTTTTCGGTTTTTACGGCCTTTTGATGGAGCGATGCGAGCTTTTTGTTCAAATCTTGCCATTCACATTTCGGAACACTGGTATGTGGACAACGAATTTCAAATGGAAGAAGCCAAAAATACAGCCCGTGCAATCGTTCACATTGGATATGATGGGCGCGTGCATAAATATTTCAAAGGTCCGCAAGCCCGTGAGCGCTATGAGAACGAGGTGCGCGTGCTCCGGTTTCTTGAAGAACGCGGATGCGGCTTTGTGCCTAGAATTGTGGAGCGTGATGATGCCCAGCTCTATCTTGTGACGAGCAATTGTGGTGCTCGTGTCGACCGCATGAGTGATCAGAAAAAGGAGCATATCTTCGCTGAACTTGAGCAATACGGCGTTCGCCATGACGACGCTGAGGTGCGGAATATCACCTACAGCACCCAGTTGGGGCGCTTCTGTGTGATTGATTTCGAATTTGCCACTATCCTCGCTCCCGGCTATCCGGCCTCCCCTGAGATGAAGTCAATCGCCGACCGCAGCCAATGGGAGGCTGAAGCATAAGCCATGGACGCATTTTCTGAGCTTTCGGCGACGAGCATTCGTTGGTCCGGCCTGACGGATGTTGGGCGTTTTCGAAAGAACAACGAGGACGCCTTTCTCGCGCTGGCCATCGACCGTGAGGGTGTCCGCCGTCTTGGCAAATACGGCAATGCGGGTCTTTGCGAGAGCGACTATATCTTCGCCGTCAGCGACGGAATGGGGGGGGCGAATGCGGGTGAGTTCGCCAGCCAGATCGCAGTGGATAAAATCACCCGTCTCTTCCCCCAGAGCTTCCGCACGGCTGCAAGCGGCCTCGCCGTCGGCTTTCAGGATCTATTGGGTGAGCTCTTTGAGCAAATTCACCGCGAACTCACGCACATGGGGCAAGCCTACGAGGAACTCAGCGGTATGGGCGCCACCCTCAGTCTCTGTTGGGTGCGCCCCGGGTGGGTTTATTTCGCCCACGTCGGTGACAGCCGGATCTACCATCTACCTGCAGCCGGGGGAATCCAGCAAGTCAGCCACGACCACACCCACGTCGGCTGGCAGCAGCGCGAAGGTCAGCTCTCGGAGATGCAGGTGCGCAGCCACCCTAGCCGCAACGCCCTCCAGCAAGTGCTTGGCGGTAAGACGCAGAACCTCAGTCCCCAGTTTGGCGCGGTCGGCCACGAACCGGGCGACGCCTTCCTCCTTTGCTCTGATGGTCTCGTCGAAGGCCTTTGGAACAGCGGCATGAAGCGTCTCATTCGCAACCCGCCGAAGAACGCCCCCGCTGACGTGGCTCAGCGCCTCGTCGCCGAGGCGGTGCAAACCGACGGCAAAGACAATACGACGGCGCTGGTGTTTGAGGTTTTCTAGCGGCGACTTCAGTCGCCGTCTGTGGCTGGCGTTGATGGCACTGGTTGTGACGCGCATTTTCGCATTTTGTAAACTTGAATCGTTGACAGCGCACGTTTAATCCCCGAAATGCACATCCTCGACGCATGCTCAGGTGGTGAAATTGGCAGACACGCTACGTTCAGGTCGTAGTGCCTTCACGGGCATGCGGGTTCAAGTCCCGCCCTGAGTACCATTTTGTCCGCAGTGATGCGGTTTTTTTGGCGCGCTTTCACCTTGCGGGTGGTCCGGTTCGCTTGCGCCCGAGCATGTCATCGCTCCTCGTTTAAATTTCCGCTTTGCGGCTTTGACCTTAGCGTGAATTTGGTACGGATTGCTTCAATGGAAGTAAACTTTTCAAAACTGGCTGCCGTCTTGACCGGCTTTTCGACCAATCTGCAAAAAGGTGAGCGTGTCTTGATTGACGCCTTCGACATTCCAGAAGCCATGGTGGTGGCGTTGGTGCGTGCCGCGCGCGAGCGGGGTGCCGTGCCTTTTGTCAACTTGCAGCGGGCGCGCATCAGCCGCGAGCTGGTCAACGACCTCGACGACCAGCAGTTCGAGACGCAAGCCGCTTGGGAGTTGGCGCGGATGCAGAAGATGGACGCTTATATCGCGGTGCGTGGTTCGGATAATATTTTTGAAATGTCGGATGTCGATCCGGCCAAGGTTAGCCGAGTCATGCGGGCGATGAAGGCCGTGCTCGACTACCGGGTGAACAAAACGAAGTGGGTCATCCTCCGTTGGCCGACCCCGTCCATGGCGCAGCAGGCGATGATGAGTACGGAGAGTTTCGAAGACTTCTTCTTCCGAGTCTGCACACAAGACTACAGTCGCATGACCGAGGGCATGGCCGCGCTCGAAGCGCTCATGACAGCGACTGACCGCGTCGAGCTGAAGGGGCCGAACACCGATCTGCGTTTCTCGATCAAGGGCATTGGAGCCGTTGCCTGCGGCGGGCGGCATAATATACCAGACGGCGAAGTCTTCTCCTGTCCGGTCAAAGACTCGGTCGAGGGCGAGATCACCTACAACGCCCCTACGGTTTACCAGGGCACCTCCTTCGACAATATCCACCTTAGGTTCGAAAAGGGCAAAATCGTCCACGCCGACGGCACGAACGCTGGGCGCCTGAACGAGATCTTGGATTCGGACGCCGGCGCCCGTTATATCGGCGAGTTTGCCATCGGCTTCAATCCGCACATCCTCGAGCCCATGCGCGACATCCTCTTCGACGAGAAGATTGCTGGCTCTTTTCACTTCACACCCGGTCAGGCCTACGAGGAGGCCGACAATGGCAACCGTTCCCAAGTCCACTGGGACATGGTGCAGATCCAGCGCCCCGAGTACGGCGGCGGCGAGATTTGGTTCGACGGCGAACTCATCCGCAAGGACGGCCTCTTTGTGAAGGACGAGCTCAAGAAGCTAAACCCGGAGTATTTGCTGGGCGATTCGTAGTGCGCTGCTTCAGCAAGCACTCTGCGCCGGACGGAACCGCCCTGCCACGAACCCTTTCTGAAGCTGCGGGCTACGGAGATTCCATGGCCAGCTCGTCAATGTCGCCCTTTCCACACTTTTCTAAAAAAGCCCCTTGCCAGATGCACGGCTTGAGAGCTTCTTTGAGGATCTACAGATGGACAAAGCCTATCAAGTGATCGCGCGCCGCTGGCGCCCCAAGCAGTTCAGTGAACTGGTGGGGCAGGACCACATCGTGCGCACCCTAAGCAACGCGATCGATACCAAGCGGATCGCCCACGCCTACCTCTTTGTTGGTCCTCGCGGCACGGGCAAAACCAGCACCGCGCGCCTCTTCGCCAAGGCGCTCAACGCCGAGGGGGGGCCCAGCGCCAACCCCGACAATGAGTCCGAGACCAGTCAGGCCATCATGAACGGTTCCTGCATGGATGTCATCGAGATCGATGGAGCCTCCAACAACAGTGTCGAGCAAGTCCGCAGCCTGCGCGAGGAGTGCCAGTTTGCCCCCGCTCAGTGCACCTATAAGATCTACATCATCGACGAGGTGCACATGCTTTCCACGGCTGCGTTTAATGCGCTGCTCAAGACCCTCGAAGAGCCGCCCGAGCACGTTAAATTCTTTTTCGCCACGACTGAGGCGCACAAGGTCCTGCCTACCATTGTTTCCCGCTGCCAGCGCTTTGAGTTCCGCCCCATTTCGGATGAGGTGATCGCGGAAAAGCTCACTCAGATCTGCCAGGTGGAACACATCCAGGTCGAGCCTGCCGCGCTCGCCTCAATCGCCCGCCTCGCTAACGGCGGCATGCGCGACGCCCAGTCGATCCTCGACCAGATGATCTCTTTTTGCGGTAGCGACATTAAGGAAGGCGACGTACTCGATGTCTACGGCCTCGTCTCCGACGAGCGTATCGCCAAGCTTGCGCAGGCCCTCGCCGCCCTCGATTACGCGGCCATCATTGCCGCTGTCGACGAGTTTACAGCCGAAGGGCGTGACCTCTATCGCATATTGATCGATCTCGAAGCCCACGTGCGCCTCGCGCTGCTCGACGCGATTCAAAACGCAGGCAGCACCGACAAGCTCGGTGTGGCCATGAGCACGGAGTCGCTCATGCGCATGCTCGACGCCCTCCACCGGGGCGAGGCTTCCGTGCAAAGAGGACTTTCCGAGAAGGTAAATTTCGAAGTTGTTCTGCTTAAGGCGGCCGAGGAGTCGCGCTCTCGTGCGATTGACAGCTTGATCAAGCAAGTCGCGGCGGCCGGAGGTGGTAGCGGAGTGGACGAAAAAAAAAAGCCCTAGTCATCCCACCAGCTAAAAGAATCGAGTCACGGCCCATGCCGGATGCCGGAGCCGAGCCATCTTCAGTCGAGGCTGGGGTGAGTCATCATCCCGCCGATGTACTTGCCGACGCGCTGGAGTCTGATGAAGTTACGGATTCTGAACTCGAAGCGGTGGACAATGCGCTCGAACACATGATACTTGGTGAAGCGTTGCCTGAGGTTAAAATCGTTAAATCGAAAGCACTCATCAGCCTTGACCAAGCCCACGCAAAACTAAGCCCCGAAATACTAAAGGCCCTCATCGACAAGTTCAAAGGCAGCCTGACCCAGGTCCGCCAGCTTGACGAGCGGGATCAGATTTTTTAGCGCACGTTGCACGCTGTGCGGGCAATTGCGAATGGTGAAGAGGGGTAGGGCGCGATCAGCGCTGTAAACGGTAATTCCCGCTGGCGCGGGTTCGCTACGGTTTCGTGATGTAGCGATGGGAGGCCAGTCGGGTCGATGTTTACGGTGTGGCTTCCTCTACCGGAGCTTCATCGTCGATCAAGCCGACGTCGCGGCCTAAGCGGCCGACGTCGAAAAAGCTGACGTAGATGACGAAGCAGAGCAGCAGGACCATGAATGCGCCCTGCACGTTTTCCATCAGCCTGCGGGGAAGTGGGCGGCCGATGATCTTTGAAATCGTGGCGAAGAGCATGTGCCCGCCGTCGAGCACGGGGATGGGTAACAGATTGAAGATCGCGAGGTTGACATTGATTAAAGCCAACATCCAGAGCAGGTCGATGAAACCGACCTGAGCCATGCGAGTGAGTCCGTGCACAATACCGACGGGTCCGCTCATGTTTTTCACGCGCACGTCGGAGTTTTTGTGTATCAAGGCGTAGAGCGTCATCTTCATCGTCTCGGCGAAGCGATAGAGCTGGTCGATTGGGTTGTAGTGGACGATCTCGGTTTTGTATTGAAAGTCGTAAGCGAAGCCGAAGCGGGGGCTTGCTTCCCCTTCTTTGATTCGAGGGTGGATGGGTAGGGTCAGTTCTTTGCCCTCGCGTTCCACCGTCACATCGATGCTGCGGTCGCCGTGCTTGGTTAGATAAGTACTAAGGAAGGCCCCTGAAATGATGTCTTCACCGTCAAGTCGTATCAAGCGGTCGCCCGGTTCGAGGCCCGCTTCGATCGCAGGCATGCCGGGTTCAAGGCGCATGACGATCGGGGCAGAGGTCTCGTCGGTTTCCGGCTCAATCCCGATGTAGCGCATGCGCTCGCTGGAGACGAGCTCGGGGTGGACGGTAAACTCGAGCAACTCGCCTTCGCGCAGCACGCCGACTTCGACCTCGCGGCGGCCATCTGATCCGTTTTCCTTGCCCACTCCGGTAGCGATGGCGTTCTGAAAATACCACCAGTCGGGCACCTTCTTGTCGTCGATGCTGTATATGACGTCGCCCTCACGGATGCCGGCCACGTAGGCAGGACCTGGAACGATTTCGAAATCCGAATTGCGGATTTCTTCGGCCACAAAGCCCACGGTGGTGGATTTGACGATCTCACGCCCGACACCCCAGAGTACGAGGGAAAGCATCAGTGCGAAGATGAGGTTGAAGACCGCCCCCATCACGGCGACGATCATCTTATCGGCATAGGAAATCGGCGGCAGTCGGTCGGCTTCATTGTCCTCGCCACCTTCGATCCGCCCCATGTCGGCTAGTTGAGGCAGCGATACGTAGCCGCCGAGCGGGAGGAGCGAGAGGCGAAAGTCGGTGCCGTTGCGGTGCCAGCCGAAGAGTCGCGGGCCGAAGCCGATCGAGAAGCGGTCGGCGATCAAGCCGCGTTTTTTGGCCGCGATGAAGTGGCCGAGCTCGTGTATGAAGATCGAGAAGCCGAGCGCGAAGAGCGCGAGAGCTATGTGGAGGATCGAGGAGAACATTGGTAAGAAATTTACTGGGGTCGGCTGCTTTAGCTGTCGAGCCTTGCCTAGGCAGAATGGGCGGCAGCTAAAGTAGCCGGTCCTTGTTAAGAAGAATTAAAATGTATGCCCTTGCGCTAGGGCGCGGGTTTCGGTGTCAGTTTGCAGGAGTTGATCGAGGCTGGGCTCGCTGTGGGAGGCGACTTTCGTTAAACTATGCTCGATGAGTTTGGGTATATCAAGGTAGGCGATCTCTTTAGCGAGGAAGCGCTCGACAGCGATTTCGTTGGCAGCGTTGAAGATGGCGGGTGCCGCACCGCCGGTGCGGAGAGCGTCGTAGGCGAGTTGCAGGCAGGGGTAGCGGGTGTAATCAGGCGCTTTGAAGTCGAGTGAAAAAGTCTTGCGGAAATCCGTGGTCGGCTCCACCCCTGGCGCGCGGTCGGGGTAGAGGAGACAGTGCTGGATCGCAAAGGTCATGGAGGGTGGGCTGAGCTGGGCTAGGATGGAGCCGTCGATGAACTGGACGAAGGAATGCACCACGCTCTGGGGATGGATGACCACTTCGAGGCGCTCCGGTTCCAAGTCGAAGAGCCAGTGGGCTTCGATCAGTTCGAGCCCTTTGTTCGCCATAGTGGCAGAGTCGACAGTGATTTTCGGTCCCATTGACCAGTTGGGGTGTTGGGTCGCCATTCCAGGGGTGACACCGGAGAGTTCGCTCACGGGCGTATCGCGAAACTGCCCGCCGGATGCGGTCAGGATGAGCTTATCGAGTTGTTCGGGTGGGTGCCCCTGGAGGCATTGAAAGATGGCGTTGTGCTCGCTATCGGTCGGAAGTAGGCGGACGCCCTTACGTTGGGCGGCCTCGATCACATGGGCTCCGCCGAGCACGAGGAGCTCCTTATTGGCCAGAGCAATGTCTTTGCCTGCTTCGATCGCGGCGAGTGTAGGGCGCAGCCCAGCCGCGCCGACCACGGCGACGAGCACGATGTCGGCTTCGTGCAGGGTTGCGAGGGCTTCGAGGGCTGCGCTGCCACAGTCCAGTTCGGTTCCTTTGGGGAAATCGTCCGCCTGACGCGCCGCACGGTAAGCGGGCTCACTGCTGAGAACTGCATGACGCACGTCAAACTCCCGGCAGATTCCGGCCAACTCTGTATGGTTGCCATTAGCGGCTACGCCGACGAGTTGCAGACGGTCGGGGTGTGCACGGAGTACCCGCAGCGTGCTGCCACCAATCGAGCCTGTGGCTCCTAGAAGAACGACTTTCTTACGAGACATCAAAAAACCATATATTTGAACAGCAGATACCCGAGTGGCGCGGTCAAGATGAGGCTGTCCGTGAGGTCGAAGATGCCCCCGATGCCGGGTATCAATCTACCAGAGTCTTTGACGTCGGCTTGGCGCTTGAAGGCGGACTCGACGAGGTCGGAGGCGATGGAGGCGATTCCGATAGGAATGGCGATCAAAGCGCTTCGCCACCAAGTAAAGCTTTCGGGTGCGTATTTGTGAAAGATAGCGGTTAGGATGATGCCGATGAGCATGGAAAAGACGATGCCGCCAGCTGCGCCCTCGTAGGTCTTCTTCGGACTGATCACGGAGAGGGGCGTCTTCCCTAGACGCATGCCGACGAGTAGGCCGCCGACATCGGCGCATTTGGCTACGGCCACGATCCAGACGGCCAGAAATATGCCCGTTGAAGTGCCCTGTGCGGAGGGAAACACATTCATCTCCGCGAGTTTCACTGTTTTAATCAGGAAGTGGATCAGGTAGGGCACATAGAGCAGGCCGAAAAGCGTGGGCATGAAGCTGCGCAGACGCCCCGCTTGTAGGTCGAGGCGGATGATGATCAAGGCGAGAACGACGAAGCTGAGGATGAAAAGGTCGTTTCCCGAGTCGATGCCGCCCAGATAGTAAGCGCCGAGGGTGATAACGGCACCTGCGATCAAGCCGATACTTTTAATCGGCTTGAGCCCCATTTTCTCAAAGAGCAGGTAGAGCTCAAGTTGTGTAAAGAAGGCGAGGAGCGCGATAAAGAAGACGCCGGCGTGCACTCCAAAGATGAGGAGCGAGAGGCCGAGAACAGCCCAAAGCACGACGAAGCTGAGTATACGTTGCTGCATGATAATACTAGGAGGACAATTGCTCGGCAGTCCTGCCATAGCGGCGCTCGCGGGCGGCGTATTCGGTCAGGGCCTTTGTGAATTCAGTTTCGTCGAAGTCGGGCCAAAGCACTGTGCTCAGGTAGATCTCGGCATAGGCTGATTGTAGGAGGAGAAAGTTGCTCAGGCGGCATTCACCGGAAGTGCGGATGACCAAGTCGGGATCTGGCATGTCTCGGGTGTAGAGGTAGGCGCGGAAGCCCTCGTAGTCGAGCTCATTCAGGTCGATCACGCCTGCGTGTGCCGCTTGGGCAATCGCCTTGACTGCATCCACTACCTCCGTGCGTGAGCCGTAGTTGAGTGCAAGGCCTAGCGTGTATTCGGTGAACTCGCTGGTGGCTTCTTCGCATTTATGGAGTTGATCCTGAATGGGCTCGGGCAGTTCAGAATAGCGGCCGATCACACGTAGGCGGATTTGGCGCTTGATCAGCTCTGGCAACTGGTTCTGTAGAAATTTTTCGAGCAGATCCATGAGGGCGTTGACCTCGTTTTCTGGCCGATTCCAGTTTTCCACACTGAAGGCGTATAGGGTGATATTTTTAACGCCGTTGTTTTGAGCGGCTTTGAGGGTGCGCTTGACGGCTTCCGCCCCCCGACGATGGCCTTCAATCCGGGGTAGGCCGTGTTGCTGAGCCCAACGGCCGTTGCCGTCCATAATAATGGCTACATGTTGTGGAATTTTCGATACGGTCATGCTCAGTCTGAAACTTGGTTTGTCTGGGGC
This sequence comes from Opitutia bacterium UBA7441, assembly GCA_002480015.1. GTDB lineage: Bacteria > Verrucomicrobiota > Verrucomicrobiia > Opitutales > Coraliomargaritaceae > Thalassobacterium. The sequence continues at coordinate 41,893 of DLQD01000030.1, forward strand.
GGGTGAGATATGCGAGTCAGGGTCGTGCGTCCGGGGCGCCGCACCGTTTTAAGTTGTTGATAAAAGCATTCCGTGATTCCGGCGCAAGGGTAGAGCGTTACTGATTTTACGCTTGCCTACTGCCTGCTCCACAAAACTGGTTTAGAAAAAAGGACTTCTGGCTTTCTCGTCTCTCACGGTGGTCACTGGCCCGTGTCCGGGACAGAGGATTGTGTTGTTCGGCATACTGAGTAATTCGCGGCGGTTGTTTTCCAAGGCGACCGCGTAGGCCTCTCTCGGGGCTTTGCCCATGGACAGGCAGAAGAGGGTATCGCCGACGAAGGCGAGGGGGACTTCGCCGCCGGTCACGATGTAGCTGAGTGCGCCAGGCGAATGGCCAAAGGTTAAGCGGGTCTCGATTTCGAATGCGCCGCAGGCATGCCGAGCGCCTGCGCTGAGCGCGACAGCGCCGGGTAATGGTTCGCTTTCGGGGCGGTAAACGGTGGTCTCGGGGCAAGTCTTACGAATGGCCCCGAGCGCAGCGATGTGGTCGCGGTGGGTATGAGTGATGTAGAGTGCATTCAATCGGAGGCTTTGTTTCTCGACCTCGGCCAGAAGTGCATTGGCGTTCGCGCCTGTATCAAAGGCCGCGGCTTCCTGGCCGCTCCAGATGAGAAAGCTGTTCACCGTCATTTCCTCGTAGCCTGGCACGGGAAAGGGCGTGTTAAAAAGTGCGACGCCATCGGGTAGTTGGACGGAGGGCTGCCAGCGCTGGTGCGCCATATCGACGAGCTTCGTGGGCGAGAGTCTTAAGGCCGGAGCGAGGGTTCGAAGCGCCTCGTCGTTGATCGAGCCTGAGAGGAGAGAGCGGATGTGGGCGGCTTCGAGACCCGAAGCAGCGGCCAGTGTGTCTACGTTTAGGCCGAGACCGGACATGGCCTTGCCGAGGACGTCTTCGAAATTGTCTTCAATGCGTATCATGTGTTGAATAATCGGTCGCCGAAATCGCCAAGTCCGGGGAGGATGTATTTCTGATCGTTGAGTGCACGGTCAATTTTCCCGGCGATGATCGGCACGTCTGGGTGGGCGGCTTCAAAGGCTGCAATTCCCTCTGGCGCGGAGATGATACAGACCATAGTGACGTGCTTTGCGCCGTGGGCTTTGATTTGTTCGACGCATTGCGCGGCGGAGCCACCGGTCGCGAGCATGGGGTCGAGTACGAAGACTTGTGAGCTGGTGCTGAGGTCGGGCATTTTCGCGTAATAACAACTCGCCACGGCGGTGGCCTCGTCCCGTTCAAGGCCGATGTAGCCCACGCTGGACCCTGGTATGATGCCCATGGCCGGGTCGAGCATGCCGAGTCCGGCGCGGAGGATGGGCACGAAAACGACGCCCGTGCTGAGTTGGGCGCCACTCGTCAACTCCAGGGGAGTCTCCACCTCGACGAAGTCCAGACTCAGTTGCTTGGCCGCTTCGACCATAATCACCTCTGTGATGCCCTTGCAGCAACGGCGGAACTCGGCTGCGCCTGTGCGACGATCTCGAAGGATCGTTAGATAGTGTTGGACGAGCGGATGGGTGCAGAGGTCGGTGGCCATGTTTATTTAAGCAAGTTGGACTCCGGCTGCGAGTAAGTCGGCAAACTGCGGGCGCACGCGATCGGCGGTCTCGGAGACGTCTTCGTGGGAGAGTTCGGTTTTGGAGATACCCGCGGCCGCGTTGGTGATGCAGGAGATACCGAGCACGCGCATGTTGAGCGTACGTGCGACGATGGCCTCCGGTACGGTAGACATACCTACGGCGTCGGCTCCCAGCGCAGCAAAGGCACGGATCTCGGCCGGGGTCTCGAAGCTGGGACCTGTTGTGGCGAGATAGACGCCTTCTTTCAAGTCGACCGAATGCGCCTTCGCCCAATCGCGGATCCTAGCGCGAAGCGCGCCGTCGTAGACTTCTGTCATGTCAGGGAAACGCACGCCCTCGTCGCCCTGCCAGCCAATGAGCGGGTTGGTGCCGAGGAAGTTGATGTGATCGCTCAGCATCATGAAGTCGCCGGGGGTGTAGTCGAGGTTGATCCCTCCGGCAGCGTTGGTCACAAAGAGCGTGTGCACGCCGATACGGTGCATGAGGCGGATGGGTAAAGTGAGATCGGCCATTCGGTAGCCCTCGTAGTAATGGAAGCGCCCCTGCATGCAGATGACCCGCTTGCCTTCGAGGGTGCCATAGACGAATTGCCCGGCGTGTCCCGGCACGGTGGAGACGGGGAATCCTTCGATCTTGTCGTAGGGCAGACGCCCGACGACTTCGATGCGGTCGTCCGCGAAGAAGCCGAGGCCGGAGCCGAGGATGAGACCGATCTCTGGTTTAAAGTCGACCAACTCTACGGGTAGTGCGGGTATTTGCATATAATTAATTAAAATGTAGCGCGCGGCTTCAGCAAGCGTGCATGTGATAGGGTGTTCGACGCACAATACATTCGCTCAACTACCGCGCTAGGCATGGTGGATACGATCCACGATGAGTGGTTTTTCTGCGGGGCAGTCTTCGCTTAAAGTGATGGCTTTTCGTAAACGCGTTTCCGCTACATGGAGTGTCTCAGTATCCTGATAGTGGATACGGACGATGGCTTCGCCGGGTTCGACAGGATCGCCGACTTTTTTCAGAAGCTCGAGGCCGACAGCAGGGTCGATGACAGAATCGGTGCTGACGCGCCCAGCGCCGAGCAGGCAGGCGGCCTCACCGAAGCTTCGTGCATCGAGTCCGCTCACAGACATCTTTTCATTGTTGTCTAGGGCGAAATCCATCGTTCTCTCACTCTGTGGTAGGCGGCCGAAATCGTCGACTACAGAGGCATCGCCGCCTTGGGCTTCGACCAGTGCACGGAATCCTTCGAGCGCCCTACCGTTGGCGATGGCGGCTTTGAGCGCGACCATGGCTTCGGCCTGTGTTGTGTGCAGACCGCCGAGCACGAGCATTTCGGCGCCGAGCGCGTAGGTGACTTCCATCAAATCTGCGGGACCCTCACCGCGCAGGCACTTGATCGCCTCGATTACCTCCAGAGAATTGCCGATCATGCGCCCGAGGGGTTCGTCCATCCGCGTAAGCAGGGCGGTGGTCGGTTTGCCCATGCGGGCGCTAATCGCGACGAGTGAGTCGGCCAGTTTGCGGCCGGCGGCTTCGTCCGGCATGAAGGCGCCATGGCCGAATTTGACATCGAGCACCAAGGCGTCGATACCCTCGGCCAGTTTCTTACTGAGGATACTCGCACAGATCAGCGGGATACTTTCGACCGTCGCAGTCACATCGCGCAGCGCATAGAGTTTCCGGTCCGCGGGCACCATGTCATCGGACTGGCCGATCATGGCCTGGTGGATGGACTGGAGCTGACTGCGGTATTCCGCGTCGCTGAGTAGGGTGCGGAAGCCGGGGATGGCTTCCAGTTTATCCAAGGTTCCGCCCGTGTGGCCGAGCCCCCGTCCACTCATCATAGGCACGCAGAGCCCACAAGCCGCCGCGAGGGGGGCGAGAATCAGAGAGACTTTATCACCGACCCCACCAGTGGAATGTTTGTCCACCTTAGGTCGTCTAATCTCCGGCAGCTCGACGATACGTCCGGAGCGCATCATGGCTTCAGTCAGCCAGCTGGTTTCCTCCGCCGTCATGCCCTTGAGCACGATAGCCATGAGCAGCGCACTGGCTTGATAGTCCCGAAAGTCCCCAGAGACCACACCGTCGACAAATTGCTCTAGCTCTGATCGGCTCAACGCCAATCCATCACGTTTATGCGCGATGATTTCCTGAGAGGTATGTTTCATAGCGCGAAGTCTGTCGCGATGGTCGGCCTTGTCGAGTCACCTTGTTTGCTTCCTCTCTGCACCCGTGGACCTATGAGTCTAGGCAGTTGCGTCTCAGGCTCAATTGAAGGCTCATATTTTATTCGTTTCGGGTTGCGTCTCAAGGTGCGTGGCCTATACCTCCGCTAACCCTGCAGTGTTCGAGACTTAACGGAGAATCTGTCCTTTACTCTTTAGCAAACGGGAGCTTGACCCGCGTAGGTGGCTGTCCAGCCGTCAACCGGAAGACAAAAACCTACGAGGAGAGCACCCACCTTAGACACAAAAGGCTAAGAACTCCCACTAATACGGCACAGGCGGGGCCTTTTTTCTCGAACAGCTATTCTTGACTTTCTAACTCAAGAACCAAAGATTAGGTCTGTGAATTCGAACAATGCAGTCCCATCCGCGCCGCAGAGCGACCTCGACCTTGAGACCGCCTCTGCCACCGAGCGTATACGCTGGGCCTATCAGACCTATGGCGACCAGCTCGTCCTAAGCACTAGTTTCGGGGTGCAGAGCGCGGTCATGTTGCACCTCGTGACCACGCAAATCCCCGATATCCCTGTGATCTTCGTAGACACGGGCTACCTTTTTCCGGCCACTTATAAGTTTGCGGCCGAGTTGAGCGAACGTCTTAGGCTCAACCTTAAGACCTACATCCCGCAGCAGACTGCCGCGCAGCAAGAAGCGCTCTATGGCAAGCTTTGGGAGAAAGACCTCGAGGGCCTCGAGCGTTACAATCGGATTAACAAAGTCGAGCCGATGAACCGAGCGGTCAAAGAGTTGGGTGCCTCCGCTTGGTTGTCGGGGCTCCGCCGCACCCAGTCCAGCTCACGTGGTGAGCGCGGTGTCGTCGAAGCTCAAAACAAAGTGACCAAGATTTATCCGATCATCGATTGGAACGACCGTGATATTTACACCTATCTGACTGAAAACAATCTGCCTTACCACCCGTTATGGGATCAGGGCTACGTCTCGGTCGGCGATTGGCACAGCACCAAAAAGCTCGGCGAGGGCATGAGCGAAGAGGAGACCCGCTTCGGCGGCCTCAAGCGTGAGTGCGGGCTTCATGAAGTAACCGGCGGCTCTGATTTTCAGATCTAGGTTGATCTGCGGGAAAGAAGAATGGACGGAGGACTGCCGTAGATGGCAAAGCAATTTTTTAAACCGCAGAGGTCGCCGAGCGCGCGGAGAACGGAAAGAGAGGAAAGAACCCGGCTCGGTGAGACCTTAGCGTCCTCAGCGCATGATCCGGTTTGCTTTGCATCCGGTCTTGTCGACGCTGGGTTAGATCTCGATTGTTGCCACTAATGCCCCGAGGAAAACGAGTTCAGTCTCGCCGGTGTTACGTATCGCCTGCGACTCGCCGTCGCGCGTGATTTGTAACGTGCCGGGGATGAATGGGTGCTCGACCCCGTTGTCCACAACGATGCCGGTGCCGGAGATGCAGAAGTAAAAATCCTCGTCGCCTTTATGCGAGTGGTCGCCGACACTGGCGCCCGGTTCTAGGCGGACGAGGCCGACGCTTTTGATCGCACTGCCCGGAAAGAGATCGAGGAGTTTGTGAGCGGTGACGCTACCACTGCCGCCACGGACAGCTTCGGCCACTTCGGGGATAACTTCATGTACGTTTTTAATCATACAAACACCGTAGCAGTCAGCCTCGTACAATCAAGTTCAACTGGACGGCCGTCCTGCCTTAACTCGAACGGCCAGCATCGATGGTCCTAGGTTGGAGTGTAGCGTAAAGAAGGATATCGGGGCGTGGCAAAAGCCTGGCCAAAGGCAAACCGGCAGAGAAATTCAAATTTTGATTGAGAATCGTTCCCAGCACCTCATCGTCTGCCTTTTTATAAATTCAGACCATTGTTTACAAATATGGAAGACGTCATCATCTTAGGCACCGGCTGCGCCGGACTCACTGCGGCCATTTATACCGGGCGCGCGCAACTTAATCCCCTCGTACTCGAAGGCTCACAACCCGGCGGCCAGCTGACGACGACCTCAGAGGTGGAAAATTTCCCCGGCTTCCCCGAGGGCATCGACGGCTACATGATGATGGACAACCTTCGCAAACAGGCCGCCCGTTTCGGTGCCCGCTACGAGCATGCCAAGGTGGATAAGATCGAAGTCGAGGGGGAGGTTAAGAGACTCTATGCGGGCGAAAAGGTCTTCGAGGCGAAATCAGTCATCGTAGCCACGGGCGCACGCCCACGCCTGCTCGGCATCCCGGGTGAGCAGGAAATGTATGGCGGCAAAGGGGTCACTACCTGTGCGACTTGTGACGGTGCCTTCTATCGGGATATGGACGTAGTCGTTGTCGGGGGGGGGGATTCGGCCGCAGAAGAAGCCCTTTTTCTGACCCGTTTCTGCTCTAAGGTGACACTGATTCACCGCCGCGACGAACTACGTGCTTCGCAGATCATGGCGGACCGGGCGACCTCGCATGAAAAAATAGAGATGGCCTGGAACTCTGTGCCGACCGAGATCCTCGCAGACGAGAAGGGTTTTACCCGCGCCATCCGCGTCAAGGACACGGTGACGAGTGAGGTACGCGAGATCCCTTGTAAAGGCGCCTTCATCGCCATCGGCCACATTCCTAATACGGATTTTGTCAAAGACCTTCTAGAGCGCGATGGTGACGGCTACATCGTGCCCATGTCCGGCAGCCAAGTGAAAACGCAGTTCCCCGGCTTCTACGCTGCGGGTGACTGCGTCGACCACGTCTATCGTCAGGCAATTACGGCGGCGGGCATGGGTTGCCAAGCCGCGATCGAAGCCGAGCGCTGGTTGGCAGAACACGAATAGGTGGTGAGTCGTGACTGGTGAGTTTTGAATGCCTTCTGACCAATTTGAGATTCACTCATCATCCTTTACCACTCACACTTCATCTATGGATTTATCTGATCTCAGGCAAAGTTACACGAAGGGGCGTTTTAGCAAAAGCGATTTGCTGGAGTCTCCGTTTGCGCAGTTTGAGAACTGGTTCCGTGAGGCGCAAAAAGCTCAGCTCGAAGAGCCCAATGCCATGTGCCTAGCCACAGCCGATGATCGCGGTCGTCCGAGTACGCGCATCGTGCTGTTGAAGGATTTTTCAGAAAAGGGACTTACTTTTTACAGTAATTACGAAAGCCGCAAAGCTGCAGAACTGGAGTTGAATCCGCAGGTCGCGGCCAACTTCCTCTGGTTGCCGCTACAGCGGCAGGTTAATGTCAAGGGCTGCGTCGAACGCATCTCTAAAACCGAATCACTCAAATATTTCCTCAGCCGACCCTTCAGCAGCCAACTCGGGGCATGGGCGTCGCCACAAAGCAAGGTGATTACCTCGCGCAGCATCCTCGAGGCAAAGCTCGATCAGATGAAGCGTAAGTTCACCGAGGGAAAAGTGCCGCTCCCTGATAACTGGGGTGGCTACCGCATCGTGCCCGAGTCTTTCGAGTTCTGGCAAGGGCGTAGCAACCGCTTGCACGACCGCTTTATCTACCGCCTCGATGTGTCTGGCCAATGGCTGACTGAGCGCCTCGCGCCGTAGTTCTGTATTAGTTACCAAGGGTGCCATGACCGAAGAAAATACAGAGATCGATTCCAAGATGGGGCACCTTATTGCCTCCGGGCATATCAAGCCGATCTCTGAGGAATTGCAGAATTGGGCGGATCCGGAAGTGGCCGACTATATACTCCGCCTTGATAAGCCGCACCAGATACTAGTTTATCGCGCATTACCCCGTCACCGGGCGGCGGATGTCTTCGCCTACTTCGAGCCAGAGGATCAGGATACCTTTCTCGAAGCATTGACGGACGCAGATACCCGTGTGCTACTGGCCAACTTGAGCCCCGACGACCGCACTGCGATGCTCGAAGAGCTGCCTGCCACCGTAACCCGCAAGCTGATGCAGTTGCTGAGCCCAGAGGATTTGGCGGAGTCTCGCCAGCTGCTTGGCTACCCTGAAGAAAGTGTCGGTCGTCTGATGACGCCCGACTATATCCGCATTCGGGCCGAGTGGAGCTGTGATCATGCCCTCGCACACATCCGCAAATACGGCCGGGATAGTGAAATTTTCAACATCCTCTACGTGACGGACGGAAACGGGAAATTGGTCGACATCCTGCGCATGCGCCGACTCATCATGGCGCCGCCTTCGACTGTGATTAAAGACATTTTAAACTATCAGTTTGTTAGTTTATCCGCTTATGACGACCGCGAGGTCGCGGTTGAGAAGATCCAGCGCTATGACGTCAATGCACTGCCTGTGGTCGACTCTGAGGGCGTGCTCGTCGGCATAGTGACGGTCGACGACATCATGGACGTGGCGGAAGAAGAGGTTACCGAGGATATTCAAAAAGGTGTCGCCGTTGCTCCGCTTGAGACCCGCTACAGCGCGGCCAGTCCCGCGCAGCTCTTCCGCAAGCGTATCGGCTGGCTGTTGATTTTGATCTTCGTGAACCTGATCTCGGCCGGCGTCATTTCGAATTACGAGGATTTTATCAAAGAATTTATCACTCTCGCGCTCTTCATGCCTCTGGTCATAGCCAGCGGTGGAAACTGCGGTGCCCAATCCGCCACACTTATGGTGCGTGCTATCGCCATCGGCGACCACGCCGTGGGCGATTGGATTAAGGCGGTGTCTAAAGAAACCTTTGTCGGCGTACTACTCGGCACCGCAATGGCGGTGATCGCTGCGATCGTTGCCAAGCTTTATGGTGGCGATTATCATATCGCGATCATCGTCGGGCTGAGCATGATCTCCATCGTTTTTGTCGCCAACGCTTTTGGCGCCCTACTGCCCTTTATTCTCAGCCGCTTGAACATCGACCCAGCCGCTGCCAGTACACCTCTTATCACCTCTCTCATGGACGTGCTCGGCCTTATCATCTATTTTACTATCGCTGTCGTCATTCTCGCGTAAACCACTCAGTATTATGTCAAACAACTTCCAATCCCTCGGCGTCCGAGCCGATCTCGTTGAGGGGCTGGACGCCCTTGGTATTCAACAGCCTACGCCCGTCCAAACTGCAGCTATTCCTTTTTTGCTCAAAGAGGGCGGCGACCTGATCGCACAGGCCCAGACCGGCACCGGTAAGACCGCCGCCTTCGGTCTCCCGCTCTTGATGAAAGTGGACCCTGAGTCGGATAGGATTCAAGCTCTCATCATCGCGCCAACTCGGGAGTTAGCTAAGCAAATCGGTAAGGCACTCTTTCGTTACACCAAGTTTTGTCAGAATAAAATTTTTGTCGAGGTTGCCGCCGGCGGTGACAAAATCGACCTTCAAGTGCAGCGGCTCGGCCGCCCGACTCAAATCCTCGTGGCTACGCCGGGGCGCCTGACGGACTTATTGAAGAAGGGCCTTCTTCTCGACGCGGTGCAATACCTTGTCCTCGACGAAGCCGATGAGATGCTCAGTATGGGCTTTCAACAGGAGCTCGCTGAAGTTTTTGACCAAACTAAAAAGCGTAGATCAACATGGCTTTTTTCGGCCACTTTTCAAAAGAAATTGCATAGCTTGATTGAAAATCACATGTCGCCACACGCTCAGCGCGTGCAAGTCGAGCCTAAGCAAATCGTGAACCGCAATATCGATCATCAATATGCGATCTGCGCACGGGAGGAGAAAGACGCATTCATTGCCAGTTATCTTAAGTTGCAGGGTACGGCGCGCGGCCTCATCTTCTGCCGCACGCGTGCCGGTGCCATCCGTATGGGCGAGGAGCTGGAAAAAGCCGGACTGTCTGTTGCCGTCATCCAAGGCGACCTCAGTCAGAAGGATCGCGACAAAGTGATGCGCGGTTTTAAGAAAGAACGTATCCAGTTTCTCATCGCTACCGATGTGGCCGCTCGGGGGATCGATGTAGAGGGTCTGTCTTTCGTCATCCAGCACCAATTACCCGACGCGATGCAGTACTACACGCACCGTAGTGGCCGCACGGCTCGCGCGGGTAAGAAGGGTGTCTCGCTCACGCTTATCGAACCAGGCGAGCGCGGCGAAATCACGAAACTGGAGCAGTCGCTCGGCTTGAATTTCAGTTTGGTGGAGTAGGCCAGTCTTAATATGATGTGCCCTATTGGGGTTGCCTTCTTCCATCGGATGGCTTATATTAGGAAACTAAGGAGGTGAGAAAAATGCAACTGGATCTAAAAGCTCAGAGAGGTAAAGAGGTTCTGGTTAAGATCAGTAATCGCATCGGCATTTTGGCGGATTTGGCTCAGATCATAGCGGATCGGGGAATTAATCTTCTGGCAATCGATGCTTATGCCCTAGCCGATCAGGCTTATGTTCGGCTTTTGACCGAAGATAACCTGCGTGCCGTGGATGTCCTCAGGGAACATGGTTATAATCCGCATGAGGAGGATGTTGTACTGCTGACGATTCCACACAAGCCAGGTATGCTGCACCGCGTCAGCGAAATCTTGTCCGAATCAGGTATTAATATACACCACATCTACGCCAGCACGACGAAAGCGGATGGCGATTGCTGTGTTGTGTTGCATACAACCAACGACGCACAGGCCATGGTTAAGTTCAACGAAACCCGCATCGGTGTTTGATTCAGCTTCTGGATCAAGCGTTTTGCTTCGCCGCTCGCTGGATGGGTCGGTTCCGGCGCCCCCGCTGGGAAAATTCCAGTGGGAGGTGCTGGGCTTTGTGGCGCTTATTTATTGGTAGCGTCTGCATCCGTGGTCTGGCGATCTTCCAAAATCATGATATGCTGATGCCAGCCGTGGACTTGGTGTTTTTGTTGGCTTGTGGAGGGTTTTTCGTTTTGCTCGCATCATGTTTAGGTTTTTGATTACTTCAGTTTTAATCCTCGTAAGTGGAGTGGGGGTGCATGCCTTCCATTCGGTTGAGTTGATAAACGGTGCGAGCGTGCAGGGGGAGATAGTTTTGGAGCGTGCGGACGCGCTTTATGTGGATCTCGGTTTTGAATTGTTGGAGGTGCCACGGGCGGCTATTGTGGCGGCTCAGGGGCGTGATGTGACGACCGGACAGTTCCCAGTTGAACTACAGACCGCCGAGACGCTCTATGAAGTGTCCACGGATCGTCGTGATCAAACGATCCGCGATTGGATGGATACACTGGGAGAAGCGGTCGCTCTGGTGCAGACACCGACAGGGCTGGGCTCCGGCTTTGTCATCCATGAAAACGGCTACGTTGTGACAAACGACCACGTGATTGCTGGCGAGCATCGCATCTCGATTACTATCTTTGAAGAGGGCGTGAATGAGCTCTCAAAGGTCACCTACGACCAGGTGCGTATCGTAGCGACTAGTTCGGAGCTGGATCTGGCTTTGCTCAAGATCGAAACGGAGACGCCGACAAGCTTCGTCACCGTCCCACTGGCGGCGGCCGATGAGGGGCTCCGCGAAGGACAGACGGTCTTCGCCATTGGTAGCCCGCTGGGTCTCGACCGCACGGTCTCCGAGGGCATTATCAGCGTGGCTAACCGGGTAATTAACGGGCGGCTCTACTTGCAAACGACGACCCAGATCAATCCAGGCAACTCGGGTGGGCCTTTGTTCAATTTGAAAGGCGAGGTCGTCGGCGTGAACAATATGAAGATCGCAGCAGTGGGCGCCGAGGGGTTGGGCTTTTCGATTTCTTCGGGCATTCTGAAATCCTTTATCGATAATCGCGATGCCTACGCTTTTGATCCGCGTAACCCAAATGCCGGCTTCCGCTACATGGACCCGCCCAAGCTCAAATGAACGGGTCTCTCCGATTTGTAACAACCCGTAACTTTTTTAATTGTATGATATCTGCTATGCGAATGAAGCTCTCCTTACTTGCCGGCACTCTGGCCACAGCCTCCTTACTGCAGGCGGTCCCCTTCAGCTCTCTGATCGAGGAGGAGGTCGACATTTATTTCACTCTCCGCAGCATTGTGGACTTGCGTACTGACTGGGCGGGGCATCCTTTCGCCCAAGTCGTCGAATCTGAGGAACTGCACGATTTCTTCGAGCCTTTGCTCGCCGCCAGAGCAGAGCTTGAGGGTGAGGAGGGCGCGACCGATATTTTGAAAAATGAGTTCGGACTTAGCTGGGACGAACTCTTTGAACTATTCCCAGGGCAGTTGGCCTTGGCCTCGTATAATGTGCCTGATCTGATTATGGGAAGAGCGGAACGCCCCGAACTGCTATTGCTGGCTGAGTATGCCGGCGATCCGGAGCAGCTCGAAGCGCTCATGCAGGTGCAGTTTGAGCGCAACGCGGAGAGTCAGAAGGCGGTCAATCCGGCCATCGAGCATACGATGATCCGGGAGTCTTTTATGGGCGAGACACTGCATTTCGACGAGACCTTCGATGGCGTGACGACCTACATCGAAGATGGCTATGCGCTGGTCGAGGGTATCTTCATTCTCGCCACACCAGAGGCGCGTCTGCGCTCGGCGGTGGAGGCCATTAAAGATCGGCCAGAAGCCCCACTCAGTGAAAACGCTGCCTACCTTCGCTCGCGCGAAGAAGGAGGCCGCGGCGATCTGCAGTTCTACTTTAATTTGGAAGCCTTGCTGCCGCCACTGAATACGGAAATGCTGAACAAAGCGCTCGCCAGCGGCGCCGCCATGTTCGGTATCAGCGAGCAGAGTCTAGACGCGGCGCTCTCGCTGAAATCTTTGCAGGCACTTTTTTTTGACATGGATTTGATTGAATCAGGGCTTCGCTCGAACAGTGGTGTGATCTATCGAGAGAAGTCCGGCCTACACGGATTGATTACTTATTCTGGAGACCCTTTGCCCGCGGCGCGTTATGTGCCTAAAGGCATTTTTTCCAGCTCGGTGACGAGCTTTGATTTTGGCCAAATGATGGTGCGATTGGAAAATCTTTTGGTGACCGCCAGTCCGATGATGCGCTTTCAAATCGATGCACAACTACAGGCGATACGGACGAATACGAAAGTCGATTTGCGCACGGCGCTCTTCGAGAATTTCGGTGGTGACTTGGTAACGCTCTCGATCCTGCCCGAGCTGGGGCGCGAAAGCGCTACCATGTCGGAACCGGATCAGGTGGTGGTGGTCGGGTTAAAGGATGCGGAGGCGCTCTCCAGTGCCCTGGAGGTGCTTAAAGATCTGCTACCGGGCCTGCGTGAGCAAATCGAGACAAAGGAATTTGCCGGGGAGACGATCTACACGGTTCGGGCGGCACCTAACCCGCAGATGCCTGATGCGGTGGGCAGCACGTTCAGTTATGCCATCAACCGCTCAAAATTCATCTGTTGTTTCGGTCGTGTTGGATTGCTGCAGGAAGTACTCAGTGCGCTGGAGACAGGGGGTGACGGCTTCTGGCAGTTGGCTGAAACGGAGGCTTTATTTGAACGTATCGTCCGGCCCGGGGCGGTCTCCCGCTCCTATGTCGATCTCGATAAACTAATGCGATCTATTTTCCAATCGCTTGTTCAAATAAGCCAGTTCGGTGGGGATGCCAACGCTTTGGACACGGCGCGGATACCAGCTAATTTACCAGTGCCCTTTCACCTGATCTCGGAGACGAACGAGGTGGAAGACGGCTTGTTCAGTCGTGCCCTCATCCTGGAAAGGGAGACATCTGAATAATGTTACAGTCAATTAAGAATTTACTCTATGGGGCTTGGGATGTAAGTCTAACAGGTTTTTTGCCAGCGGCTACAGCCGCGTTATTGTGTATGAGCGCCCATGGTCAGACGGAAGCTTCTTTTGGTTTTGGCGAGCCGAAAGTAATCAAACTGGACTGGGGTACGCGGGCTCTGCAGGTGGCCGATCTGGATGGCGATGGTCTGACGGATATGGCGGTGATCAACAACGACACCGCGCAGATTGATCTGCTCTACCAGCGCAAAGGGAATGCACCCCGTTCAGAGCCCAAACGCAGTATCGAGCGTGAGCGCTGGCAGCCGATATTTGAAGACGCCCATTTTGATGCGGAAAAAGTGACAGTGGGCTTTCCCATGTTTGACCTTGGGGTCGGTGATCTGAATGGCGATGGATTGGTTGACCTCGCGTATACGGCTCGAGATGTGCCGCTCACCATACGTTTTCAGGGTGAGGACGGCCAATGGATCGCGATGCAGGAGTTCGATGGTTTCGATACCCTGGGCTGGAATAGTACTTTGAAGGTGGCCGATGTGGATGGCGATGGCCGCAAAGAAGTGGTGCTTCTGACGCCAGCCGCGGTACGCGTCTTTTCGCAGGGTGAAACTGGTGACTTGCAGGAGGCAGACATTTATTTTCTGACAGGGGAGAACCCGTTTAATCTTGAAGTCGAAGACCTGACGGGTGACGGCCTCGCTGAGATTTGCTACGTTACGACAGAGGGCAAGCAGTCACTCGTCATGCGTGAGCATTTAAAGGCGGGTGGCTTCGGCGCTGAGCGACGCTTCCTGCTTGAACGCCCGATCCGGATGTTCGCCCCTTTCGTCGAGAGTGAGTCTGAGGCTAGCCGATTTATTTCCGTTGATTCCCGTAGCGGTGGACTTGAATTTCTTGAGATAATGCCCGCTCACATGGCGCATGGCAATCTACCCCTTGAGGGCATGCAGCCACAGATTTATCCACTCTTTAAAAAAGAGAAGGAGGGTGCGTGCTTTGCGTTTGGTGACCTCAATGGTGACGGTGAGCGAGACTTGCAGGTGGCGAATCCGGCTGGGGCCGAATTGATGGTTTTTCAGAAAGAAGACGGTCGCTTTGTCGCTTCGAAACGCTTCCCCACTTTTTCCGCGATCTCTTCACTGGGCGCGGGGCGTTTTTTCGAGTCGAAATCTGAGACAGTAGTGGCCTTAAGTTTAGAGGAGAAAACGCTCGGTTTGAGTCAATTGGATTCGGGTGGTCGGGTGACTTTTCCACGCTTGATCGAAGTCGGTAGAGGTGCGCCATTGGTCTGCGAGGTGGTCGATCTGGATCAGGACGGTTATGATGAGCTGGCGCTAGTCAATGAGTCGAAGAGCGGCATGCAGCTGGTCATCGCCCGGCCAGCAGCTCGTCAGGAATTTAGTTCAGAGTGGGAAGTCCTTTTGCAGATGGATCTACCCGATATGCGGCGTAAGCCCACGCATATCCGGGCACTTGATGTTTTCGGCCAGCGGGGTGTAGGACTCATGCTCTTCATTCCCCGAGAGGCACCGGTGCTGCTTGCTCCGATCGAGGGGGACGAAAGCTATGCGCTGGAAATCGTCGGCGAGCGTTCGAGTGTGCGCGAGAGTTTGCTTAAGGATGTGTCTCCGGCGCAGGTTTCAGCGATCGATGTGGATGGTGACGGGCGTCCGGAGCTAGTGGCCGGGCGCAAGGGTTTCGCCCGTGCGATTCGTTTGAGTGAGGGTGCTTTGGAAATGGTGGATCAGTATAATGCACGCCGCAGTAGCGACGAAGTCGCTGCGGTCATACCGGCAGTCGATGCCGACGGGCTGCAAGGGCTCGTGCTCTACGTCCCGAAAGAGGGCGAGCTTCAGTTTTTGAGCCGTGAGGCCGATGGTGTGCTCCGTTACCGGCACAGCGAGGAAGTCGGTACGATGGCGCTCTCCGGTTGGTCGCAGTTGGCAGACCTGGAGGAAGCTGAGGACACCTACATTTTATATGGAGAGGACCGCTTTTGGTATTTTGCTGCACATGCCGACAGTTGGACCTGTGAGGTCGGCGGAAGCTATGAAACCGGGCTGGAGGCTGTCTACTTTAGCCATGTCGCGACAGCAGATTTTGATGCGGACGGGCGCTTGGACTTGGTGGCGGTCGACGGTAATGAGCATGTGGTTGAGATCCTTCGGCATGCAACAGACGGCATGCGCAGCCAAATGCATTGGGAGATCTTTGAGCAAAATATGCATTATCAAGGTCGCACCGGAGCTAAACTAGAGCCTCGTCAAACGGTAACCGCTGACTTTAACCAAGACGGGCGCATGGATTTTGCTTTTCTAATACATGATAGAATTATTTTTTATCTACAAGAATGAGCTTACCTCCAAACGGCTAACCCATGGAATGTTGGCTCGGGTAAAATCGTTTAGAAAGTTGCGAAATTCTCGATATGCTTCCACGGATTTCTGACTGAAAGCGTGTCGCGATAGAAGGAATTTTCTAGGTCCCTAACTTTCTCGGCGCTGCTTACGCTTCTCTGCAAATTGTCGACGACGCGCGAGTTCGCGCATGTCCACTGCAGGATCATCGTCCTCGAAGATTTCTTGGCCGATAATGTGCTCTATTACGTCCTCCATCGTGATGACGCCGGACATTGAGCCATACTCATCAACAGCGATGGCAAGCTGCTGGTGGTGTTTGAGAAATGTCTGCAAAGCGTCTGAAGCGGCCGCGTTGTCAGGCACAAATAAAGCCTCGTTAGCCAACGCTTTGATCAGGATACTGTCATTACCTTCGGCTTTGGCAGCAAGGATGTCTCGCCGCCGGACGATGCCAGTGATGTTATCACTCTGATCTTCATAAACCGGAATTCGGGCGAAGGGGATGTCGAAACTTTTCGCTAGCAGCGAGGCTACCGTCTGTTGCCCATCGATTACATGCACTACTGTGCGAGGCGTCATGATTTCGTTGACGTGCAGCTCATCGAGGCTGAGCGCATTATTGATCATGTCACGTTCGTTGGCGGTCAAAGTACCTTCTTTGGCACTTTTCTCCGCCAGTAAGAGAATTTCCGCATCACTGTTAGTCTCTATGTTGCTGGGGCGTAAGGTGTAACGCACTATAAACCCGACCACGCGCGAAATCGGCATCATCAAGGCGCAGATCCATGCCAATGGAAAGATAAGTATCGGTTGCAGGGCCGGTCGGTAGAGCACACCGACGTTTTTGGGAACAATTTCCGAGAAGAAGAGAATGGCTAGCGCCATGACCGAGGAAACCTTGAGGAGAATGTTGCTATCCTCGGGCCAGATTTGTACGGCCAAACCGCCGACCATCGTAGCACCCAGTGTGTTCGCAATCGTATTGAGACTGAGGATTGCAGAGCTCGTCTCTTCGAGACCGAGCTTATACTTCTCCAGTTTCTGACCCCGATTCGGGTAGGCTTTCTTGAGGCCTTCGATCTCAGCTGTCGTTGTACTCAGGATCATGGCTTCTAAAACCGAACAGAGGGCGGAGATGCCAATGGTGAAGGCAATGGCTATAGTGAAGGCGAGAGTCATTATCGGAGTGCCGCTGGAGGAAAGTCTTTGTGACCTTCATTATATGGTCCTTGCGCGCTCAGGATATGGACGATTAGATGTCGTTGAATCGCATGGTTTCAAGGATTATTTGGTAAAAAGGGACTCGGATGGATTCTTGCGGGTGCCATTAAATCCACGGGAGGGCACAAATCGCAACAGATGCCGGAACTCGTCCCGCACCTTAGAGGAGCGGACAGAGGTATGCGGCTTCTTTAGGTGGCCGCCTGACCCCGTCTTTAAAATGGCACCTATTCTTGCCTCCAGCCCTGCTTAATTACTTGACCCCTAATTACTCTTTTAAATATGTTAGTCAAACTGTAAGGAATATTTACACAAATTCTATGAAAATCCCACCACTGTTTTCCTTAGCTTTTATCGGCATCAGCTCTCTTTTTCTCTCGGGCTGTGCTTCGTTTGAAAAAGGTGTCCCTCAAAAGGTCATCGTTCTTTCCTTTCCCAGTGAGGCGAGTGTATATATCAATGGCGAGCCTGCCGGCATTACTCCATTGGAGGTCGCCCTACCTCGCAAGTTGACTCACCAGATTCGTCTCGAAAAGCGCGGCTACAATCCCGCCGTTAAATACTTCTCGCCCGTACCGAACGATCAGGCGCAAAATTTTATCCGCTTTGGTTTGAAAGAGGACTTGGGCTACTATGTCGACCTAGAGCCCGGCACGATGAAGGCTGAGCTTCAAAGTGGTCTTGTGCCCACTTCCAGTGGTGCGGATCCATTTGAGCGTATGGCGCAACAAGCCCTCGCCGCTGACCAACAGCTGGAGGCTGGTGAAATCACTCCTCTGGAACACAAAGTTATCATCGAGCAAATTATTGAGTTCTTCGAAGCGCAATACCAACGCCCGGATTAATCCCGAGATAACGATCGGATTAATGATCTAGATGGCATCAAATTTATTAGACTGAATGACTCAAGTACCTGAAGCCCTTCTCTACACGAAAGACCATGAGTGGATCCAGATTCACGACGACGGCACCGCTACAGTTGGCATAACTGATTATGCGCAGGAAAGTCTGGGCGATATTACATTTGTGGAATTTCCCGCACCGGGAGCGTCTTTCAGTCTGGCGGAGACCTTCGGTGTCGTCGAATCGGTCAAGGCCGCATCGGATCTCTTTATGCCGCTTGATGGCGAAGTCATTGAGATCAATGAAGATGTCGATGCCGAACCTGAGCTACTCAATAGCGATCCCTACGGCAAAGGCTGGCTCTTGAAGGTTCGCCTCATAGACGCTGCTCAGGTGGCTGCCCTGCTCAAAGCAGATGCGTATTCCGAGTTGATATAAGCTCGCATTTTTTCAATCTCAGCGCTGGTCTGCCACTTGCCAAAGCGCAGTGCATCCACATGCTGGCTTGGAAATACTATGACAGCTTCGAATAAAGATAAATCTCCGTCTTGGTCGGTCACAGATTCGGAAAACTACTACGGTCTCAAACGTTGGGGCGGGGGGCACTTCTCGATCGATTCGGAAGGCTTTATGCAAGTGCACCCCTTGCGCGACCAAAGGAGTATCCGCATCCATGATATCGTGAGAGAAGCCGCCGAGAAAGGTCTCAAGCCGCCTCTCACCGTGCGTATTCAGGACCTCCTCCACACGCGAGTCATTCAGCTCAATGAGCTCTTTCGCGAAGCGATCAAAGACGAGAGATATGCGGGCCGCTACCGTGGTGTTTTTCCGATCAAAGTGAATCAACTGCGTGAGGTGGTGGAAGAGATCCAAGACGCGGGCAAGCCCTTCCACTATGGTCTCGAGTGTGGTAGTAAGCCCGAGTTGATGATCGCGATTGCAATGCATAAAGACCCGAAGTCTTTGATTATCTGTAACGGCTATAAAGATGACGAATTCATTCGCTTAGCCTTGCAGGGCGTACGCCTCGGTAAAGAGATCTATCTCGTCGTCGAGCAGCTCAGTGAAGTGCCGCGAATCATTCAAATTTCCAAGAAGCTCGGCGTCACGCCCCGCATCGGCTTCCGCATTAAGCTTGCAACAGTGGGGGAGGGTAAGTGGGCGAGTTCTTCTGGAGAGGATGCTAAATTTGGGCTCACTAGTCCCGAGATTATCGACGCTGCCAAGCGGCTTAAGCGTGCCGGTTTCACGGACAGCCTCAGGTTGATCCACTTCCATATCGGCTCGCAAGTGCCCAACATTCAGACCATTAAAAAGGCTACGGTCGAAGCCGCGCGTTTCTACTGCGAGCTCAAGAAGATGGGCTTCCCTATGGAACTTATGGATGTGGGTGGCGGGCTCGGTATCGACTATGATGGCTCTCGCAGTAATTACGAAAGCTCCATGAACTACACCATGCGCGAGTATGCGCGTGACGTTGTGTATAATATTAATACCGTTTGCCGGGATTCTGGAGTCACTGTGCCTGATATCGTATCAGAGAGTGGCCGTGCGATCGTGGCTCCCCACTCCATTTTGATCACCGAAGTTTGCGATCGGATCTCCAAGACTGCCGTTGGCCCTAAGCCGTCTCCTAAAAATAAGAAGGTCAACCCTATCTTGCGGGACCTGCAGGCGATTCTCGATAACGAGCATGAATCGTCGCCACTGGAGCGTTACCACGATGCCCTACAGAAAAAGGAAGAGTCGAACAATCTCTTCAGCCTAGGTTACCTTGACCTGGCGGAGCGTGCGCAGGCCGATGCGACCTACTGGGCAATCTGCCAAGAACTCTGCGAACAGACGAAGAACGGCAGTTATACGCCTGAAGACTTGGAGAGCTTGCCGCAGATGATGGCCGACCAATACGTTTGCAACTTTTCCGTCTTCCAGTCGCTGATCGACCATTGGGCCTGTAAACAGCTCTTCCCTATTGCGCCTCTGCACCGCTTGAACGAATGCCCTGATGTCGATGCTACACTGGTGGACATCACCTGCGATAGCGAGGGTAAGGTTTCTTCCTTTACTGATGTTGAAGATATCCGTCAAACCATCCGTTTGCATAAGCTGAAACCGAAAGACCCTTACTACCTAGGCGTCTTTCTGGTCGGGGCCTATCAGGATATCATGGGCGACTTGCATAATCTATTCGGTCGTGTGAACGAAGTCCATGTCTTCCTTGAAGACGACGAAGAAGATGGTTTCTATATCGAAGATAGTATCAAGGGTTTTACGGCCAGTGACGTGCTCGGCTTCACTCAATACGATGGGCATATCTTGACCCGTCGTATGAAAAAGCAGATCGACCGCGCAACGAAGGCAGACGAAATCAAGCCGCGTGAGGGCACTCGCATGCTCGACGAATATGCGGAACTTTTGCGCGGCCATACCTACCTGGCAACTTAAGGCTACTGCATCAAAAACTCGCTTCGGCCCTGATAAAAGTCTTGAATCACCGCTGTCATGTCCGATGCACCTAAAATGATTAACTGGCCGGAGGCCGCCCGTGCTCTGCATCGCCGAGTCGGGGACCGTGCCTTTGAGCCAGCGGTACTGGAGCACGTCCGTGGAGCTGGTGCTGTGTTGGTCGCTTGTTCCGGAGGCGCGGATTCGGTCTTTTTACTCTGCTCCTTGGTGGCCAATGCTCATTCGCTGGGGCTGCGCCTCCACGTGGCGCACTATAATCATCGCTGGAGGGGTGAAGATTCCGACGCCGATGCCGCGTTTGTTCAATCGCTGGCCAGGGCTTTTAAACTGCCATTTTTAAGTGATACTCGCCCGGATAATGAGGCTGCCTTCACCGAGACGACCGCTCGTGCACTGCGTCTGGACTTTCTTCGCAAAGCCGCGCATAGTCAAAAGTGCGCTTTTATCCTCTTCGGCCATCAGCTCGACGATATTATTGAGACGCAACTCCAGCGTATCGTCCGTGGCTGTGCTTCCGATGGCCTGGCTGCACCGCGGCCGATCGCCTTCTTCGATGACGAACCGACGCACCTGCGCCCCTTGCTTCATCTGCGTGCCGGAGATATCCGCATGGCACTCAACGCCACCTCGATCTCCTGGCGCGAAGACAGCTCAAACGACGATGTCAGTATTGCCCGAAATGCTCTGCGTAAACAGATCATCCCCGACTTAGCCGCAGCCCTGGGTAGAGACCCTGCGATGGGTGCGTCACGCAGTCGCCGTTTACTCGAAGAGGATGCTGCCGCGCTCGATGCACTCTCCCGCGAGCGTTTGCCGGAGGCGTATGCCCATGCGCCCATTCTGCAACGGGCCGCGCTCCGCATTCTGCCTCCTGCGCTCCTGCGCCGTGCGCTCGCGGAGTGGCTGAATGGGCACGATTTGATCCGATCGGTCGGGGCCCCTGCTATGGATATGCTGATCGAGACTATCCGTAGTCAGCGCGAGCGCTACCGCATGAGTGCGGGCGCCTATTATATTCTGATCGATGCCGATACGCTCTCATGGGAGCATGAAGATGCGTCTACCTCGCGAGAGGTGATCCAACCGGCTACATTGGAGCCAGGCGAACCGGTCTTTTTATCCAACGGAGCCCTCATCGAAGCTGAGATCGTCGAACTCAGCGCTACACTACGCTCCCGACTAGAGTCGGGCTCCATTGACCCGTCTAAGGAGGCCATCATCGCCTACCACGACGAGCCTAGCTTCGAGATCCGCGCCTGGCAACACGGAGATCGCTTCCACCCGCTCGGCGCCCCTGGCCGAAAAAAGCTTAAAGACTGGTTTATCAATCGTCGTATTCCTCTAGCGGAACGAAAAAGGCTTCCTCTTGTCCTTAATGCGTCCGCAGAAGTCATCTGGGTGCCTGGGTTTCCGCCTGCGGAAAGCCGCAAAATTCAGTCGGCGACGAACAAGGCTCTTAGGTTGACTTACGAAACAAGAAATCCACTTTGACCCATTCATGTCATCAGAGAACAACAAGTCATCGAAGAACGATCCCGGTAAGAACGGCTCACCTCAGCGCTTCCAGCCCAAGGTGTTGCTGGTTTATCTGGTCATCGTTGCTGCTATTTTAACGATCTGGTTCGCCAACCCCGGAGCGGGTACTAACCTAAAGCAACTTACGATAAGTGAGTTAATACAGGCGGTCAAAGCCGGCCAAATTGCCGAGGGCGATGGCCTCATGGAGCCCGATCCTTCCTACGGGCGAGATGGCTACGTCATAAACGGCGAGATGTCCAACCCCGCGCTTAGCGAGGTCGAGGGTGGCCTCGCGCCCGCTTCGGATGTGCCCTCTAAGATCCGCTTCACCGCCCGCGGACGTTTGACCGAGGATGATTTTCTCCTCGTGCGCGAAGTGCTCACCGAGAAGCGGGCCACTACCGGTCTTCAGGAAGTGCTCATCAGCTTTCTGCCCTTCCTCCTCATTATCGGCCTGCTCTATTTCCTCTTTGTCCGCCAAATCAAGAATGCGGGTAAGGGTGCAATGAGCTTTGGCAAGAGTAAGGCAAAAATGCTAACTCGCGAGAAAGATTCAATTAATTTCAAGGACGTCGCCGGATGCGACGAAGCGAAGGAGGAGGTCTCCGAAGTGGTCGATTTTCTTCGGGACCCCAAGAAGTTTCAGCGTATTGGCGGGCGCATCCCCAAGGGCGTGCTTATGGTAGGCCCTCCGGGCACGGGTAAGACGCTTCTAGCTAAGGCGGTCGCCGGCGAGGCCGATGTCCCTTTCTTCTCGATCAGTGGTTCTGATTTTGTCGAAATGTTTGTCGGTGTCGGGGCAGCCCGTGTTCGAGATATGTTTGAACAAGGCCGTAAAAATGCCCCTTGCATCGTATTCATCGATGAGATTGATGCCGTCGGCCGTCAACGCGGTGCCGGGCTTGGCGGTGGTAACGACGAGCGTGAGCAAACGCTCAACTCTCTCCTCGTCGAGATGGACGGCTTTGACGGGCATGAAGGTGTCATTATTATTGCGGCGACAAATCGTCCGGATGTTCTCGACAGTGCGCTCCTTCGCCCCGGTCGCTTCGACCGTCAGGTGACCATCGATCTGCCTGACCTGAACGGCCGTTACGAAATTCTTAAAGTGCACGCTAAGAAGATCGCTCTCTCGGAAGACGTCAACTTGCAACACGTTGCCCGCAACACACCTGGTTTCTCCGGTGCTGACCTAGCGAATCTACTCAACGAAGGTGCCCTCATCGCTGCCCGCTACAATAAAAAGGCGGTCGAAATGGAAGATATCGACGAGGCCCGCGATAAAATTTCATTCGGTCGCGAGCGCCGCAAGCTGATGGACGACGAAGACCGCAAGATCACTGCCTACCACGAAGCCGGGCACGCGCTGGTGCAAGCTGTGGTCGACGATGGCCATCTGCCCGTCCACAAGGTGACCATTATTCCGCGCGGTCAGAGTCTCGGCTCCACCATGTTCATGCCGAAGAAGGACTTGCTCAACCACTCCAAGCGCCGACTGCTCAACCAGATTTGCTGTGGCATGGGTGGACGTGCCGCCGAAGAAATCGTGATGGGCGATATCACCAGTGGCGCCTCTGGCGATATCCGAATGGTTACTAAAACCGCACGCCATATGGTCTGTGATTGGGGTATGACCGAACTGGGTCCTGTCGCATACGGTGAAAACAAAGACCACGTTTTCCTCGGCCAGGAAGTCGCCCGCTCTCAGAACTACAGTGAGCAAACCGCGCAGAAGATCGACAACGCTATCCATGACATCGTGGAAAAGGAGTATAAGCGCTCCCTCGAAATCCTTAACGAGCACCGAAAGGCGCTGGATGTCTGCGCCGAAGCGCTCCTCGAGCACGAAACTATCGACGGCAAACACGTCCACGAGATCCTCGAATTCGGCGAGATTCGCTCGCCCATTGTGAAACGCGAACCTGCTGAGCCCGAGCCCGAGGCAGAAGAGGATGCTGAAGAGCCCAAGAAAACGACGAAGAAAGACGGGGACAAAGGTGGTCTCGCTGGTGAAGAAGCCCCGGCCGGCGCGCCCGCCTAAGGTAACCATCTCTTTCGATGGACACTAACTTCACCTACACTTTAGCCGACCTCAGAGAAGCCAAGTTTCCGGGGACCCCGCTAGCTGTGATAGGTCATCCGATCCAGCACTCAGTCAGCCCCGCGATGCATAACGCGGCCATAGCCAAGATGCGCCGATCCGACTCGCGCTTCAGCGACTGGGCTTATTACCGCTTCGACATTGCGCCCGAGGATTTCGCCGAAGCCATCCCGCTCTTCTATAAGCGCAACTTCCTTGGGCTCAACCTCACCATCCCACACAAAGTGCAGGCCATGGACCTGATCTATGGTGTCTCGCCCGATGCCGAGCGTATGGGAGCGGTCAATACCCTCGTTTGGGGCGAACATGGCTATGATGGTTTTAATACCGACGGCTACGGCCTTAAAAACGCCCTCAAAGCCGACCTCGGAGTGACGCTCAAGGGCAGCACTGTCATCCTGCTCGGTTCCGGCGGTGCGGCCCGCGCCGCGGCCGTGCAGTGCATGTTGGATGGATGCGCCCAACTCTATATCGGCAATCGCAGCGTCGAACGCCTCGAGCAGCTCATGGAGGTTGTCCAGGCCATGCCACGGGGCGACCAATGTGAAGCCTTCGCGCTGGCTCAGCCACCCCTTGAATTACCGAAAAAGGGCGTGCTCATCAATGCCACCTCGCTCGGACTCAAACCGGAAGATCCCGCGCCCTTCGAGGTCACCCGCTTGCCCAAGGGTTGGGCCGTTTACGATATGATCTATAATCCCGAGGCCACCCGTTTGCTTATGGAAGCACGAGCACACGGCCTCGCCGCAGCCAATGGGCTCTCCATGCTTGTGCACCAGGGCGCCCGTTCGCTCGAAATCTGGTCGCACGTCGAAGTCGATGCTCAAACGATGCAACGCGCCGCGTGCCGGGCCCTGAATTTGCCGCCGAGATTCGATGGATGCAGGCATGGGTGACTTGGTCTGTCTTCATTTCCTCGAACGATTTCTGAGCAATAAGATCATGTACGTCACCAACCCTGACCGTTACGATTCTATGCAATACGCTCGCTGTGGACGCAGTGGCCTCAAGCTCCCTAAGATTTCGCTTGGGCTCTGGCATAATTTCGGTGATGTCGATAATTTTGAAAATGCCCGCGCTCTGCTGCGCACTGCCTTCGATCATGGCATCACCCATTTTGATTTGGCCAACAACTATGGCCCGGCCGCCGGCTCCGCTGAGCGTAACTTTGGGAAAATCTTCGAGCAGGACTTTCAGCCCTATCGCGATGAACTCATCATCTCGTCGAAGGCCGGCTACCACATGTGGAAGGGACCTTACGGCGAGTGGGGCTCACGCAAATACATGCTGGCCAGTCTCGACCAAAGCCTTGCCCGAATGGGGCTCGATTACGTCGATATTTTTTACAGCCACCGCTTCGATCCCGAGACACCGCTCCTAGAAACCATGGGCGCGCTCGACACTGCGGTGCGTTCGGGGCGCGCACTGTATGTCGGCATTTCCAACTATCCGCCTGAGGCCACTCGCGAGGCTGCACGTATCCTCCGCGAACTTGGCACGCCTTGCTTGATTCATCAGCCAAGCTACAACATTTTCGACCGTTCGATTGAAGACGGCTTGACCGATGTGCTGCGCGACGAGGGCATCGGCTCCATGGTCTTCTGTCCGCTGGCCCAAGGCCTACTCACCGATAAATACCTCAACGCAGTGCCCGCCGATTCGCGCGCAGCGAAGGAGAGCTCTCCATTTTTAAACGTCGAACGCGTAGGAAAGAACCTGGCTAAAATCAAAGCCCTCAACGAAATCGCAGTCGCGCGCGGCCAAAGCCTCGCTCAAATGGCCCTTGCCTGGGTGCTCCGCGACCCCGTCGTCACTTCCGCCCTCATCGGTGCCAGCCGTCCCCAGCAGATCCCTGACAATATCGCCGCACTTAAAGCCGAGCCTTTGAACAAGGCCGAACTCCAAGCCATCGACGAGGCCTGTGCCCTGGGTTGCGGACCAGAGTAATACCTAAAGCTGTGGCACGAGCGAACGGCGTTGACCACCAGCGACTGCATGAGCCGCTCGATCAATTAATGATTCGCTGTCATATGAACGGTGTCCAAGTTCACTGTCTCAAAATGTAGCATAGACTTGCCTGAGGGACTGCAGGGCTTGGTAGATAAGGCTACCGACTCTGAGATGATATCGCAACCAACGTATAAATTTCAGGGTTAGCTGGGAGCGTCTGTGTGGATTGCTAAAGAGCAGCGGGGAGTGGGGTCTGTTTTGTTGATTACATTCCCGTCGGGCCTGGGCGTCGCGTTTTTCACAGCGGCGGATTTCTTGGTGATTGATGATACCGTGCTTACCTGTGAGGTCGCATTCCAGCAGAACCATAAGGTTGTGGGCCAGGCAGAGGAACTGGGCCTGCATTTTCTTGGCGGTTGGGGAACTGGCCCATGCCTTTGTTTCGGAGAGCTTGTTTTTGAAGGTATCGTAGGTCTTCTCGATATCCCAACGTCGTAAATACAGCCATGCAACCACTCCGGGGCGTATCTTCATAT
>DLQD01000011.1 GCA_002480015.1 Opitutia bacterium UBA7441
CGTCCGCCCAGTTATTTCGAGCGTTGGATCGTCATGGGAACCTTCGGCTAGATAGCTTCCTATGCCTCTGTCGGCTCTATCCCAGCCCATTATGGACACGCAGTCGTCCAGAGTTCACTGGATGTGAGCGCTCAGCGAGGGCTGCATTCGCCATTGACTCACGAGGCACGGCCTTCTGTCTTCTGTCTTCTGAATTATTGAATCTATTGTTATGAAAGACATGTCCCCTCTCGAGGAACTCCGCCATTCCTGCTCGCACGTGCTCGCCACTGCGGTTCTCCGCCTTTTCCCGGAGACCCAGCTTGATATCGGCCCCCCCACCGACAACGGTTTTTACTACGATATCGACCTCGACAAGAAGCTCGATGCCACCGACCTCGAGTCGATTGAGGCGGAGATGAAAATAGTGATCAAAGAAAATCAGCGGTTCGAGCGCATCGAGTGCTCACGCGAGGAAGCGATCGCTAAGATCCAGGCCATCGGCCAAGAGCGCTACAAGCTCGGCCGCCTCAACGACATCCCCGAAGGCGAGCAAGTCAGCTTCTACCAAAACGGCGAGTTCCTCGATCTCTGCGCCGGCCCTCACGTCAACTACACCAAGAAGATCAAAGCATTCAAGTTGCTCTCCATCGCTGGTGCCTATCACCGCGGCGATGAGAAGAATAAACAACTTCAACGAATCTACGGTACCGCCTTCCCCTCGAAAGAGGAACTGGCCGAATACCTCGAACGCCTCGAACAAGCCAAGGCTCGCGACCACCGCAAGCTGGGCAAAGAGCTCAAGCTCTTCCATATCGACGAGGCCGTCGGTGCCGGCATGGTGCTGTGGACGCCCAATGGCGCAGTCATTCGCCAGGAGCTGCAGAACTTCATCGCGGAAGAGCTCCGCATGGCTGATTACGACCAGGTCTTCACTCCGCACATCGGCAAGCTTGGCCTTTACCGAACGTCGGGCCATTTTCCATACTACAAAGAATCGCAATTTCCGCCCATCGTGGAGCCCGGCACAGTGGACCGCCTCGCGCTGGAAGGCTGCTCCTGCGGCGACCTTTCCAACCAGCTCGACAGCGGGGAGATCGACGGCTACCTGCTCAAGCCGATGAACTGCCCGATGCACATCAAGATATTCGACAGCCAGCCACACTCTTACCGTGACTTGCCTGTCCGTCTGGCCGAGTTTGGTACCGTTTACCGCTGGGAGCAATCCGGCGAACTCAACGGCATGACCCGCGTCCGCGGCTTCACCCAAGACGACGCCCACCTCTTTTGCACCGAGGATCAAATCGGCCAGGAGATCAAAGGCTGCCTGGATCTGGTCAAACTCGTCTTCAACACCCTCGGCATGCACGATTACCGTGTCCGCATCGGCCTCCGCGACCCGGACTCCAGTAAGTATGTGGGCGACGCCGGACAATGGGACAAGGCCGAAGGTGCCCTCCGCGAAGCGGCCAAGACCCTCGATGTAGACTTCATCGAAGAGCCCGGCGAAGCCGCCTTCTACGGCCCAAAGATCGACTTCGTGGTCAAAGATGTGATCGGTCGCGAGTGGCAACTCGGCACCGTCCAGGTCGATTACAACCTACCTGAGCGCTTCGACCTCTCCTACATCGGAGCGGACAACGAAAAGCACCGCCCTGTCATGATTCACCGCGCCCCCTTCGGCTCGATGGAGCGCTTTTGCGGAGTGCTGATCGAGCATTTCGCTGGCAACTTCCCTACCTGGCTCGCGCCCGAGCAGGTGCGCATCCTGCCGATGAACGACTACCTGGTGCCCCAAGCCCGCGAGATCGAAAAACTGCTCAAAGCCGCTAAAATCCGTGTCACGGTCGACGCCGTCGCCGACAAACTCGGCGCCAAGATTCGTAAGTGCCACGTGGACAAGGTGCCGCACTTCCTCGTGCTCGGCCGTCAGGAAGCCGAACAGGGCCTGGTCAAGGTAAATTCTCGCACCAACCCTTCCATCGAAGGCCTCAAAACACCGGCCGAATTTATGGGGGAATTACTTCAACATATCGCCGAAAAAGCCCTCCCTGAGCCAAAAGAGTCCGAGCCCGTAAAAGGGGGTTGATTTTTCAATCGGATGCGAACAGTTTTCAGTCTCATGCGGGCTTCCGCAGGTTATGAGCGATCCAAATTTCGACCATTCTGAATCTGAAGGTGACTGGGAAGAGTTTTCCAGCGAACCCTACTGGAGCGAGTCCCAGTGGCGGAACTACCTTAAAGGGTCCGACAAGGATACGGCGCGTTTTCTGTCCATTTACAACAGCGTCAAAGACAAGCCCAACCACCTCGACGAGGTCGCTACCCTCATGGGTTGGGACGCCGAAGATATTTCTATGACGGATGAGTTCAGCTTCGTTGAAGGCGACGAAGACAGCCCCGATGAAGAGAACGAAGGCGCCCCCTACACGCTACATCGGCACCCCGTTTATGTAGTCACCCGATCACTCTACCGGTATTTAGACCAAAGTTGGGAGCATTTCATGCTTCACAGTCAATATAAGGTCTCGCCCAAGCTCAGTTGGGACTACTCGAAGAGCCTTCACCAAGCAGAGATGAACGTATTACTTTCCATTCAGGCCCTCGATCTCGGAGACTTCGGCCTGTCCATCTGCCACCTCAAGAACAGCTTGAGTGCGCTTAACCAAAGCTTAGATCTTCTCAATAAACTCAGCCATCCGAATGCAGCTTTCCTCGAAGGCTTCCGCCGAGAAGCGCGGATTCGTCTCTTCGACCTGCGTGAATTGTGGATCCGGGTGATGGGCGACTGCAGGCACGAGTGCCAACGCCGCCCCGGCGAGCAAGACTAAATTCGTAACCGCTGCTACTGTAACCGCTNNTGTAACTGCAGCTATTGTAACCGAAGTTATTATAAACGCAGCCATTGCAACTGCAAAAAATGAATTCCCTACGAAGTTTCCTCTTCAGGCTCAGCCACACCACGCCCGAGCGCAAAGCTAGCCGCACTCACTTGAAACGGGCTAAAGCCGGCGATGTCGAGGCATACCTCGCCTTGACCGCTCATTATTTGGATCTTTCCCTTATCTACTTCGGTGGCTGTTTACACGAGCCGATGGACATGCGGTTCGCCCGAGTCGAGCAGGTCTTCACCGCCCTATGGCAACATCTCCCCTACGCCGAGCGGGTATCGGACTTTGAATACATGCTGGCCAGCGCTCTTTTGGAGAATACACCGGACAACGGACGCATTACCTCTGCCGAAGCCCTTGTGACCAAACTCCGTATGCTCCAGCCGAAAACCCGCTTCGCCTTCATTGCATACGAATTTGAAAACTGGCCGATCCGCTGGGTCGCCTTACTGATGCGCATCCGCCCTCGCATGCTACACCGTCTCCTCTCCGAAGCGCGCTGCGAGCTCTGTGGTATCAGCTGGGAGTCGCTGGCCGAAGAAGAGCGTGCGTGCTTGGAAGCGATCAGTGTATCGTTGGGCAAGTCCCCCAACCTACGCGCGAGTAAGGAGCTGTGCCGTCGGGTCGCCACCTTCCCTCGGGTCAGCGAGATCAAAGCACTCTGGCTCGAACTACGCCCCGAACTGGTTGAAGTGCGCCATCGCTACTTACCCGATCTTTCGCAACGCGAGCGCCTGCTGGGCAACATTCTCTGCAGCGCGCAGTCCACGCCAATGAACCACCCCCCGATGATGGACCGAGTGGTCAACACCGTCCATTTCGCGCGCCACGCCAAGATCAAGGTGTCTTGACGTGTCGAACAAGATACCTCCTACGGTCTAATTACCCTAAGCTCATGCGCTGTTTCTCTATTTTTAGTTTACTCTTACTCTCTGCGGTCCTTTCGTCCCTGCAAGCTGGGCTCCTCAACGGCCCCATGCTCGCTCATCTCGAGATGCGCGAAGCCAAAATCTGGGTGCAGACGGATGCGCCCGCGATCGTCCGCATCGCCTATGCCGCCAAAGGAGCCGAAGGTGACTGGGCTTGGAGCACACCGGTGGAAACCGATGCTGCGTCAGGGCACACCGCCGTCGCCACGCTTGATCTGGTAGAACCGGGTCTGAGCTACATTTATCGCGTCGAACTCAATGGTGAACTGGTCACGAACCCTGCCACTTTTAACGCGCCTGACAATTACTACGATCGCGCCCCACCGCCCGACTTCAAGATCGCTGTCGGCGGGGCCCATTACATGATCGAAGAGGGCTTCGAGCCTCCCTACCAGATACTCGGCGGCGGCTATGACATCTTCAGCACCATTGCAGAAGCCAAGCCGGCCCTGATGGTATGGGCAGGTAACACAGCACATCTGCGTCCGAGCGACCGAGCCTCCAGAAGCGGTTACCTCAAACGCTTTACTACAGCCCGCTCGGTCCCTCAGTTGAAAGCACTCCTTCAAAGCGTGCCCCAATATGCAACCTGGAGCGAGCTTGATTATGGCGCGCCCCATGCCGGCAGAGACCACACCTATCGCGGCATCGCCGAAGACAGCTTCAAGGCTTTCTGGCCCCGCCCTGTGGAGATCGGTCGGCTGGAAGGCATCGCCACCCAATTCCGCTACGCGGACGCGGACTTTTTCATGCTCGACGTGCGCAGCTACCGCAACGATACGCCTGACACCTCCACCCGCCCACAGATACTCGGCCAGCAGCAAATCGAGTGGCTGCGGCAGGCGCTTCTACAAAGCACGGCCACTTTCAAAGTTATCATTGCCGGTGCCCCGATTCTAAACCCGGCCGATTCACGGAGTAATTTGAGCTTCGCCGAGGGCGAGCACACCGAACTCTTGCAAATGCTGCGCGAAGCGCGGATCGCCGGCCTCTTCTTTATCAGCGGGGGTAAAAGCTACGGTGAGCTCACCCGCCTTGTTCACGCGAACAGCTATAATCTCTACGATCTGACGCTCGGGCCCCTAACGGCCAATCCGGGCAATAATGAAGAGGAGCTGAATTTCTTCCGCCAACCAGGCAGCAGCACTTTCGAGCGCCACTTCGCACTCATCGAGTTCAACGGCTCCGAAGCTGAGCGCGCCCTAACCATCCGCATCATGAGCCTAGATGGCAAAGAGCTCTGGAACCGCAGGATCCCCGCTAGCTCACTCCAACCAGCGAACTAGGCAAACTAAGAAATCACTCGCAGCTCCGCCTGTACGCGTTCCGCCAACGCGGGATCAGAGCAGAAACAGACACCACAATGATTGAAGAATGCATGAGTGGCACTGTTGAGTTCGAGCCTTTGTCCTGCGTAGTCCCTGGCATAGGCTCCGGCTTCCTGGAAGATACAGGCGGTCGCCCCGAAATCCCAAAACGACCCGCCCCCCAGCTCAGGCTTAGGCGGTTTGATGTAGGCCGAGGGTGGAGTTTCGAGCACATGACACGCGCTAGAGACCGCGCCACCATGGACTTCGATCACGGATCGCGCGTAACCCATTCGCTGCGCCAGCCCCTGCATCTGCGCCGTCATCACATCACGGAGGGAATCGCTCTCGAAAGTGCAATCGACATAAAAATAAAAACAGTCGCCAGCGGACTCCGCCAAGGGAGGCCGCCATTTATCCTCATTAATCCATAAGCCCTGGCCCGCGACTGCACGGTAGAGGCGTTCCCGGACAGGGTCATAGACCACGCCGATCATCGGCTCCCCATCGCGACGTATGAGCGCAATGGCTACGGCGTAGCCAGGCTTGCCTTGTGTGAAGGGCAAAGTCCCGTCCATCGGGTCGATACACCAGAAATAGTCTTTCTCAAAACGGCTACCATCGTCAGCGAGTTCCTCAGTCAGCAAGGCCAGATCATGGCTCGCCAATGTCGGCGCCAAAACTTCCAGAATGGCCGCTTGGCTTTGTTCGTCCACCTCCGTCACCACTTGCGAGGCGAGACTGTCGCCGCCCTCTTTGTAGTGTACTACAACCTGCCCGGCAGTGTAAGAGGTGATGACCCGCCCCGCCGCCAACGCTGCTTCACAAGCTCTTTCAGCGAGCATACTAAGTTCTTTGTTCACCCCCATAGCTTGGGCGTGATATAGACTTTGGCAAGTATCCCCTCGCGGATACCACGTACAAGCTCAGATACCCACTCGATAGAGCTGCAAAATTACCCGACGGCGCATAGATTAACGCAAATAAGGGGAGGCATTGAATTCTTTGAAGAGCGGTCCAAAGCACTGAATTGGCTGACCACTGCTATTGACAATTCGCTTTGATTGGGGTTATATAATTGCAGAGCAAATGGCGAAAGCATCGCCCCCTTATGGGTGCTGTCATCGTCTGCTGGATCGGAGGGGATGAGACATGATGCCAAAATTGTTTTTCCTGATGAGCTTCGTGCTCGGCAGTTCCATGGCTTCGATGCCAGGAGATGTCTGGCAGCTGGAAATTAACGGTCCGATCGGCCCGGCAACCTCGGACTATATCGTGCGCTCGATGGAAGATGCGCAAAACAGTGCGGCCGAAGTCATCATTTTGCGAATGGACACACCCGGCGGGCTCGATCAGGCGATGCGAGAGATTATCCAGACCATTCTGGCCTCGCGCGTCCCAGTGGTTGGCTACGTCGGGCCTCAGGGCAGTCGCGCAGCCAGTGCAGGCACATACATTCTCTACGCCAGCCATATTGCGGCGATGGCGCCTGCGACCAATCTGGGAGCAGCGACACCTGTTATGATTGGCGGCGCGCCCACGCTCCCCGGCAGCCAACCGGAAGAGACGCAGCAGGGAAAAGATACGAATGAAGAAAAGGCGGATACGCTTCGAACGACAGAAGATACCTTAAAAAGCAAGGTAGTGAACGATGCCCAGGCCTATATTCGGAGCTTGGCCGAGCTTCGCGGGCGCAATGCAGAATGGGCGGTGCGTGCAGTCACAGAAGCAGCGACTTTAACGGCAGAGGAGGCGCTTGAACTCAATGTCATCGACCTGATCGCCGAGAATACGCCGGCATTAGTCGAAGCGCTGCACGGGCGCGAGGTCGCATGGGATGGTGAGACTCAGATACTCGACACCGCTGATGCAAACCTGCACGAAGTCGAACCTGGTTGGCGCACGGACTTTCTGCGGGTGATTACAAACCCCAGCGTGGCCTATATACTTCTGCTACTAGGTATTTACGGGCTGATCTTCGAGTTCTCGAGCCCCGGCATGGGAGCCGGAGGGATTATCGGAGGGATTTGCCTACTGACCGCGCTGTATGCCTTACAGTTACTGCCCATCAGCTACTCCGCACTCGCGCTGATGTTACTTGGTTTAGTCCTCATGGCGGCCGAGGGATTCTCACCCAGCTTCGGGGCCCTCGGACTTGGCGGGATCGCCGCTTTTCTGCTCGGATCCATTATGCTGATGGATACCAATGTGCCGGGCTTCCGTATCGCGCTACCGATCATTCTTGCGCTCACCACAGTGAGTGCCCTCATGCTCCTCCTTGTGCTGAGCATGATCGTCCGGGCGCGTAAGCAGCCCGTTGTCAGCGGTTCTGCCGCCTTAGTCGGGGAAACAGCCGAAGTCGTGGATACGGGCGACGGAGATATCCGGGTGCGCCTCAATGGCGAGTTCTGGCGGGTCCAGTCTCCCGGCGCGCTTCAGCCAGGCGACCGGGTAACTGTCAATCAAGTCTCGGGACTCGTTCTCGATGTCAAAAAGAAGGAATAAGTTATGGGCTACTTTACCATCACATCCATCGTTATTATCGCTTCACTCATTCTCTATGCTTTCCGCGTCCTGCGGGAGTACGAGCGCGGTGTCATCTTCCTCCTCGGTCGTTTTTACAAAGTCAAAGGTCCGGGTTTAATTATTGTCATACCCTTCGTCCAACAAATCGTCCGGGTCAGTCTGCGTACCATCGTCATGGATGTTCCGAGCCAGGATGTCATCTCCCGCGACAATGTATCCGTCAAGGTGAACGCTGTCGTCTACTTCAGAGTGGTGGACCCCGAGAAAGCCATCATACAGGTGGAAAACTTTTTGGAGGCCACCAGTCAACTGGCACAGACCACTTTGCGTTCAGTTTTGGGTCAACACGAACTGGACGAGATGCTGGCCCAGCGTGACAAGTTGAACGCCCACATCCAGGGAATACTCGACCAGCAAACCGATGTCTGGGGAATCAAGGTGTCGAACGTTGAAATCAAGCATGTCGACTTAAACGAAAGCATGATCCGCGCAATCGCCAAGCAAGCCGAAGCGGAACGCGAGCGGCGCGCCAAGGTGATCCACGCCGAAGGGGAGCACCAGGCAGCCACCAAGCTGACCGAGGCAGCCACCATTCTAGCCGGTGAAGAGCAGGCGATTCAGCTCCGCTACCTGCAAACGCTTAACCAAATCGCCGGGGAGAACAACTCCACCATCGTATTCCCCTTCCCCGTCGATTTCCTGAACCAGTTCTTCAAAGAAAAGAAAAAGCGTTAAGACACTTGGAGGGCAGCGTTCCATCGCTGCCGACGCGTGCCTGTTTGCAACTCGCTTGCCAACCACGGATGTGCACGGATCCATTCCCACGTATCCTATCCGTGAAAATCAGCGTCCATCCGTGGCTAAAAAACCATCTACTTAGAGTTGTAAGTTACCGCATCCTCTGCGCATTCGAGCACTTGTTCGGGATACTTCGTGGCCACTCGCATCAAGACTTTCGCACTCGGCGGCGGTTGACGCCTGCCCTGCTCCCATCCGCGCACGGTTCCGACCGGCGTATCCAGTAGTTTGGCAAAAGCCTCTTGCGTCATTCCGAGCTGCATACGCGCCTGCGCCACCTCATTCTCAGGGTTGATCACGCGAACGCGTGTTGGCGCGAGTTCGCCCTTCTCGATCGCCTTCATTTGGCGGATCGAGTCTTTCAGTTCGTTAAAGAGTTCTGTGTCCATGGTGCGGAATAGATTAGCTCATGATTCGACGTTGAAAGTTCAGCGTTGGATGTTCTCCAGCCCACCGTTGGCTTGCTTCGTGAATATCGGTGTTTCGATGAAAAGCATGCAAACCAA
>DLQD01000117.1 GCA_002480015.1 Opitutia bacterium UBA7441
GTCGGCCCCAGGCAACCTAAACTAGCCGACACAAATAACTGATGCACGTAGCGATGCGACGCCAGTCGCGTCGACCTGAAAAACGATCCGCAGATCCGCGACGTCGACCCCGCTAGCGCGGATTCGCGACCGATCCAAAATGACCGATCTGGCCGGCTACTGCCCGAGAAAAAATTGATTATGCCGAAAACTTTGCCGCCACCACATCCGAGCGCAGCGACAGACTTTGCAATTAAGTTGGACTTCGATGCCAAGTTGGACTCAATCAGCGCTACTTATGAAAGTCGGCATCTACCCGGGGTCTTTTGATCCGATCACCAATGGTCACCTCGACGTGATCAACCGCGCGCGAAACATCTTCGACCAGGTGATCGTCGCCGTGGCGCGCAATGCGGCCAAGCAGCCACTCTTCTCTGCGGAGGAGCGTGTGCAGATGATCGAGGAAAACCTGGTCGATCGGCCGAATATCTCGGTCATGGCCTTCGATGGCTTGATCGTGGACCTGGCCAAACAAACCAAGGCCGTGGCGCTCATCCGTGGCCTGCGCGCAGTCTCCGATTTCGAACACGAGTTCCAGATGGCCCAAATGAACCGCCACCTCGACGACTCGATCGAGACGATCTTCCTCATGCCGAACGAGCAATTTTTCTTCACCAGCTCGAACTTGGTCAAGCAGGTCTTCAAATTTACCGACCGCGAACGCCGGCTGATCCCAGCCAATGTGCATGCCGCGCTATCCAAAAAGATGGGGCATCATCAGGAGTCAGAATAGAGTCCGTCCTGTTCCGAGTCTATACATAGCATGATCGATACATCCATTTCACCAGATACGAAGGGCAACCACAGCCGATTGGGCGTTATTTTCCTGACGCTCTTTTTGGATTTGGTTGGATTCTCGATCATTTTCCCGCTTTTTCCAGCCATGCTCGACTACTATCTGCCGAGCGGCGACGGGGGGCATAGCCTGCTCGGCCAACTCATCGCGCCGCTGGCTAACTGGGCGGAGCGCAGTGGCGCAGCGGATCCGCGCTTCATGACGGCGGTGCTCTTCGGGGGGATTCTGGGCTCGCTCTACTCGATCCTGCAGTTCATCTGCGCGCCACTCTGGGGTGCCTACTCCGACCGGGTGGGACGCCGCAAAGTGCTCCTGATCACGATCAGCGGGCTGGCACTGAGCTACATCCTATGGTTTTTCGCAGCCTCCTTCTGGGTGCTGGTGCTGGCGCGCGTGTTGGGCGGTGCAATGGGGGGCAATCTCTCGGTCGCCACAGCGGCCGTCGCTGACACGACGACGCGCGCGAAGCGTTCCAGCGGGCTGGCCATCATCGGGATCGCCTTCGGGCTGGGCTTCATCGTAGGGCCGGCGATCGGGGGGCTCTTTGCCCTGATTGACCTGACCGAGATCGCCCCTTCGCTGAAGGCCTTCGGGATCAATCCGTTTTCCGTGCCCGCCCTGGTCAGCCTAACTCTGACCGCGGTCAATCTCGCCTGGGTCTATCGGCGCTTTGAGGAGACCTTACCCGAATCGAAGCGCGAACAAGCGAAGCCTGAACGTCGCGGCCTGGCCGTGTTTCGCATCTTCCAATGCTCGGAGCCAGCGACGCGGCGCACGAATTTTGTCTACCTAATCTACATGTTAGCCTTCAGCGGGATGGAGTTCACCCTCACCTTCCTGGCCGTGGAGCGCTTCGCCTTCTCCCCCGCACAGAACGGTGGAATGTTCGTCTTCATCGGCTTGATACTCGTATTGGTTCAGGGCGGCATCGTGCGCCGTCTGGCGACTCCAGTCGGCGAGAAACGTCTCGCGCTGGCAGGGCTGGCCTGCGGGGTGGCTGCCTTTCTTGCGCTGGCCATGGCCATGCAGCTCGGGCTCTTTTTCGGCGCACTGGCACTGATGGCCTTTTCCATTGGCTTGGCCTCACCGACGCTGAGTGCGCTGGTTTCACTCTACTCCAATGAATCAGACCAAGGCGCAAACCTAGGTATCTTCCGTTCAGCCGGGTCCCTTGCGCGGGCCATCGGACCGCTGGTGGCAGCCTTCGTCTACTTCGTTTACGGATCGAAGAGCGCCTACCTCTTTGGCGCCGTCGTGGTGATCCTCCCGCTGGTCATGGCGCTAAAGCTGCCGAAGCCGCATAAAGGAACCTCGTAGCGAACTTGCGCCAGCAAGGTCCACGGACTAGCGATTCGCCCCGCACAACTCAGTCGACACGACTGGCGTCGCGCGCTACTCTCTTGGGGTCCAATGAACCTTACGAATCCCCGTCCTGCCGCTCTTTGGCTACGTTGACGACGAGCGCGCGACCCGCGACTTCCTGACCATCTAATTGCCGGATGGCTTCTTCGCCGGCAGCCTCATCGGCCATGGTAACGAAACCAAAGCCCCGGGGGCGACCGCCACCCGGGCGGGTCACGATAAGAGAATCCACGACCTCACCGGTTTGCCCGAATATCTCACGGAGATCATCGGCAGTGGCATCGAAAGAAAGATTTCCTACATAGAGTCGAACGGACATGGTATTTGATGAATAATTGCGGATGAATGATTGCAGATGGAGACAGTTGGATGAAGTGGACGAAGACGGCAGCTGTCCACCTTTTATTCGTATTCGGATTTGCCAATACACGACTTCGGGGCTTGCCTGACCGCTAACCTATTTTTTTAAGCCGTGAGCCATACCACTGACCATCCCCAAAAAAGCACTATCTGGCGGGTTTCCGCCTACCTTTTCCGCTACAAGGGGCTCTTTTGGCTGACAATTGGCCTGGCTGCCGGCATGACGGCGATGGAAATTGCCGTACCGCTGGCCATCGAACGCATCCTGGAAAATATCGAAAATGTCGGCGCAGTGGACAATTTGCTCTGGGGCGTGGCCGTCATCGCCGCACTCTACCTGGGCAGTGAGGTCTTCAACAGTCTCCGCATCCGGGTAAACAACACACTGGAGCAACGCGTTCTACTGGAGATGCGCCGAGACCTGCACTCAAAACTTCTCCGCCTGCCCGTGTCTTTCTACGATCAGCGTAAGAGCGGCGAAATTTCCTCCCGGGTGATCGAGGACGTAGCCGCGGTAGAGCGCGCCCTCCTCGACGGCACTGAACAGGGCACCGGGGCGATCCTCAAAATCGTCGGCATCACCACCTTCCTTTTCCTCCTGCAACCCTTCCTAGCCTGGTTTGTCTTCCTGCCTGTGCCAGTCCTGCTCCTGGCCGGCGTGCTCTACTCCCGGCGCTCCCGTAAGGTCTGGAAGGGGGTGCG
>DLQD01000132.1 GCA_002480015.1 Opitutia bacterium UBA7441
CCGAGATAATAAATACACAGGGTATTTATTATTTGGGATGCGAGGAAGAGAATACCTTGTTCGACGCTTTCGGTTCAATTTATTGAGTGGGCCGACAGCGATATCAGTAACGTTCCTGCTACATTTCCGGTTGGGTCGGCCCGTTCAAGGAAACCCAGACGATGACTAGGCAGGCCCAGAATGTGACCCCGCCGACGATCTCGTGCATAAGATCGTAGTGCTCCATGAGGGCGGGCGCAAGCAAGACGATGATGATGATACGCAGGATGTTAAAGATGAAGCCGAGGATCACGCCGGCGAATATATTCAGGGTGAGGTCGACCACATTCAAGCGGCGGTAGATCGCCAGGAGCAGCGCAAGCAGCAGGCTGGTCAGGATCACGCCGAAGCCATTGCACTCCGAGGCCACGTGGAAGGGGTGTTCATTAACCATGAGAATGAGCATCGGGGGGGCGTCCACCGCTTCGCGCATGTAGCCGAGCTCCGTGCTCTGCCCGAGTAGGCGGAGCAGATAGCCGCTCCACTGGCCGGCGAGTGAGCGCAGCGGCCAATCCAGCGGTGCCATCCAGATGCTCAAAAGCAAAAACGCGCAGAGTGTGCCCGCCACAGTGCGTGTGAGCCGGCGCGTGCCTTCGCCGAAAACAAAGCGCACACCCGCGGCCAAGGCGCAGCAGTAGGCCGGGATGATGAGGAAGCCCCACCAGGCCGAGCTGCTGAAATTCTGCCCGACGTAGCTCGTAATCAACAATCCGTAGGCAGCGAACAGCGCTCGTTGGGCCGAAACGTTCAACTCCAGCGGATTCCGTACGGTGACGCCGCCAAAGCGCACTAGCAGAACGGACGCCGCCGTAAGCACGATGAGTGCGTGCAAGATGCGGCTTTGGTCGTAAGCCGTCTGTGCGAACCAAAGCGTGAGCGGCCAAAGCGCCAGCCCGAGCATCCCAAAGAGCACGCAGTGCAGCCAGAACTCGGGTTGGTGACACTTCGTTTTTAAAGCATGGGCAAGTTGTTGGCGGATTGGCACAGTAAAGATCTTGAAACTTAAGCTGCATTCGGCGAGGGAATTTTCTGCGACCGCAGGATTGGGCGGGTGTTCCTGATTTCATCGTAGTGAGCCGTTCCGATTGCTCGTTCAGCGCATTGCGCAATCTGCCTCCGCTTTTGATTTGCATGGCGCGGGATTCTCGTTTGGCTCCTGCGCTAACATGGCTAAAACGAATCGCACTGGACTTATCGCATTTGAAGACGGAACTGTGTTCCGAGGCCGCGCCTTTGGCGCGGTCGCCACCAACGTTGGTGAGGCCTGCTTCAATACGAGCATGACGGGCTACCAGGAAATTCTGACCGACCCGTCGTATTTTTCTCAGATCGTGACGATGACGGCGGTGCAAATTGGTAACTATGGCATTTGCCCGGATGATGTCGAATCGGACGGCCCTAAGGTCAAGGGCTTTATCGTGCGTGAGATCAGCCCGGTAGCGAGTAACTGGCGCAGCAATATTTCGATCCAGGACTATCTGGCTGAAGCGGGCATTCCCGGTATCGAGGGGGTGGATACCCGTGCGATTACCAAGAAACTGCGCGTCTCGGGTGCACTCAAGGCCTGCATTTCGACGGAGGACATTTCCGAGGAACAGGCGGTCCAGCGCGCCAAGGAATTTGGCGGCCTGATCGGGGTCGACTTTGTCAAGGAAGTCACCGCAAAAGAGGCCTATCAGTGGGATCCTGAGATGAAACAGTCGACTCCTTTCACGGTCGTGGGCACCGACCTCAAGCTGAACGACGACAAATCCGAAAAGCCGCGCTTCAAGGTGGCGGCTTTAGATTTTGGGGCGAAATTTTCCATCTACCGCAAGCTGCAGCACCATGGCTTCGATGTGCATGTCTTTCCCGCGGACACTTCGGCAGCGACAATTAAGGCCTTCAAGCCGGATGGTGTCTTCCTCTCCAACGGCCCCGGCGATCCCGGCGCGGTCGATTACGCGCATGCCACGGTTAAGGAGCTGATTCAGGACTACCCGACATTTGGCATCTGCCTTGGGCACCAGATCATCACGCACGCGCTGGGAGCGAAGACTTTCAAGCTGAAATTCGGACACCGCGGAGGGAACCAACCAGTCAAGAATCTGGAGACAGGTAAGGTCTCGATCACTGCGCAGAACCATGGCTTCGCCTCGACTCGTGAGGAGCTGGAAAAAGCCGGCGCCATCGTGACGGAGATCAATTTAAACGACGACACGGTCGAAGGCCTCCGCCTGAAGGACAAGCCGGTCTTTTCCGTGCAATACCATCCCGAGGCTGCGCCGGGGCCGAACGACGCGGATCCGCTCTTTGTTGATTTCTACAATATGGTTGCGAAACACGCGGGCTAATTCGGCCGCAGAAAACAAGTATCCATCCTTGAACCTACTCGGTTGAGGCGGTGGCGGTCTTGGGGGCTTGGAGGATAGATACCCAGTCCGCCATGATGCGAGCGGCTTCACGGAGATAGATGTCGTAAGTGGGCTCGTCTTCTTCCTCCTCCTCGGGCTCGTCGGTTATCTCCTTGGCGACTGTCTCGGCGCCGAGGGACTCGCTGATTTCCGAGGCGATTTGCTTGATTGGTTCGGCGAGGGTCTTTTGCGAGAGGGCTTCTTGCTCTTCGGTGACTTTGAGGAGGAACTCTTCTGCGGTGTAGTCGTTTTCGCTCAGGGCCTCGTAGGTGTCGTCAAGTTCGTCGATGTAGTCCTTTTCGCGGATCTTGCGCTCGATGCGCTCTTCCAAATGGATGGAGATGGCTTTTTCATCGTAGCGCTGGCGGCGCCACTCGATCTGCTTGTTCAGGAATTGAAATTCTTCGAGCGAGTCTTGCCGTTCCTGGCTGGCCCCGGCGAGGGTCTGCACCAAGGAGGAGTCTTCGGGGCTGGCCACCTTAAGTTTCGCCCAATTGTTGACCCAGTCGACGGGTTCGACTTCGTCCCAAGGTAGGGCATGGGGCAGGTCGTCCTCGCCGATCGGGAGGAATTCGTTAACCGAGGGCAGGGCGATATCAGAGGGGACGCCCTTAACCTGGGTGGAGCTGCCATCGGGGAGGAAAAATTGCTTAATAGTGATCTTCGATGCGACTGGGCGGGCTTGAGGTTCGTTACTTTTTAAAAAACTGAACGGCATGCGGTTATTCATGTGGTAGACTTCCTGGACGGTGCCTTTGCCGTGGGTGGAGCTATTGCCGACGATGAGCGCACGGTCGTGGTCTTGTAGAGCCCCGGCTACGATCTCGGAGGCGGATGCGCTAAAGCGGGAGGTGAGCACGATGAGGGGCCCCTCCCAGAGCATTTCGGGGTCACGGTCGGAAAGCACATCGGTGCGCCCGGAGCTGTCG
The DNA here is from genome assembly GCA_002480015.1 of Opitutia bacterium UBA7441. Classification (GTDB taxonomy): domain Bacteria; phylum Verrucomicrobiota; class Verrucomicrobiia; order Opitutales; family Coraliomargaritaceae; genus Thalassobacterium. Next base: position 3,362 of record DLQD01000132.1, read on the forward strand.
CGTACTTGCACGACGGGGCCGACAGGGATGAAGAGTCCGGCCACGCGGACGGCCTCGCTGAGAAGTCCGCCGCCATTCATTCGGAGGTCGAGGATGATGCCCTTGGCGCCCGCATCACGGAGCTTGTTGAGCAACTCGGCCACGTCGTCGGTTGTGGTGGTGAGGGTGCTGCCTGCGCCGATATTACCATAGAAAGAGGGCAGCTCTATCATGCCGACGGAGACCGTTTCGCTTTCGTTGAGCGGCACACTGATAAGCTTGGCCGTGGCGAGGTTGGCGGTGAGTTTGACCTCGCCGCGGACGATGGGGACGATCTTGCGCACGGAGGGGTCGGCTGCCTCGCCGGGGCGGATGAGCAGGCGCACGGTGGTGCCTTTCTCGCCTTTGATTTTACGCACGATGTAACGCAGTTGCATGTCGACGACGTCTTCAAATTCGTCATTACCCTGAGCGACGCCGAGTATCTGGTCTTCGGCCTCGAGTAGGCGTGAGCGTTCGGCAGGGCCGCCAGGGAGGATTTCTTTAATCGTGCAAATACCATCGTCGTCTTCGAGCAGGGCACCGATTCCGACAAAAGAGTTTTGCACGGAAGAGTTGAAGCTCTCGAGTGTATCGGACGAGAGAAAGGTGGAGTGCGGATCAAAGAGCTGCGTCATCGCATTGATGAAGGACTCCTGCACTTCGGCGGCTTCGCGCGCCACGGTATGGTTGAGGTTGCGCTCGTAGCGGCGGCGGATCTTTTCGCGCGCTTGATCGAGGATGTCGGCATAGAAGGCCTCGTCCTCAAGGAGGCGGCGAAGCTTGGTCGGATCGAAATCGTCCTCTTCGCCGACATTCGGATCGACGACGTCGGGATTCTGCAGGGGCATAGAGGCCTCGCTCTCGTCCTTGTCTTCCGACGCGAGGGAGAGCATTTCGTTGAGCAGCTCGTATTTCAGGCGGCGCAGCCAGAGCACTTCGGCCTCCTCAGCAGAGACCGGCCACTCTGCTTCGCGGCGGTCGGGGGTAAATGTCTCGTCGAGGGTGAAATCAAAGTTTTGCTGTAAGCGCGTAAAGGCCCATTCGGTGCGGGCTTCGGCTTTTTGCTTGAAGCTTTTGTAGATTTCAAAGGCGGCGTAGAGGTTGCCTTTTTGTAGGAATTCCTCCATCGCATCGCCAAAACGGAAGATGAAGTCGTCCACCTCTGGGCGGGTAAAATACATGCGGCCGTAGTCGAAGGACTCGATGTAAGCCTCCACCATCTCGGCTCCATCGAGCTGCTCCATTGTGCCTCGCAGATAGTGGCGGGCATTGATGGTGTTGACGACCCAGCGCGTCTGCGAGGCCATCTCCTGGGAGGGGTCGAGCTTGGCGTTTGTCGACAGAACAAAGGCCAGTGCGACCGTGACAACGAGAGCGATTCGGACGATTCGTTTTTTCATGCGTGATTGGGAAGTGTTGATCGAGGTCATTCGCTAGGGCTTAGCGGTTTAAAGTGTCTTTGGCGCGGTCGAGGGTCTGCTTTTCGTCCACGGTCAAGGAACCGAAGCCAGAGGCGTTGATTTTATCAAGAATGCGGTCGACCTCTTTTTGCAACTCGTCGCGGCTCCTGCGATTGACCTTGTAGCTGGTGTCGCGCGAGGTCTTTTGCTTGCGCTTAAACCAGTCCGGTAACTCGACCGAAGCACGGGGGCGGCTGGAAGTGGCGAAAGGGATCGAGCGATTATGGATATATCGGTAGTAGAGGATGCCAGCCAGCATGCCGCCTAGGTGGGCAGAGTGGGCGACGTAGGAGTGGCCCGGCAGTTCGTAGAAAAGGACGCCGCCTGCCGAAATCGCGAGACTGCCCCAGAAAACCCATTTCGGTTTAACCGTGATCGGAAGGACAAAGAAGAGCAGAAGTGTAATCGGTTGTTCCGGATAGAGCAGGCAGAAGAAGGCCAGGATACCCATCACTGACGCAGAGGCGCCGACGACGGGCCCTGAGCCGCTAAAATGGAAGCATAGATAAACCAGACCGCCGATCAGTGCGCCCCCCAAGTAGAGCCCGAGAAAACGTTCTCGGCCGATCAATGGTTCGATGATGCGCCCGATGAAAAACAGGCCTAGCATATTGCCGAAGATATGGAAAAAGCCCGCCGTGCTGTGAAGGAAGCCATAGCTGAGGATCGTCCACACTTTAAGCTCGCGGAAGTTTTGCCCGCTCAGGGCAAACCACTCGGACAAAAAGCGATTGTCCCGCCCGCCGATGCCGGGGAAGAAGACATTCATGACCTGCTGCAGGACAAACACAGCCACTGTGATGGCGATCAGCTGGGTCACCATCGAGGCCTTTTGAGGGCCAGTCTCCGAGGTGGAATGGCGCATATACGGTCGGTCGTAGAGCATGTTCTAAAATAAAATTTCCGGCACGAACACGCCCGGAATTAAAAAAGACCTACAATATAGGAGCCTGTTCCCTGCGGGGCAAGGAAGTTGTCGGCGTGGCGACTGTATCGACTGCGATTAGCTTGTGTGGCTAATTTTGGTTCCATCCTGCTTTGCCTCCACCGTGTGGCTTTGTTATTCTACGCGGACGGTGGCGACAAAATATCGCTACGTCTCCACCTTGGGCCGATCATACCAAAAGCCGCAGAGCTTGCGAGAGCGCACGGCGAAGGGCAGCACGATCATGAGCCCGACCCAGCCGAGGATTTGTAGACCTGAATACCATTGCAGCTTGCGTGCTGAGGTCATCACCGGGGCGAGATCAAGAATTCTGAAACATAGCCCCCGTTTGGCACCCCATCGTTTGATCTGGCGAGAAAAGCGGACTTCCTCGCTGGCGTAGAGCGCCTCGTCGTAGCCGCCGACAGCATAAAACGCCTCGCGCAGGCAGAAAAGGAAGCTACCTGCCGCGACGCGTGTGAGCTTGGAGATGCGCTCCCATAGGCCGATGCCGAAGCGCCCAATCAAGCCGACTGCACCCTCAAAACGCACCACCGATCCGCCGCCAACACAGTCTCCATGATCAAGCTGGCGGAGTGCCTCGGCCAGCAGCTCCGGTTGGATCCGAGTGTCGGCATCGATAAAAATGAGATAGCGGCCACGGCTCTCGGCGGCACCGGCATTGCGCGCCCGGGCGATCTGATTAATGGGTTCGTAGACGACGAGGTCCGCGCCGTGCGCGCGGGCGACTTCGGCCGTGTCGTCGCTCGAATGATTATCCACCACGATGCATTCGCCGGACGCGGAGACCTCAGCCATAGCCGCTCGGATCGCCTGCAGCGTGGCAGGTAACTCACGGCCTTCGTTGTAGGCCGGAATGATAATGGAGTAGGTAGGCGACATGTGGCTAAGACCGATCTAGTGTTTTAACTGCACGGGGATGTGTACCTCGAAGCGTTTGAATATGCCCGGCACGTAGGGGCCGTTCCAAAATATGCCACGTGCCTCGCCGGCCACTACGTAGGTATCGTGGTCTGCGAGCCATGTGCGAAGCGCAGCGGCGGTGGCTGAAAAATTGGCTTCGCTGTAGCTACCGCGAGCCCCGTGGCTGGCGACTATTCGCTCGGGCAGCGCATGCACGCTGACATTTTCCGTGGCTTCGAGGACTTCAGCATCCACGTCGGCGCCGATGTAAAAATACATCACCCCAGGCTCGATTTCGGCTTCGACTGGAGTGGTCATGGCGATATTGCGTGCTCGTATATAGCGGAAGAGTGGACGGAAAAGACCGTTGTTCTCGTCAAAATAGGCAGCCTCGCTTTGCGCAGCGATGAGGCGTGCGGCGGGCAGGGTTTTGATCTCGAAGGCACCTGCCTCGGTGGGTGGGAAGGCTTTTTCGATTGCAGAGCTCATGAGTGGCAAGAGGGCGGTTAGGGTGAG
>DLQD01000015.1 GCA_002480015.1 Opitutia bacterium UBA7441
TAGGGATTGGCGACGATGTCTTTGACTTGGATCTCGCGGTAGCCGGGGGCGTTGGGCGCGGTGACGGGGGCGCGCTTCGTGCCAGAAGCGGTTTTCACCGGAGCCTTCTTTGCGGACGAGGCAGCGGGAGCTGCGTCTTTGGTCTTGGGCTGGGCACTTCCCGCTCCGGAAATGAGGCCACCGAGGCCGCGGCCGAGTCTGGTTTTAGAATTGGACATGTTTTTATTGGGCGATCGGGATGAAGATAGTCTCACCGACTTTCAGGTCGCGGGCAGGATTGACAATTTTATTGGCGTTTTGAATGTCCTTAACCGTGGAACCATGGGATCGGGCGATGGCACTCAGCGTATCTCCAGCACGGACAACGTAGGGTCTACCCGTCTTTGGGTAATCGTCGGAAAAATGAACACTCGCGGCGACTTGGGGCTGGCTGTCGAAGGCCTGAGCTACGGTGTTGATGGCGCCTTGAGTCTCTTTGGCCAGCGCATTGATCTGGCGAGTGACCTCGGCGATGATCTGTTGCTTCTGCACCTCGTCAGCCGCACGGTATTCGCGGCGAAGGCTTTCGACGGCTGCAGAGAGACGGGAGATCTGGGCTTGAGTCGGATAATCGCCACTCGCGGCGGCGGCCTGGGCGCGCAAGCGCGCATTTTCACGCTGGAGCTCTTCCAATTCCAAACGCATGGTTTTGACCTGTTGGGTCAGAAGACTGACATCCTGACTTAGATTGGCGACCGTCACACGAATGTTGTCTGATTGAGCGAACACCACGGGGCTGAAGCTACATAGAGTGCTGAGGCAGAGTAGAACCGGAAAGTAGGACTTGGACATGTCAACAAAGATTTGGGCACAGCATGAAATGTCAAAGAAAAGAGTTGGTGATTGAGCGTATTGCCTTTGATCTCTAACTAAGTACACAATGATCGATCAAAGCCAATACTGGGTACACGACTTAAGCCCTTTTTTAATACGTTTCCCCGAGAATCCTCTAGGGCTCGACGGCATCCGCTATTATGGGCTGGCCTATCTTTTAGGCTTCTTAGGGGCTTGGCTCTTGCTCAAGCTCTACGATGCCAAGGGCAAGTTTGCGATGGATGCGGACGCCCGGGCGACCTTGATGACCGCCGTAATTCTGGGTGTCCTCGTCGGTGGACGTCTGGGCTACATGCTACTCTACGATCTGGAAGCATTTTTGCGTAATCCAGCGCTTCTGTTCCGTGTCGACCAGGGAGGAATGGCGAGCCACGGCGGCTTTGTCGGAGTGATTCTCGCATTGGTTTGGTTTGCGCGTAGATACAAATACGGATTTTTACAACTCGGCGACATCATGGTCACCGTCGGGCCGCTCGGCCTGATGCTGGGGCGCATTGCCAACTTCATAAATGGTGAGCTCTGGGGGCGTGTCAGCCTCGTCAACTGGGCAGTGATTTTTCCTGAAAGCCCCAAAAACTATAACCCGGCCCTGGGCACCTACGGCCCTGAACCGCGGCACCCTTCGCAACTCTACGAAGCGGCATTGGAGGGTGGCTTGATGCTACTCTATGTGCAATGGCGCTTTTGGCGGACGCGACCACCCCTGGGGCAACTGAGCGGCGAATTCCTCCTCGGCTACGGCATCGTGCGCATCATTGGCGAGCTGTTTCGCGAGCCGGACGCCGCCCTACTCTTTGGATTAAGCCGTGGGCAGTTTTATTCGATCTTTATGATTGTCGCGGGGGCACTCCTCATCGGAGCCGTGCAGCTACGTCAGCGGAAGCAAAGCACCGGCACATGACAGCGCCGCAGGAGCTGGGTCGTGGTACTACCGATGAGTAACTCCCGAATGCGGCTGTGGCCATAGGCCCCCACGACGAGGAGATCAACGTGGCTCTTCTTGACATAATCGGCAATGGCCGTTTCCACCTCACCGGTCAGGACTTGGCTCTGGGGGAAAAGTCCGGATCGATGCATCGCCGCTTCCGCTTCCTTCATTCTTTCTGTCGCCTGATCTTCCTTATGCCCTTCAACGCAGACGATCAAATGCAGGTCCAAGGCACGGAAGATTTCATTGTTCGCCATGTATTCAATGGCTAACCTACAGCTAGGCCCCCCGTCATAGGCAATCGCGACTTTATCGAAGGGCTTGAATTGACGATTGGTAACGAGGCATGGTTTGTCGATCGACCGAAGCACACGCTCCAGCATGGATCCGAGGTGCTCCGAGGCAAAGTTAGCGTTTTCACCGCGTTTGCCCAATAGAACCAGGTCCACAGTATCGGCATAGTCCGACATCACTTCGACGAGTAAACCGGTCTCATGATGAAACGTGATTGCCTCATCGTCCACTCCAGCATCCTTGAATACCTTGAGCGCCTGCTCCTTGACGAAGTCAGACTTGATCTTCTCCACCTCTTGCAACTGGTTGATCATACCCTCAAAGGGTTGAACCCCCAAGCTACCGCTAAAATCGGCAACCGCCGGTATCTCAAACTGTCGAATATCGGTAACGTAGAGCACCGAAATGTTCGCCTTCGTTTGCAGGTTGAGCCAAGCTGCGTAAAGGCAAGCTTCGTGAGAATAACCAGAACCATCCGTGCAAATTAGTATATTCTTCATCGCGATATAGGGGTTTTGTTTTGTCCGCAGAATGTGAACTATCTTCAGGGTACATTGTGCAGTTTTCCCTGATTCGAGCAACAGAAAACCGCGCCCCTTTTGAGGGCGCCATGCAATTTTAAGTGCGGGGTCAGGCGGCCATCCCGCTTAGCGGGAAAGCCACATACGTATGCCCGCACCTTTAGGTGCGGGACGCGTTCCGGCAACAGTTGCGGTTTGTGTTCCCCCGTGGCTTGAATGGCACCCGGTTGAGGGCACGGCCAATTCGCCGGATCAACGGCACCTGGAAATTTACGCTTTGATAACGAATCCGTCGGGCACGATAGTATCCTTACAGACGACGAGGACGCCGTCCCGAATCGCCACGCTAACATCGGGACCATAGTTGTCGGGTAAGCCCGTCGGATCGAGTACGACATTATTGCCGATTCGAACATTTTTATCGAGGATAGCGTTCTTGATCATGCAATTTTTACCCACTCCATAGGCGGGACGGCCGAGGCGGCTATTTTCCTCCAGATCCTCAGTGGCTTCAAAATTGTCCGCTCCCATCATGACCACATTCTCGAGCGAGGATTGCTCGCGGACGACGGAACGCACACCCAGAGTTGAATGTTTGATTAGACCATCCGTGACGATACAGCCATCTGCCAGGATGGCACGATCCACAACGCACGAGTTGATTTTCGATGCCGGAAGGAAGCGAGCGTGCGTAAAGATACGTGCTTCCTCGTCGAAGAAGTTGAAGGGTGGCACGGGATCGGTCAAACGAATGTTGGCGTCAAAGAAGGCTTTAACCGTTCCGATATCCTCCCAATAGTCGTCGAAGACATAACTACAGATTTTAGCCTGCCCGAGAAGCCCTGGAATAATCTCTTTACCAAAATCCGTCGCGTCGGACTTGAGAGCATCAATCAGAACCTTGGCGTTGAAGACATAAATGCCCATAGAGGCAAGACAGTAGTCTCTTGTGCCGGGATCCTTCATTTTCGTACGCACGCTCTCGCCCACAGCAAGGCCCTGGATGATCTTGGGGTCAGTCGGCTTCTCGACGAATTCTGTGACCTCGAGCTTGTCGTTTATCCGCATAAGACCAAGCCCCTCCGCCTCATCAAGCCCCAGAGGCTTCGCGGTAATCGTGACATCAGCTCCGGAAGCGTCGTGTTCACGCACGACATCCTCCAAGTCCATCCTGTAAAGCTGGTCTCCGGAAAGAATTAAATATAAGTCGTCTTCTCGGCTTCCTTGGAAGTGGTGCATATTTTGGCGAACCGCATCGGCCGTGCCTTGATACCATGTATCACTTTGGTCGGTTTGCTCTGCCGAGAGAATATCGACAAAACCGCCCGCATAGGGATCAAATTTGTAGGACTCCTGAATATGTCGGTGCAACGAGGCAGTATTGAACTGAGTGAGGACGAATATCTGGTTGAAGCCAGAGTTGAGACAGTTACTGATCGGAATATCGACGAGTCTATACTTCCCCGCGAGCGGAACTGCGGGCTTGCAACGATCTCTGGTCAAGGGACTCAGACGAGAGCCGCGCCCCCCTCCCATGATGATACAGATAACTTTTCGCTTTTTCATAAGATAAGGAGGTAGACGGTAGAGTTTAGAAGACAAATAACAATTGACTTGTAAAGCTAGAGAGTCTCTGGACTTATTTGAAGCTTTATGTGTGGAATAGTTGGATATATCGGCCGCGATCGAGCGGGAAGTGTCATGCTGGATGGTCTCAAGCGCCTGGAATATAGAGGCTATGACTCATCTGGAATGGTCATATCTGCGGGTAAAGGCTTCGAGCAAATCAAACGGGTCGGTCGAGTGGCTAATCTGGAAGAGGCGCTCAATGAGCCACAACTCGGGGGCAACCTCGGCATCAGTCACACCCGTTGGGCGACCCATGGCGACGTGACCGAGGCCAACGCCCACCCCCACACCAGTAGCGACGGCAAGATCTCTCTCGTCCATAACGGGGTGATTGAAAACTATGCCGCGATGAAGGACTTCCTCCTTGAAAAAGGCTACACCTTCCAATCCGAGACGGACTCCGAAGCGCTTTGCAATCTGATTGCCTATCACTATGCCAAAGAAGCACCCGATACAGGTAGAAACCCCTTCCTGGAGTCAGTTCGTAAGAGCCTCCGCCACGTGGAGGGCACCTATGGGATCGCCGTCATCTGTCCGGACTATCCCGATGAGCTGATCGGCGCGCGCAAGGGCTCCCCTCTGATCATTGGCATCGGTAAAGGCGAGAATCTGTTGGCCTCTGATGTCAATGCCATCACGCATTGCACTCAAAACGTCGTTTACCTGAACGACAACGAGGTCGTACACCTGAAGAAGGACGACTTCTCGATCACAACGGTCTCCAGCAAGAATGTGGAGGCCGTCATCCATAAGGTCGACTGGGACACCACTGAAGCAGAACTCGGCGACTACGCCCATTTCATGGAGAAGGAAATCTTCGAACAGCCGAGATCACTGAAAAACGGCATGCGCGGCCGCTTCTCTGATGACGCCAGCACGGCGGTCTTTGGCGGTCTGAATCTGAGCCCCCAAGAGCTGCGTCAGATTGATCGCATTCTGTTTCTCGCTTGCGGCACGGCTTGGCACTCCTGCCTTGTGGCCGAGTATTTAATTGAGCGCTTCGCCCGTATCCCGGTCGAGGTGGAATATGCCTCCGAGTTCCGCTACCGCAACTCGCCCCTCGACAAGAACACGCTTGTTATTGCTATCAGCCAATCCGGCGAGACGATCGACACACTCGGTGCGCTGCGTGAGGCGAAACGCAAGGGTTATCGGACACTCGCGATCAATAACAGCGTCGGCTCAACCATCGCACGCGAGAGCGACGGCGGCATCTATCAGCATGCGGGGCCCGAAATCGGAGTCGCCTCAACCAAGGCCTTTACCTCGCAGATCATGATCTGCGCCATGCTCGCACTCTACCTCGGCCGCCTCCGCGACCTCAGTTATGGTGACGGGGTCAAGATCGTCAAGGCACTCAAAAAAGTGCCCCAGCAAGTCGAAGAGATCCTCAAGCAAAACGACAAGATTGCCGCCATCGCAAAGAAATATGCCCATTACGAAGACTGCCTCTTTTTGGGACGTCAGCTGATGTTTCCCATCGCGCTGGAGGGTGCCCTAAAATTAAAGGAAATTTCCTATATCCACGCCGAGGGCTACCCCGCCGCAGAAATGAAACACGGCCCCATCGCACTCATCTGCGAAGCATGCCCCAGTGTGTTTCTCGCGACCAGTGGGGAGATTTTCTCCAAGAGCATGGCCAATGTGCAGGAAGTTAAAGCTCGTAAGGGCAAGGTTATCTGTATCGCCTCGGAGGACTGCGACATCCCGGTCGGCTTGGTCGACGACGTCGTGATCGTGCCGGAATCCCACGAAATCGTCATGCCGATCCTGATGAGCATTCCAATTCAGCTCTTTAGTTACCACGTCGCACTCGAACGCGGCTGCGACGTCGATAAGCCGCGCAACTTGGCTAAGTCGGTTACGGTGGAGTAGGCTTGGAATTACAGGACCAGACGCTTGATTCCATCTTTCAAAACGGGCACATTGAAATTCATCAGCAGTCCCACCCGGCACTCAGTCAGCCGCATGTAAGTTTGCACCTCAATTGCAGCGCCAATGATCTTCTTCGTCAGTTCTTCTTCAATAAGTGATCCACCCATAAATAATGAGCGTCTGAAATTTCTTATGGCAAGCAAGCCTTCTCCGTGGCTCGGTGCCTCCAGCGCAGCGAGTGGTTAAAAATCAGAATAACTGAGTGACCTTACCCACTAAAAAGAGCGAAGAACCAGAAAACCTGGTTCGAGAAGTCCCTTTGCATAGTTTGGGTTAAACTATCGATCGAGATTCTTTAATGCATAATCCGGGCTCAAGCAGGGCGCGAACCCACAACCAGTGCATGCGAAGCACGCAAGAGCGTCGAACTCATTCAAGCGATTTATAAGTCTGCGAACAACAACGGTGAACTCATTTACCTAAGTTGAGACGCTAAACACTCCAAACCTGCCATCCAGGCACTCTCCAGTCAAGTTGAATCAAGTAATGACTCAGGCCAGTCGCACTTATCCGCGTGAATTTCTTTATCGTTCAACTTTCAAATCAAAACGTTTGAGTAGTGCTTCAACCTGCGGCAACGCAAAGTGTTCTTCAGGTAAAATCGAAAACTTATTCAGATAGATCACTGCTTTGGCTATATCATGTAGGTTTTTCTTTTCAGATTCGAATTTATTTAGATCCAGACTTTCGAGGTAAACCAGATAGTCCTTGATGATCGCATCAGCAGTTTGCAGTGCAACCGGCTCCACAGCATACATCAACGACTCATACAGTCGTAGCGCTTGATCCAGCCCTTCCTGCATCTCGGCAGCATCACGGCGTATCTCAGCCGCGATTTGGAGACGCTTAGCCTGCGTCGCTTCTACACTCAAGCGTCCATCAGAGCCTCCATCGATCGGGCGTGGACGTAAAGGGCGAATCCAAATATTTCGGAAGCTGACCGGATCGCCGTGATCTTGTAATGCAAGACTGCCTTTATCAGGATGCAGCGTGTTTGGGTCCGCACGTGTTTTCCATGTGCCCCCCCCTTCAAGTGGAGTGCAATCTTGAACCACGACACCATTACAAAGCACAGTAATGGATCCCTCGTCGACAATGACTCCGTCACGAACAATGGGGCGGCGAAAGATAATGTCGTAGCTCTGCCACTGATCGTAAGGACGCAAAGCATTTACCGCTGGCGGCATAACCGCATATAGGGCACCTGCAGTGCCATCCGGGTAGGTTGGGTTATCGTAATTGTCGAGTATCTGTATTTCAAAAGTTTCCATCAAGAACACCCCACTATTTCCACGCCCTTGGCCTTCCCCACTACGTTCCGCTGGAGCAAGCCACTCAATATGTAGCTGGACATCACCAAATTTGTGTTTGGTTGCGAGGTAACCGGCACCTTTGACAGGCCTTAAAATACCATCCACCACATACCAATCCCGTTTTCGCTGTGAATCTGCTTTTCGATGCTCCCAATTGGACAGCGATGCCTCGGTGCCATCGAAGAGAACGATCGCATCAGAGGGTGCGTCGCCATACTGCGCTCCGGGCACAACCACCGCAGGTTGTGGGCGATTGCGGTCATGCACCGCGTAGGGGTGATGTGCATCAGGCGGATCTCCGAAAAAGAGATTCGAAGCCGCGCAGGGGGTGCCGCAGAATGCAAATAAAAGAAAATAAATCGTGATATATTTATTCATTATTCGGTGATAGATTATACAGATGGTTTGAAATCAGGAAGACCACAGATCTTCCTCGTAGCTCCACCATTCACACACCGGGTCGTTAATGTAACGATTCAGCTCATGACGGTTGATACCCCTTTAGTTAGATCCCATTCGATTCGTCCGCCGACACGCTGTGCCACATGCACTAGTGGCTTTGCTTGATATTGGCCGAAGGTCCCAACTGCCCGATCGAAAAACGTGGCAATACGAGAGAAATGACAGCAATTGAACCTGCATTTAAAAATGTTCGACGAGTAAACTTTGTATTCATAGATTATGCATTTGCATAGTCGTAGTTTTTATACAGGCAAACTGGTGTTATACAATTACTTTAGGCTGATAACCACCCTTGCTTTTAAAGAAGAGAATGAGACCAATGTAGCAGACCAACATGAACGCCGGAAACATGCACATTTTAGCGAGTGCGCCTTGGGTTTCGCGCTCTCTAATATCAGTCGCTTTCTCTTGAATTGACTCAGGCTGTTCGTCTAAGGCATCTGCGTTTAGAGCGGTGTAATGCCCGAGAAGGTAATCACTTTCCACCGTCACCGATTCATACACCTCAGGTAGATCCTCCTTGATCCCGGCAGTGACCGAGCTTTCTTGCAAATAACCAATGAAAGGCCCGCCAAGAATGCCGACAGTCAGCATTCCAATACCAGCGATCGCATTGATCGTGAGCGCACCACCCTTCGGGGTTTGTTCAGAAACAACACCCAGCATAGTAGGCCAAAAGTAAGTCTTCGCTACACCATAAATGGTGGCTGCAAGGAAAATAAAAATGACCGCATCCGCAAACGAGAGCAGATACAAACCGAGTATTGCCAACGCTGAGCACATTGCCAGCAAACCAAGAGGGCCAAATTTGCGGATCACCGGCCCCGCATTAAAACGAAGCAGCATCATAATGCCGGAGGTATAAACCAAAACCCAAGTCGGATCCCAACCTGCAACGTGCATGGGCTTTTCCATCAGCGCCGAAATCCATCCGTCCGTGCCGAGCTCCGTCGTGGCCAGAGGCATCATAATGATGACAAGAATTAAGAGGAGTGGATTACCAAATGAACGGCTGTAAAAGGCATAAGCGATGACCGAAACCGCAATGAGTGCCCAGGTAATAGTGCTAGACCATGCAAAAACACTCCCCAATTGGGCAAAGATTAAGTAAAAGGCGATAAATGCACCCGCAGTGCCGAATTCTGCCAACATTTCGCGATAGCTGGAACCTGCAGCCACCCGCTCATTAACGGGAAACTTAACCCGTGCCAACATAATCAGGTAAACTAAAGCGGGCAAGAACATCAAGGCAACCAAGATGCGCCAATCGTCCGCGACGATACCACCAAGCCCAATCGCTAATATACCACCAATTACAAGACCGCCAGGCCAGCCAGCGTGCAGTATATTGAGCCATTTGGATTTTTCATCCCTAAAGAGTGTCGCCACCACTGGGTTGATAAAAGCTTCGACCGTGCCGTTGCCCAAGCCCAGGATGACCGAGCCCCAATAGAGATAGCTCCAGGCTTTAGCCTGCGCGGTCGGCAGATCGGTAAGATCACTATTTACCGCCGCATAAGCCATCAAAGCCAACGCACCAAAAACTGCATAACAGCCGAAGCTGAAAAACATCGCAAATTTGTAGCCCACTCGGTCGATCACCAAGCTGAATAAAATGATACTGATCGCGAAGGGCCAAATGCCGGCACCGAAGAGAACGCCACTCTGCACCTTGTCCAAGCCGAACTGTTCCGGCCAAATGCCACTGTTGATTAAAATGGCGCGAATGATGAACGCCATCGAAGTGGTGATCAGGGCAACAAATGCACCCCAGAAGACTATTTTATCGTTTTTACTATGTTTCATTTTTTATATGGGGGTGTTCACACTTTTGGGAAAAGAATAGTTTTAGAAGACGCCTTACGGCGAGGTATTGAGGCCTCACTGAAACGGCGACGGTATTTGAGCGGCGTGATCTTCAGTTCGAGGCGGAAGAGACGCGTCATGCTCGTCTGATCATTGAAGCCACAGTCTTTGGCGATACGCGCCAAATCAATATGGCTATTGCGTAGCATAGCACAGGCGGCATTGAGGCGTGTTTTCTGCAAATACATCAGTGGCGTCAGCCCAAAGAGTTTGCGGAACAATCGCTCTTGCGTACTGACTGAGATACCACCCTCTTTTGCCATATCCGATATCGAAAGCTTTTGGCGGTAGTGCTTACGCACGTAGTCGACGATGCGGCGCATCTCCGGATGATCTGCATACATCGCATCCGAATCACGGATCACGCGCGCGACGCCCGCCAGCCCGACCACGACGCCGGCATTATCATATAGCGGAATCTTCGATGTGCAGAGCCAATCCAAGGAGCCATCTGTGGAAGGCACCAACTCGATCTTATCAAATATTGCTTGCCCCGTGCACATAACCAATTGGTCGTCCGCGTAAAACGCGTCAGCTAGAAAATCCGGACTGTAGTCATAGTCGGTTTTTCCCAGTATCGCCTCGACCGACGATTCCCCTATCGTTTTGGCAAAGCTTAAACTCGCAGCCATGAAACGACTCTCCGAATTCTTAACGAAATAAAAGGCTCCGGGGATCGCATTAAAGAGCGACTCCATCAATTGACCCGGACGCAGCGACTCAAAAAATATGGAGGTACACTCGTCTAGGGTATTTTTGCTTAGAGCTTGTGGACGCATCTATAATTGTGAAAAAAATATTTGACGATAAATGTCAATATAAAGCTAGCTATCGAGATTTAAATCAATCGTTAATGAATCGATAAACGAATCTTAAAATAAACTCATCTAACTTGTATGCATATATTTACGTATTATAAATTTTTTAAAAACGCCACGGCCGTAAAAAATTAATCCAAATTAAAAAAAAAATTATTTGTATATTTCCTAAGTTCCCTACATTAAAAATTAGAGCAACACCTACCCCTCATTGTTTCCAACAGCACATTATGCACTTCAACGAAAACTCCGACTCGAACGACCTTGGCCTGAGCCTTGGCATGCTGACACTTCGCTTGTGGCTGGCGATACGCGCAATCCAAACTGGCCTTGAAAAATTCGCTGGAACTTCGGCTGGCTCCAAAGCTGTCATGGTCGACGGAGCCCCCAACGATTACGGGCTGACCGAGGCGACGACTTCAAAGGTCTACGCCTTGTCTAATTACCACGGAGTCCCCGTCCCGCTTTACGATAAATTCGCCAATGAGCCGCTGATCCCGGGTTGGGGGCTAGATCTTTACGATGTCGTTCTCGGGCCCGCACTCATCCTCCTGGGGCTCACGCTTCTCTTGGGATTGGCCACGCGCTTTTCACTCTTCGCCATGGGCTTAGTCTATACTAGCCTCACTTTCGGACTGATCCTCATTAAACAGGACGCGGGCGTAGCTTGGCTGGGCATTCACATCATCATGATCGTTCTGGCTCTGGCGCTTGCGAAGTATAACCGCTTTGCTATCCTCAAAAAATGGTAATTCCAACCCTGAGGATACTGCTACGATGAATCCCAAATTTCTCAATCTTTCCCGCCGAGACTTTCTAACTAAAAGTGCTCTTGGCGCGGGCCTCGCCATCGGCGCCCCGTCAATCCTCAGAGCCAAAACCGGCGGCACGTCGTCGAACGACATCCGTGTCGGTTTCATCGGCTGCGGTAAACAACACGAAGTGCTGTTCAACGCCATGGCGAACATCCCAGGCATCCGTTATGTCGCGGCTTGTGACATCATGAAAGCGCGGGTCGGACGCACATTCTCCGCCATCAAGTCACGCTTCGACTACAATATCAACCGCTACCTCGACGCCGAGGAAATGCTGACCAAAGAAGCCAAGAACCTCGACGCCGTCTTCGTGGCCACGCCGGACTTCTGGCACTCGCCCCACACTGTCATGGCGCTCGAAGCGGGCTGCAATGTCTTCTGCGAGAAAATGATGTCCAACACAATCGAAGGCGCCCGCGCCATGGTTGAAGCCATGGATCGCACCGGTAAGCTGTGCCAAATCGGTCACCAGCGCAGAAGCAACCCGCGCTACCAGTTCACGCTCAATGAATTGATCAATAAGCATAAGATTTGCGGACAATTGATCAACGTGAACGGTCAGTGGAACCGGGCGCTGAGTTCCTCGCAGGACATCGTCTCCAAGCCATCGATCCTGCCCGAAGCCGACGTGTTGCGTCAATATGGCTTCAACACTGGAGCCGACCATACACTCTCGCTCGAAGAACTGCGTCACCGCTTCCTCAACTGGCGTTTCTACACGGCACTGTCAGGCGGCCCCATCTCCGACTTGGGCGCCCACCAAATCGACATCTTCAACTGGTTCCTCGGCTCACAGCCGAAATCCGTCACGGCCTCCGGCGGCCGCAGCTACTTCAAAGATCGCGAGCACTTCGACAATGTCATGTGCATTTTCGACTACGACACGCCGCAAGGCAATGCACGGGCCTTCTACCAAGTGTTGACCACGACCAGCGCGGGCGGCGGCTACTACGAATCTTTCATGGGGACGGACGGCACGATCGAAATTTCCGAGCGTGAAGCCTACACCAATATCTACAAAGAATCCGGGGCAAGTAACAACGCGACCTGGGACGAACTCGTCCGCCGAGGATTACTCAAAAAGGAAGCAGTCGGCGTCGCCGCAGGTGGCTCTGATGCCATCGCATCCTACGAGTCCGCACCACCCGACGTCTACGCACTTCCCGGCGGCCTGAACAAGCCGCCACACCAACCACACATTGAAAACTTCTTCGCGGCCATCCGGGGTGAGGCTGAATTGACCTGCGATGCGCGCCATGCACTCGAATCCGAAGCACCCATTTATTGGGTCAACCCCGCGGCCAACAGCCGTCAAGTCATCACTTTCACCGACGAACATCTACACACCTAAACATTATGAAATATTTAACATTTAGCCTAATGGCATTATCCGCCCTCCTCTTCGCTGCATGCGGCGATAAGAGTGCAACTGATTCAAGCAGCGCAAGTTCGGAGGTCGCTGCATCTCCAGCGGGTAGCATGCCTCTGACCACGGAAATCCCGCCAGAACTCATTGAAGGCACGCCACAGCCCATCAAGGTACCCAATCTCGAACAAGCACCGTCTACCGTCCCCACTCTTATGGTTCCGGAGGGCACCGTCCTCCTGTCCGCTGGCAAGGAAGTCACCGGCAGTGACGACTTTCCGATCATCGGTGAACTCTCCTACGTCACCGACGGTGATAAAGAAGCCGGCGAAGGCTATTTCGTCGAGTTGATGGACGGACCGCAATGGGTGCAGATCGACCTCGGTGCGCCCGCCGACCTCAGCGCGATCTGGGTCTGGCACTACCACTCTCAAAAGCGCGCCTATCACGATGTCATCGTGCAGGTCTCCAACGATCCCACCTTCGAATCCGGCGTCACCACACTCTTCAATAACGACTACGACAATTCCGCCGAACAAGGCAAAGGAAACGACCAGCCATACGTAGAGAGTCGCTTCGGCAAGCTGATCGATGCCAAGGGTGAGAATGCTCAACACGTGCGACTTTGGAGCAACGGAAACACCGCCAACGACATGAACCACTACGTCGAAGTCGAAGTCTACGGCATCTCAGAGTAGTCGATCCGACCGATGCATTCACTTTAAAGTCCGCGTCCGTAAGGTTGCGGACTTTTTTTTCTGGTGCGGGAGTGCCCCGAAGGCTTCGTTGACGCATAGGCCATCGAGCACTCCCATAAAATATAGATACACCGGCAGGGCATATTTTATAAATCTCAATCGTAAAGCATGATTGCTGCAACTAGGAATTACCCTTGAATCAAATTTGCAGATGATGAAAAGAGGCCTCATTTGGACTGGCTGGATTGCGATCGCATTGCTCGCAACCTACCTCCGCATGCAGAATTTGGGCACTCCACCGGTCCATTTTGACGAAGCCACCGGCGCACGCCTTTTAGGCAAACAACTGGAAGGTGAACAACCCCGGTTCGATGCGAGCCATTTCCATGGTCCATGGCTTCGGAAGAGCGCCGTCCCGATCGCACGATTCCGCAGTGAAAACGACTGGAAATCTCTTAGCGTTGAAACGCTCCGTCTGAACACCGTCATCGCCGGACTACTCTTGTGTTTCACCCCCCTACTCTGGCGGAAGGAGATAGGCATGCCCGGCACCATGGCCGCCTCGGCGCTCCTCGCGACTTCGCCTCTGATCGTTTACTATAACCGAATGTTTATCCATGAAAGCTGGATAGCACTCTTCGGGATGCTGGCCTGCGCCTCCGTTTTTCGATACCTGCAAAAACCGAGCTCCTCGATGGGTATTCTTGGCGGCATTAGCATCGGACTGATGTTTGCCACCAAAGAGACTTTCGCCATCTCCATCCTATCCTGGGGTTTCGCCGCTGCGACCCTACTATGGCTGGACAAAAAGCCCAGCAATAAACATGGAATACAGAGCTACCTAAAGTCATTCGCTTGGCTCGGCTTCGCAGCCGTCATCACCTCGGCCTATTTCTACACAGAAGGATTCAGCCATCCTACTGGTTATTTGGATGCCTTCCGAACTTTCCTTAGCTACGAAACGACTCCCGGGCATGAGAAGCCCTTTCTCTACTATGCGTACAATCTACTTTGGCCAAAATTCCGCCTCGGCCACTGGTGGTCTGAATCAATGATCGCACTGATGGCGCTGGCCGCACTTGGCTTCACCCGTGGAAACGGACGACCCAGCGCCGCGATTGTTTTCGTCGCCCTGTCCGCTCTAGCGCATTTCCTCATATACAGCATAATCAGATATAAGACCCCTTGGCTTGTGCTACTCCCTTGGGCGCACCTTTGTCTGCTGGCCGGTATGGCCTTCGACCACTGGAAAACAACTGCCCGCATCACCCGCATTGCCTTGTCGATTCTGCTCATGCTGACCCTCCTCTGGCAAAGCCGGCAAAGCACATTCGCTTGTGGCCGATTCGCCAACGACATTCGCAACCCCTATGCCTATGTGCCCACGAGTGGGGATACCGTGAGATTAGCATCCTGGTTAAACGAGCTGAATGCGATGCACTCTTTGTCGACTGCCGCGGTCATCGGCAGTGAATACTGGCCACTCCCCTGGTATCTACGGAGTCTTGACGAAGTGGGCTACTGTCCGGAGCCAAAGGAGGCATTTCGCGACTATTCGATCGTTTTTGCTATGCCGGAGCAAGTCGGCCGCGCTAGCGATCTCCTGGAAAACACTCATGTGCCCCTACCCCGCGGCTTGAGAAACAACGTCAGTCTGATGGTCTACTTGCGTAATGATATTTGGGAGCAATGGAATGGAGAGCCCATCAAATGACGCAGACGCACATCATCGAGCACGAAGCGATGAAAACGACCTTCGTCCTACGACTCCTCTCTGACAACGCGTTGCTGGCCAAACAGGTGGGCAATGCCTGCATCGAATGTATCGACACGATGGAGCGTCAGTTAAGCCGCCACTACCCCGGCAGTGACATTTGGCAGGTCAACCAGATGCAAGCAGACCAGTCGCTCTTTATCAGTGAGGATAGCTATGAGTGCCTGCGCCTCGCCTTTGTGGCACATAAGCGAACCGGAGGACTTTTTGACATCACTCTGGGCCGTCAAATCGAGCACTATAAAAACACCAGCGCGGGACCCGCCCCGCAGCTCGAGGGACAACTCATGATCGATCCCGAGCGTCCGGCCATCCACTGTATCCAGCCTGGACGCGAGATCGACTTGGGAGGCATCGGTAAAGGCTATACCCTTGATCGCCTCAAAGTGATGTGCCTCGAGTATGGAATCACCTCTGCACTACTCGCCTCAGGCACCAGCACACAAATCGCATTCGGTGAAAAGAGCTGGCCGATCGAGCTGCAATCGGGAACAGCGAAGCACACGGTCCAGTTGGCAAATGCCGCCCTGAGCGCATCCGGGACAGGCATTCAGGGCTGCCATATTGTTTCGCCCGACCCAAAGGCCCCGGAGGCCGAATATGAGCGCATTTGGTTGATAACCGACACGGCTGCCATGGCCGATGCCTGGTCCACTGCCGCGATGCTCATGTCGAAAGCTGAGTTGGTGAGTCTCAGCAGCCAGCACCTAAAAATCTATGTGTTCGAAGACGGGCGCATTGCACCACTCCTGGAAAAATAAAAAGGTGCTATTTCTCGGCTAAGGGGCGCAATAGCTGAATAGCCGCTTTGTTTTTATAGTGGACGGCGACATCCAGAGCAGTACCGCCATCAGAAGCGACGATCGAAGGATCGACGTTCTGCCACAAGATCAGTTGCACCATCTCTGCACTACCACTTGCGGCTGCCTCGTGCAGCGAGGTGCCACCACGTGCAGACAATGCACTGGCATTGGCACCTCCTTCAATAAGCACTTTGGCCACTTCAAGTCGATCCTGAGCCGCCGCATAATGCAGTGGCGTCCAACCGCCCTTATCCAAGATGTCGGGCTTCGCCTTCGCTTTAAGCAACGCCTCGGCCACAGCTGTAAGATTCCGATCCACGCATAGGTGGAGCGGTGATCGCAAACTGGCATCGGCTTGGTTCACATCCGCGCCCGCTTTGATCAAAGCAATCGCGATGTCTTCTTTTTTCCGTAAAATCGCTTGATGGAGTGGTGTCAACTTCGGGTGTCCGCCTTGATTGATCCGTTCTGGATAGCGAGTGATTTGCAATGTCACATCCGCCAGATCACCACGGGCAATCGCCTGATCGATATCGTTGTATTTCGGCGTATCCGCCTTCACGAGCGATACCATAAAGACACTGAGGAGAAAACAGAAGTACCGCATAAATAGCTGCCCCTTACTGAGGGATTTAAAGGTCAGGATATGGTTTACAACAGATCCTCTCCGGGGTCGATAGTAAACATTTCACAACCCGGCAAGGACACTTCTGCGCTCATCTTACCAGGTAACACGATGCGAAGAGCTTCCCTTATTTCGTAGGTCAGTTCAATCCACCCTCGTATCATAGGCAGCTTGATAGCTACGGACTTCAGCTTACCAGATTAGGGACGGATACGCACTTTAGAGAGACCGAGTTCATACATTGCTTATCGATGACCCCATACCGTAGAAGAAAAACTGGAGATACCAGATGAAACCCGCGATCGCACACCAAAGAAAGTTGATCCCTGATCGGGGTACGTTCTCCTCGGCCACCGAGGGATACCCTCCCCAGTAGAGGGAGAGTGTCCCGCTTTGGATGCTTTTATAGCCGCACCAAAGAGCGTTCAGGCTAAAACCGGGCGAGTGGGACCGCTACCGTCCGACCATCCGCAGTGGGTGGACGGAGGACTGGATCGAGATACAATCCGCCACGGGGCAACTAGGGCTCCCCTACCAAACGCTCAAGCGACGCTTCAAAAAGATCACTGGACTGTCACCCAAAGAGTTCGCCGAGCGCGGCCGCATGGCGCGCGCCGATGCCATGCTAGCAGGAGACCAGCTCAGCAACAAAGAGATCGCACATGAACTTGGTTACTACTGAGCATCCCATTTCTCACTCGCCTTGAAACGCTTCTACGAGCAATCTTCCTTCACTTGGCGGGAGAACTTAATGCGGTGAAATACCGTTTGGCCTTCTTTAGATTGCGACAGCTCTAATTCTAGGGTCCGACTCCGAAATTAGAAAAATACGACGCCATCTGCGAGTGGAAAAGACAAGCGACTAGCTTTTCTAACCGGCACTTGCCGGTTTTTTCATGCGCTTGCAGGGTTTCGACAGAATTTCCAGATAGCAGGTATCCCCGCCCGCTCCGAGCGTATCGCCGATGGCTTTCGAAAGTGCGCTGACGTGCACGTCTGGAGCGCTCTCGGCGTCCACGCCGACCTTGCAGTCGAAGTCCCAATAATCGGTGCCATCAGGCAGTGTCTTCTTGCGCTCGCGCTTGAGGTATTTATTCACCTCGGAACGGATGGCATCGACGAGGCGTTCGGGTTTTTTCTTCGGGTGCGTGAGGGGAAAGGTTTTCTTCATGAGTGCAAATAAGGTCGCCGTAAACTCGCCAAAGGCAACGGCTATCTTGCATCGTTCGCG
The DNA here is from genome assembly GCA_002480015.1 of Opitutia bacterium UBA7441. Taxonomy (GTDB): domain Bacteria; phylum Verrucomicrobiota; class Verrucomicrobiia; order Opitutales; family Coraliomargaritaceae; genus Thalassobacterium. The sequence goes on from DLQD01000015.1 coordinate 17,952, forward strand.
ATGCGAGAATGCATTCCTGATTCTGGTATATGGGTAAAAAGTTCCACCTTTTCCGTAGTATGGAATGGGGCCTACTAGATGACCTCCATCTACGAACGGCAATGAAGGAGCATTGCCCTCTCATATAAACCTGAAAACCGGGGCTAGAGTCAAAATAAACGCCCCTATTTATTTGAAATCCAAGCGCAACCGTAGGGTCCGAGTTCGATGACTTCTTCGAGGTTGGTATATACTCGGCCGCTGAGCAGGTCGCTCCAATTCTCGGTCGCGATCAGGTTCAGTTCGACCAGCGGGATGCTTTGCGGTTCGGCGGATACGTTATGGATCGCGAATACGCTTTGACTACGGTCGAGACTCTCGCGCCAGAAGGCGAAAATCTCATTTGTAAAATGCATTGTATACTGGGTGGCGTTCGGATGGAAGGCCTCCTGTTTGCGACGGATTTGGATGAGGCGCTTCAACTCTTCAAAGACGGCTTTGTGGTGGCGTGTATCGTCGCCAAGCGCCGCTTCGAGTTCCTCGGCCGGCCATTGGTGGCGGTTGATCGTGCGTGCCCGTCCGGTCCGCGCCATGCCCTCGCGGTCGTTCTCGGTTCCCAATAGGCTGTGGATATAAATTGCGGGCAAACCTTCGAGTGCGAGCATGATGGTGTGGGCACAAAGGAAACGTGCCATCTGCAAACCGTCGATCTCGCCACCGATGGGTCGCTCCATCGCGCTATACAGCGAGATGTTGGCCTCGTAGGGAGTGAGCTCCCCTTCGGGAGTGCGACGCATAGAGATCTCGCCGCCCGATTCACGGATCGTTTCGAGCAAGCCGTCGAGTTCGTCGGCAGAGAGCAAGCCCTCGGCCGGACGGAGGCCGATGCCGTCGTGTGAGGCAATAAAGTTAAGATACGCGCGGCCTCGGCGGGCGGGAGGCATCGACATCATCCATGTTTTCAGGTGCTTGCAGCTGCCGCTCAAGATGGCATTGAGCAGCAGCGGCGGCAGAGAGAAATTATAGATGAGGTGGGCTTCATTATCATTGCCGAAGTAGCTAAGATTCTCGCGGTTGGGAACATTTGTCTCCGTGATGATAACAGCGGACGGGTCCAAGTTTTCGATGACCAAGCGGAGCAGTTTGATCAGTTCATGCGTCTGCGTAAGATGCACGCAGCTAGTACCGGATTCCTTCCAAAGAAAGGCGATGGCATCCAAGCGGAAGTAGCGGATACCTTGCTCAACGTAATAGCGGATGATTCGGACGATCTCCAGCAGCACATCCGGATTGCGATAGTTCAAATCCACCTGATCTTGACCAAAGGTGCACCAGACTTGCTTGACGCCATCAACGCATGGTACCTCCGTCAGTAGCGGCGTGCTCCGCGGGCGGACAACCTTCGACAAGTCTTCATAATCCAAACCGTTAATAAAGTAGCCGCGTCCGGGTGCTTTGTTTTTAATATAGTTTTTAAACCAGACCGATTCGCGCGAACAGTGGTTGATAACCAGATCCGCCATCACGGTAAATTCTTTCTCAATTGCAGCAATATCTTCCCAATTACCAAGAGCCGGATTAACGGCGGTGTAATCCATCACCGAAAAGCCATCGTCTGAACTGTAAGGATTGAAGGGCAGGATATGCACGCCACTGAGAGTATCCTTGAGTTCACGCATCATAAAATTATTCAATTCACGGAGTGGCGTGCGCCCCTCTCTTGTGATCGAGTCGCCGTAGGTGATCATCATAACATCCGATTCATCCCACTTGCTAGTGCCGAGTGCGACCGGCATGGCCGAGTCCGACATATTAGCCACCTCCATCAATTCACTCGTGATTTCTTCCGCATCTTCTTCGCCGTAAATTTCTTTGACATGCAAAGCCACCCGCTGGCAGACACGTTGTGCTTTGGGATGGCGCGAGGAATTGATAACGATCTCGGAACCGAAGTCCATGCGATCCTCGTCGACCGCCTTGCGAAGCTGGTGCAAAATGTCCGGCACTGCGGAGATGACGCGTTTCCAACTGGGCATGAAAGGCACGTCCATCGACTTACGGGGATCAAGAAACTCCTCTCCCGCATTGAGAATATTCTCGGCGAAAACTTCCACCGCGGAGCCCTCCGTGTGGCGGTCGAACTTCAATCCATTGATCATCGCGTCACTGTGATAGCTGTCGACGAGATCGAGCGCGATCCGGTAGTAGGCCGCCTTAATCGTGCGCACATGCTCGTGCGAGAACACCTGCCCCTGAGTCGCCATCTTCCGGTAGAGCGATTTGGTAATATCACAACTCATCTTGGAAAGTCCGCGCGAGCGGTCCTCCAATGAGAGGTCCTGGTGTTTATGGTCGTACGTATCGGCCACGTCGACCTGACAAATCTGGTTAGTGGAATAGTTGCGCTGCATCTCGGAAAGCACACCCATTTCGAGCCCCCAGTCGGAGGGAATGCGGATGTCTTCGATCACGTCACGCTGCATGGAAAACTCACCAGCCAGCGGATAGTGAAAACTGTCCAGATAATCGAGGTATTCATTGGAGCCGCAGACCTTTTTCAGGGCACGGATAAGTGGCGTGACCAAGAGGCGACAAACCCGTCCATTCATCGAGTTGTTAGCTACGCGGGCGTAGTAGCCTTTGCAAAACTTGTAGCTGAAAGACGGATTGGCGACCGGATAGATGAGGCGGGCGAGCATATCCCGCTTGTAGGTCGTGATGTCGCAATCGTGCAAGGCAACAGCCTGCGCTTTACCTGCGGCGAGCACGTAGCCGAACATGTACCAGACATTGCGCCCTTTGCCCGCTTCCTTAGGGGCGAGCCCCTTTTCAGCCAGGAGCGCATCGATCTGACGCAGGCGGGGGCCATCGTTCCAGAGCACTTGCGGTTGCTGAGGCAACGCTCCGAAAAATTCAAGTGCGTGCCGGTATTCAGCCTCGTTAGCGCGGTCAAGCCCGACCACAATTTGATCGAGGTAAGGCACTTCCGCGATCTCTTCGAGAATCGACGACAGTGCCGGCCCTTGTAGCTCTGAATAGAGCGAGGGCAAAACCAAAGCCATCGGCCGGTGTTTGCGAAACTGCATCAAATCCGCCTCCAGCTTTTCAAGTGGGCGGTTATTCAGCTGATGCAGCGTCGTGATGAGTCCGTGTTGATGAAAGTCTCCCATAGGTAAATTTAGTCGTATTGATCTAAAATGTTTAAAAGAGTGGCGTTCCAGCCCTTGGTCGAAGGCTGCGGCGCGTGTAAGACAGTGGGGGCTTGCGGGTCGATGCGTGCGCCCTCGGGGTGCGGGATGACCACGGCGATATCCGCGGCCTCCAGCATAGCGCAGTCGTTCTCACTATCACCCAGAGCCACTACGACCCAAGCCACCTCCGGTTGAGCGCCTTTGAATTGTTGGACCACGGCCGCCATGCCGTCGGCTTTATCTGTTGCGCCCATCAAATGCAAAAACCGCCCGCCCCGCACGATGCGAATCTTCCACTCGGCCAGTGCATTTTGAAATTCAAGCAGGCGTGCTTCGCTGTCATCCCAGAGGATCGGTTCAGTCGCATAGCGCGACTGCGAGTTGCGTGCCATGGCCAAGGGCAAGCCCGTGCACTCGGCGACCTCCTCCGGTGTCCAATCAGCGAACCCGGCAAATTGATAATCGGCGTCCGATCGTAGAGCGTGCGCTTTCTCCAGAATGAATGCGCGCGACAAACCCGTCAGCTCTATGC
>DLQD01000118.1 GCA_002480015.1 Opitutia bacterium UBA7441
ATATGTTAAAGCGGAGAAGCTCGGCATACCGATCCTCGATGAGGCAGCCTTTCGTGATCTACTGGGTGCGTAGAAGCGACAATCTTGTGGCTCCATCTAAGATTAATATTGCTTATTATATTATAAAACATAATAAGTTTAATTAATATGACTTTAGATGCACTCAACCAACTGTTACTCGACCAGCCCTTGGTCACACTCTTCGCGGTGATCGCAGTGGGTTTGCTCTTGGGCAACATCACGTTCAAAGGGATCCACCTGGGCAGCTCCGGCGTGCTCTTCTCGGCTTTGCTCGCGGGGCACCTCGGCTATAGCGTCCCTGGCGGCGTCGGCACGCTGGGTCTGGTGCTCTTCGTCTATTGCGTGGGCATCGGAGCAGGCGGGCGTTTTTTCGCCTCCTTCGCGCGTGAGGGTGCGACGCTGGCCAAGCTGGCGCTGGTTATCGTGTCTCTGGGCGGCCTAATTACTTGGGCAGGCGCTCGCTTGCTCGAGCTACCGGCCGACTTGGCGGCGGGTATTTTTGCAGGGGCACTCACAAGTACCCCTGCGCTGGCTGCGGCCACGGAGGGGCTCAAAGAGGCCGCTTCGGGCGTGAGTATCGGCTACGGTATCGCCTACCCCTTTGGTGTCATCGGTGTGGTGCTCTTCGTGCAAGTCCTCCCCCGCATCTTAAAACATGATTTGGAAAAGATCGCCGCCGAGCACGACGCGGGCGACGAGGCCGAAGATCGGGTGGAGAACGTATTGGTCGAATGCACCAACCAGAACCTAGTTGGCAAACGCATCGCAGAATCCGGCGTAGCGAACCTCAATGCCTGCCAAGTCTCGCGGATTTTTAAAGACGGCCAACTCGTGCCGATAAGCTACGAAGACACTTTCTCCGAAGGCCTCCTTCTGCTCCTCGTCGGTCGGAGCAAAGAGATCGCTATCGCGGTCGACTACATCGGTCACCGCAGTCACCGCAACGTGCTCAAGGACGTAGAAAATGAGCGCCAGCAATTGCTCGTGACCGAGCGCAAGCTTACAGGTAAAACGCTTCGCGACATCGCCCCGCTCAAAAACTACGGTATCGTCATCACCCGGATCACCCGCCTCGGGCTGATCTTCGTGCCCAACGCCTCAACAGTGATCGAGCAAAACGACCAACTTACATCCGTCGGCCGCACGGACGACTTGAAGGCCTTCGCCAAAGCCGTCGGCCACCGGAGCAACGCGATTGATGCGACCGATCTGCTCTCGCTTTCCGCGGGACTTACACTGGGCATCATCGTCGGGCTCATCCCAATTGGCTTACCTGGCAGTACACCGATCACACTGGGTCTCGCAGGTGGCCCTCTCCTCGTCGCGCTGCTACTCGGGCACTTCGGACGGGTCGGTCGCATTGTCGGCCACATCCCCCGCCCCACACGCTTGCTTCTGCAAGAGCTTGGTCTCGTATTCTTTCTGGCCAACGCGGGTATACGCGGCGGCGGTTCACTCGCCGTAACAGTGCAGGAATACGGCCCGATGCTGTTCGCTTTAGGTATCGCGGTTACCATCTTGCCTCTTATCGTGGCCTGGCCACTCGCACGCAAGCTCTTCAAGATTGACGCCCTACAAGCCCTCGGCGGCATCTGCGGCGGCATGACCTCGACTCCCGCACTCGGTGCCATCACTGCCAAGACGGACTCACAAGTCCCCGTCGTTAGTTACGTATCGGCTTACCCTGTCGCACTGATCGTGATGATCCTTATCGCTAAGGTGCTGATCGGGGTGCTGGGATAGCGCGCTGCTCAAGGTAGCTCCTGCCGCAAAAGCCAATAAGCAGGCGTAAGAAAATTTTACTGAAGTGGTCGGGTATCTTCCCGCTCGGCTGGATCGACTCGAATCATCGTTTCCAAACTTCCAGTATGCGGGACGCCAAGCCAAGCTCTCCAACTTACCACATGGCATAATCGCCTATTTCCATTGACTTCGTAGGAAGGACTGACACTTATGCCGCCCTTCAACTACCACCCCGCCGGACTCTTCGCGGCGGGTTTTCTATTTAAAGGACACCGCACACTCACGTCATGAACGCCAAAAACATCCGTAATATCGCCATCATCGCACACGTTGACCACGGCAAGACCACTCTCGTGGACTGCCTGCTGCAACAAAGTGGCACCTACCGTGAAAACCAACAAGTGCAAGAGCGCGCCATGGACTCGATGGATCTGGAACGTGAAAAGGGCATTACTATTAAAGCGAAGAACCTCGCCGTAAAATGGACCAATCCTAAGGACGGTGAAATCTATACCATCAACATCGTTGACACCCCAGGCCACGCCGACTTTGGCGCTGAGGTGGAGCGTGTCATGAAAATGGTCGATGGCGTCCTCTTGTTGACCGATGCGGTGGGTGGCCCACAAGCGCAAACCCGCTGGGTGCTCCGCAAGGCACTCGACCAAGGCCTGAAAACTATTTGCGTGATTAACAAAGTCGACCGCGACTCATCACGCCCGGACTGGGTGCACGACAAGGTGCTCGAACTCTTCCTGGACCTCGACGCAGACGAAGACCAGTTCAACGCCCCGTTCCTCTACGCTTCCGCCAAAATGGGCTTTGCTGACCGCGCTGTAGACGGCCCCCGCAAGAATATGCTCGACCTGTTCGAGACCATCGTCGAACGCATCCCCGCTCCCACAATTGAAGAAGGCGACTTCCGTATGCTCGCCTCCAACATCGACTGGGACGACTATGTTGGCCGGATGGCCATTGGTCGCGTACTATCCGGAGAGGTTAAAGTCGGCCAGACGATTTTTGCCCTCCGTAAAGACGGCACGAAAGACCGCGTCAAGATCACGAAAATGAAAAGCTTCTCCGGCGCGGGTAACACCGACGACGTAACCGAAGCCGTGGCTGGCGACATCGTTGGCCTCGCAGGTTTCGACGACGTCGATATAGGCGACACCCTTGCCGCACAACAAGACGCCGAAGCCTTGCCTTTCGTGGAAATTGATCCCGCTACCGTGCAGATGGAGTTCTCCGTCAACAACGGGCCCCTCGCCGGCAAGGACGGAAAGAAGGTTACATCCCGCCAAATCCGTGAGCGTCTCATCCGCGAGACGCAGTCCAATATTTCAATCAGTATCGAAGACACCGACGATGGCACCCGTTTCCTCGTCAATGCACGTGGCGCGATGCAGATTGCCGTGCTCGTCGAGACGATGCGCCGAGAAGGTTTCGAGCTACTCGTTTCTCGCCCGACCGTGCTTTATAAAGAGATCGATGGCACCCGCTGCGAACCCTTCGAGCAAGTTTGGGTCGAAGTGCCCGAGGAGCAACTGGGTGGCGTCATGGAAAACCTCGCTAAGCGCAAGGGCAAGGTCACCAATATGGAGCACCACAACACCGGCGTGACCGTCGAGGCCGAGATACCCACCCGCGGCCTGATCGGCTTCGAAAGTGACCTCGTGACGATGACCTCCGGCCACGGCGTAATGAGCCACTCTTTTCTCGAGTATCGGCCACATTGCGGCGAGATCGTAACTCGCCTCACTGGCACACTCGTGAGTATGGAACAAGGTAAGTCGATGCCCTACGCACTCGATATGATTCAAAGTCGCGGCAAACTCTTCGTTGGTCCTGGCGAGGAAGTCTACAGCGGCATGATCGTCGGCGAGAATCCCCGTAAGGAGGACATGCCCGTCAACCCGGCCAAAGCTAAACAGCTCGACAACATGCGCGCATCCGGATCCGACAAAGGTATCCAACTGGCGCCCCCAGTCAAATTCTCGCTCGAACGCGCCATCGAATATATCGCGCCCGACGAGCTGGTCGAAGCCACACCGCAGTTCCTGCGCATGCGCAAACGTGAACTCGACGAAAACAAGCGCCGTAAGGCAGCCAAGGCGGCCAAAGCGTAAGGCACCGCTTACGAAGTGGCGGTCAATAGTAGTTGGGTTGGCTCTGCCGCCCGACCGCATACACAAGTTCGTGCCGTTCACACAGTTGCGTCCCAAAAGCGCTTACGGCTTCACACGTTGTGAGCCGAAGGTTTCACTCTGCGGGGCGACGAGCCGACCCCGCTACTTGTGTGCTCAAGACTAACGGCCGGCAGATAGAATCCACCGACTACTTTTCACGGTATTCGCGGTAATAGTAAGCCAGAGCTACCATCCGGCAGCTAAAGCAGCCGATCCGTGTTTCACCTAGTGCTTGAAGTGGCGCTTGCCGGTAAAGACCATGACCATGTCGCGCTCGTCGGCAGCAGCGATGACTTCGTCGTCGCGAACGGAGCCGCCGGGTTGGATGGCGGCGACGGCACCGGCTTCAGCCGCGGCGATGAGACCATCGGCGAAGGGGAAGAACGCATCTGAAGCGACGATCGAGCCATCGAGCGGCAGCCCAGCTTCACCGGCTTTCCAAACGGCGATCTTAGAGCTGTCAACGCGGGACATCTGGCCCGCACCCACCCCGAGAGTGCGCTCGCAACCGGCATAGACGATGGCGTTGGATTTGACATGTTTGACCACGTTCCAACCGAAAATCATAGCACGCATCTCTTCAGGAGTCGGCTGGCGCTTGGAAACAATTTTCCAGTCACTCGGGCGATCAGGCATGGTGTCGCGGTCTTGCATGAGCACACCGCCGACAACGGAGCGTATCTCCTGTAAGGAATCCGCGGGCAGGCTGCCTTTAACTGTGATCAGGCGGAGATTCTTTTTCTTGGCAAAGATCGCGCGCGCCGCGTCGGTGAAGTCTGGCGCTATGATCACTTCGCAGAAGATCTGGCTAATAATTTCGGCGAGATCCGCGTCCATCGTTTGGTTGACCACGATGATACCGCCGAAAGGTGCCTGTTTATCGGTCTCAAAGGCTTGCTCCCAGGCCTCCACGAGTGTCTCGGCGGAAGCGACGCCACAAGGGTTGGTGTGCTTGAGGATGGCGACAGTGGGCTTTTGAAATTCACCAATCAAATAAGTGGCTGCCGTAATATCGATGATATTGTTAAAGCTGAGTTCCTTGCCCTGGAGTTGCTCGAAGCAATCGAAGAAGCTGCCGTAGAGCGCGGCTTTCTGGTGCGGGTTCTCGCCGTAGCGGAGGCTCTGCACTTGAGGCATTTGGATATCGAGCTGCGAGGGGATACCGGAAATATCACCCAGATCCGGTGCGTCGGCTTGGTCGGCAACTTGGCCTTTCAGGTAGGCGGCGATGGCACCGTCGTAGGCCGAGGTGCGTTGGAAAACTTTGAGCGCCAGCTTGCGGCGGAGCTTGGCCAGCGCAGCCTCGTCGCCCATCGCCGCGAGCACACGATCATAGTCGGCGGCATCCACCACGACAGAGACGGAAGCATGGTTCTTTGCCGCGGAGCGGAGCATGGAAGGTCCGCCAATGTCGATATTTTCGATGGCCAGCTCGAAGGTAACGTCAGGCTTGGCGACGGTTTCTTCGAACGGATAGAGGTTGACCACGACGAGGTCGATCATGTCGATGCCGTGCTCGGCGGCAGCTGCCATGTGTTCCTCTTTATCACGGCGGGCAAGAAGGCCTCCGTGGATCTTCGGGTGGAGGGTCTTGACGCGGCCTTCCATCATTTCGGGGAAGCCGGTGTAGTCGCTCACCTCAGTCACAGGAATGCCCTCTTTCTCGAGGAGCTTAGCAGTGCCGCCGGTCGAAAGAAGGCGGTAGCCATGTTGTTCGACCAAAGCTTTGGCGAAGGGCACGAGGCCGGATTTATCACTGACGGAGAGAAGCGCTGTCTTTTGCATAGTTTGAATGGTACGAATAGATAGAGAAACAAAAATTGCAATTAAAGTAACCCAATAGCATACGCCAAGCGTTTAAGAGGCAAAATTGAGAACAACTTATCATCCGAATATGCTGAAAAGCATTGCAGGCACGCGTAACCATCACAGCCAAGTGTTTGATCAAAGCAGTGCCTCAAACGCATGGCGCCGAACATTCAACCTAAGTAAACACGCTTCGCCGCAAGCTCTGTATGACCACAAGATCGCCCCAGTCGCCTCCTACCAAGGGATTGACCTTGGGCGGGCGTTTACGCCCTCTTTCCCGCTGCCAGGCGCCAGTGAAGCCCCGGACGAACTCGGCGGATCCTAGGATCGCCCCGTCACTGAAGTAGCGCACCCGGCAGCGCAGCAGCGTTGCCCGCGGTAACGCGCCGTCCTCCCGCTCCAGCACTTCAAGCGCCTTATCGCGTCCAATAACCGTTGCCTTGCCCCCGCTAGTAGCGGAAGCACCTTTGCCGAAAAGCAACAAGCGATGCGCCCGCAAAGGACCTCTGGGATCTGGATCATGGTCCGCCCAAATACGCTTCAACCCACGGACCGCCGACGATGCACCCGCCACCGCTTCCGCATAGCCACAAAAACGGTAATCCTTCGGATCTTCGACCAGGCCTGCACGAACAGAGTTCAGGTCGATGTAGGCGGCCATCGTCTGCAAAGGGTTCCCCGAGCCTTCCACCAGCACCGACTTAAAGCGGTCCGCCCATAAGGTGCCGTAGCGCTTATGGTTACGGTTATACCACACCGAGAAGCGCTGCTTCACCGCCTTCATGTATTCGGAAACGTCCCCCATACGGGCAATTAGCTTACGACGGAACACCACCGCCTCTTCTGTATCCGATTCCAATTGGCTAGCCAGCACCTTGGCGGACTCGGTCTGATACCTTGTCGGCTTTGGGTAAAGCACCCGAAAACGCCTCAGTAGCTCCCTGTCGTCCACATCCTGCCGCTCCGGGACACGAAGCAAGACATGGAAGTGGTTCGACATCACGCAATAAGTCAGCACCTCCACACCGCTAAAGTCCGCCACCTGCCAGATCATCTTACGCAGCATCTCCTTCTCCCGATCGCCAAAGAGCATCTCTCCGTTCACTACACGGGTCATACAGTGGTAGACCGCATCCGCGCCATGAACCTTTGTCCGTCGAACCTTCATTGCATACCCAATCTGAGACACGCACAGAGCAAGTCAACACATTTCTTATAGCCTGGTTATTAATTTAGGACTACCTCGTCGCAGGAAAGCTCGCCATCAAAGGAATCGAATAATCAGACTTGAACCACTAAAAATAGCGAAGAACCTGCTAGCAACTGACGGCCAAACGGGCGATCAATAGGATACAAATAAGGAGCGAGACTAGAAAGGCACCGACGCGGAGGTCCATCGATGCGAAAATCAAACTGTAGCCAAATAAGGCCAGGCAGGCCATGATAGCGAGTACAGGAATCCAATCACTGTGCCAGCGGCGTATTTGGGCTGCGCGATAAACGGAGAGAACAAAAGGGGCTGCTCCAAGCAGAAGGGTGAATATGAGGCAGGTCAGACTAAGCAGGTTCAGGAGCGAAGACTCCCCCATGTAGTGCGCGTAACTAACCAGTAAGAGCGCGTTTCCTGTGAAAACGGCGCAAAGTATGAGTCGCAAAGCAAGCGGCGAAAGCCGCGGCTCACCTTGCACCCGAAACGGCTCGGTGTCGATGCGGTAACCGAAGCGGGAAATTTCGGCCACAAAATTAGGCAACTCGAACTCGGCCCTGAGCCAACACAAGCGTACAGTGCGTGCAGTGAGGCTGGTGCGGACTTCGAGCAAGCCAGGCTGGTTGGAAGCAAAGCGTTCAATAAGCCAGACACAGCCCATACAAGACATTCCTTCGACCTTAAAGACCGCTTGCGTGGGTGCGCCCCATTCTTCGACTTCAGTTTGGACGCGGCGGAAGACTTCGAGATTCACATCAGCGAGAGCGCGATCTTTGAGTGGTTGCGCGGAACGGTCCTGCTTGCGATAGTAGTCACCTAGCCCCTCACTTTGAATCAGAGAGTATACTTGCCGACAGCCGGCGCAGCAAAATCCATCCACCCCGGAATCTTGGGTATAGGGCGTAGCGCAATGTCGGCAGAATCGATTCATCGATGAAAGTCATTTAAATTAAGTGTAATCCTACCACCGCTATAGCCAGCTATTCAAAGCTGGTTTCAACTTCCTAAAAAAACCTTCGCCCGCTCAACGAAAATTAATCGCTTCGCGTAAGAGGTTGAGCGGGGCGATGAGCGCACGCTGGAGTTAAAAGTGCTCTAGGTAAGATCGAAGCGCTCGATCCCCTTGCGGACATCGGAAAGGAAGGCGGCTGCACCGACACCATTGATCCAGCGGTGGTCGAAAGTCAGCACGAGTGAAGCGACTTCCATCGTACCGCCATTCTCAGACTTGGGATCGGGCAGCTGATAGGGAGCTCCTATAAAGAGTGTTGCTATTGAGGGCGGCACCACAATCGGTATAGCAGAGCGGACATTATAAGCACCCATACTGGAAATAGTGAGCGACACTCGGTTCTTCGATTCAACCTCACCACGGCGCGTGCTCCGTAATGCTTCGTTAAATACATCCTGGAAAGACTCCCAATCAAGTTTTTGTGCATTCTTGACTACAGCAGTCTCTAAAGCGTCGCCAGGTAACGCCACAGCCACACCAAGATCGAGTCGATCAGGGTCGTAAACAAGTTCGTTACCACGCACGACCGAAGCAAAACGCTCGTGCTTCTTCATGGCCTGCAACACCGCCCATGCTGTCATGGTCGCGGTAGAGAGTGTGCCTCCAGGCGTTTTTTTACTGCGGAGGCGCGCGTCGCGTACGGTCTCCCAACGACAGGTCATATCAATCGTCGCGGGAACGATCCCCTGAAGTTGCTTGAGCGCCTCTTGCGAGAGCCCCCCTGTCCGCTTAATCGCGTCGGGGGTCTCCGGAGAGGTTGGCATCACAGGCCTAGGCGCGGCACCGGACATCATCAGCGCGATGAGATCCTGACCGACTTTAACCTCATCGTCTTGTGCAATTTGCCACTCGCCGAGCACACCATCTTCGTCACACTCGATCGGGAAGACCGCTTTATCCGTCTCAACCTCGCAGAGAGGGTCGTCAGCTCTCACCGTTTCACCGCTTTGCTTAAGGATCGAAACGACACGTGCTACCCGTATGCCTTCTCCGAGAATGGGAACGGTGATCATCTTGGTAGCGGCGGAAGGAGCGGACTCTTCGGGAGCGATCATAGTAGCTGCATGTACGGTGTTGGATACTGAAGGGAAATAAGCGGTTTCTTTTTCGAGCGCAGATTGAAGGGTCGAAGCGAGCAGGCGATCAATAGCAGCAGCGATACGTTCGCGATCCGGCAGAGCAGCGTATTCATAGATAGGATTAAAACCGACGTGCACATCTTCCTTCGAGACGATTATCGGCGGACTTTTAAGGTTTTGCAGCACATTGTGCCGTCCACACATTTCGGCGACAATCATCTGACCGACGCTAGCGCTGATGTTGTCCTCTTGCACAATGAGCAGGCGACCTGTCTTTTGGATAGAACAGGCGATCGCCTCTTTATCCCATGGTTGGATCGAGCGGAGGTCGATCAGCTCAATATCAAGTTCGGCGTCCATCGCTTCGAGAGATTCTTCAACCAGTTCGATACAATTGCCCCAAGTGACAAGCGTGAGGAGAGAACCCTCGCGGACAATGCGTGCTCGACCGAGTGGCACGGGCGTGACGTCTGTAACCGGTTGTTCCGCCCACATGAGATGCTTGGGGAGTAGAATGATCGTCGGATCCTGGCCGTGAAGAGCAGTCCAGAAAAGACCGGCAGCATCGGCCGGAGTCGAAGGAACGGCCACTCGTATCCCTGGCACGCGAGCAAAGGAAGCCTCGCCAGCCTGACTGTGCCAAAGGGCACCACCTGGAAGGTAGCCACCGCAGGGTGCGTAGATGACGAGTGGACATTTCCATTGGCCGAAGCTGCGCCAGCGGAGCGTCGCCATATTAGAAACAAGTTGGTTCCAACCGGGATAAATAAAGTCGACGAATTGTATCTCGAAGCAAGGCCGTTTGCCGTAAGAAGCCAAGCCGACCGAGACGCCCATGATGGTAGACTCGGCAAGCGGCGAATTGACCGTGCGCGAAGGGTCTTTGGTCGAGAGACCCTTGGTGAGATTGAAAACACCGCCCTTGGGATCGGCAATGTCTTCACCGAAGAAGACTACGTCGGGCATAGTGTCCAACACGTTGTGAAAAGTCTTATTCACAGCGTCGAGCATCCGGCAGGAATCGCCTAGGCCTATTGCGGGCATATTCCCGGGCGTCGAGGGATCGCCAGTCAGATGAAGCGCGCATTCCTCAGCGAGGGGATCTTGCATCGTGCTTGCCTGCTGATACGCGGCGCGGACTTCCTCACGGATTTCTTCTTCAAGCTCCTTGGCACCTTCAGTGGTCAGGAGACCATCTTCGATCATAGACTGCTGGTAGACGGCGATGGGGTCGCGCAGGTGAATAGATTCAAGCTCTTCGGCCGCGCGATACATGCGTTGGTCATCTGCACTGGAATGATTGGAAAAACGCTCTACATCACACCATATAAAGGCAGGGCCACGTCCGGCACGTGCATGCTCAATCGCTTTCTTTCCAGCTGCGGCGACGGCCTCGATATCGCTGCCGTCTACACGGCACCACTCTTCTTCATTGAGCACACCGAGCGCAATAGGATTGGTGTTGGTCGTCGACGTACTGATCGCGATGCGGTTGTCCTCGACGACGAAGACGACTGGCAGCATACGCTCCTTCGCAAAACAAACAGCCTCAAAGAAATCGCCTTGCCTTGTGGAGGCCTCTCCAAGAGAGGCATAGACTACATTTTTTTTGCCATCCAGTTGCATACCCCAAGCGGCCCCGCAAGCCGGAAGCAAATGTGCACCGACTGGGGAGGGATGACTCCAGATATTGAGCGAGCGGTCACTGAAATGCCCCGTCAACTGGCGACCGCCACTGGAGGACTCACGCTTCGCGTAGAAAGCGAGCGCCAAATCAAAGTCACTCAATCCACGTTGGATGCAGAATGCGCGATCCCGGTAGTAGGGGAAGGCATAATCCTCCGGCTCCATTTGTAAAGCGATGGCGGCAAGAGCTTCGTGCCCCATACCTGAGATATGAAACCAGCCTTTACCTTGGCGTATCAGGCTCTGCTCACGAAGATCGCCCAATCTGCTGCGCCAGAGCGAGCGCAAGAGAGTAGAACGTGTCATATTATCGAGCAACGAAGTCGCTTTAGATGCAGGTTTGGGCATGGACAAAATAAAGGATTCTCTCCCGGCAGGGACGCGATCGATGCGTTGCAATCTGGTTAATAAAAGTGGCTCAACCCGTCCTAGCAAGGATGAATCAGGCGCAATACATCGACCTTTTTTGGAAAGTAAAAGGCTCGGACGCCTACCAAACGCCCGAGCCAACTACTACCCTTTATGCTAACCAAAGTTAAAAGCAGTCTTCTCGATAAGATTAACTAATCAATACTTATTTTCATCTTAGAAAAACTAATAATAAATACTTATAGCGCTCGTCAGCCGATCTTAATTACAAGCCCTATTCTTCTGCACGAAATTGCACGAAGCACACTACGCATCACGGATTTGAAATTGCAGATTCTACCCCACTCGCAGGAGCGCAGCGATAGCGACGGTTCCGGTTTTTGGATCGATCGCGGCAGAATTACGAACAAGAAAATCCACCACCCTGGAGTTCGCATTGTATTCGTCATGAACCAAACAGACGAAGGTATTCTCCCGTGCCCACAGCTGTTCTTCGCTCGACATGCGCTCGAGCGAATAACGAATTCAACGGCTTGCATCCAGTCTCTTATAAGAGGTTGATTTCTACAGTGTAACCGGACAAAATAAATCCTAAGAATTATGCCAAGTAACGAGCCCCATACAATACGGATACTGCTATTTGAATATTGCGCGGCGGATGCGGACTTAGTGGCCGAGTATCTCGATCATATCGATCTGAATTTTAATATAAGTATAGTCAAGCGACTCGCCGATGGCATACATCTCCTCGACCAGAATCGCTTCGACGTCATCCTACTCGACCTCAGCCTGCCCGACAGTCGCGGGATTGATTCGCTTCGCAGCGTGATGAAAGTGGCATCCGAAGCAGTTATCATCGTGTTAACCGGAGCCGACGAAGAAGAGCTCTCTCTTGAAGCGCTTCAAGTCGGCGCACAGGACTACCTATATAAAGACCGCCTTAACGAGGAGATACTAGGCCGCTCCATCCGCTATGCCATCGAACGCTTTAATTTAAAGCGGCAACTGGAAACCCATAATACGGAGATCCAATATCGCGAAACCCTCCTCCGCCGTATCTTTGATGCGAATACGGACGCCATGCTCATATTAGGTTCTGATTACGATATCAAGTTCCTCAATCCTGCGGCAGGTGAGCTAATGGAGGCCGAGCCTGAACGGTTGGTCGGCGAAGTATTTCCCTTTGAAATCAAGGGCGGCGAGGTCACCGAACTCGAAATACCTGATTTGCAGAACAAAACACGGATCGTCGAGCTCTCCGCCGTCGATCTAATTTGGGAGGGCGAGAGTGCCCTACTTGTGATTCTGCGCGACATCACCCTGCCCAGGAGCGCTGAGCTTGCTCTCAAACACGAGAAAGAACGTCTCTCTGCCACGCTCGACACCATCGTCGATGCCGTCATCACCACAGATCAGAGCGGTGCTGTCGAGCGCCTCAACGAAGAAGCCGCCCGGCTTGTAGGGATGACCCAAAAAGAATCCCTTGGTCGTCCTCTCGAAGAAGTCCTAAAAATCAAGCATCCTAGAACCGGTAAGCCTATAAAGGATCTGACTCGAACTCTCATGGATCCGGAATTCGCCGACGCATTCACCGAAGTCGGCGTCCCACTGGACAGTGCGAAGGGCCGAACATTCTATGTGACCGCAGAGACCCGGTGTATCCTCGACGACGGGGGGGAACGACACGGCTGCGTGACCGTCCTGCGCGACATCACCCTGCACAAAAAAGCCGAAGACGAACTTTTCAAAGCTGAGAAGCTCAACTCTATCAGTCTGCTCGCGGGTGGGATCGCCCACGACTTTAATAACATGCTGACCTCGATATTAGGCAACATCTCAATGGTTCGCATTGAACTCGATGAAGGGCATGAACATTCCACCAAGCTCGACGCCGCGGAAAAAGCCGCCCTACAGGCTAAATCACTCACCCAACAACTACTCACCTTCTCTAAGGGCGGCACGCCTATTCTTGAGGTGACGAGTGTCTACGACATGGTCGAAGAGTGCGCGCAGTTCGTCCTCCGCGGCTCCAATGTGAAATGTGAAGTAAAAAGTGACGACAAGCTTTGGCCTGTCGATGCCGATAAAGGACAGATTAGCCAAGTAGTGAACAATCTACTCATCAACGCCGACCAGGCCATGCCACGAGGTGGCACGATCACTCTCCGACTACGCAACCTACGCGTACGCCACGCCGAAGTACCCTCGCTCGATTCGGGCGAATATGTCTGCATCGAAGTGCGCGACGAAGGCACTGGCATCTCCCCGGAAAACCTCAAAAGAATCTTCGACCCCTACTTCACGACCAAAGATAGCGGCAACGGACTAGGCCTCGCCTCTTCCTATGCTATTATCAACAGTCATAAAGGCACGATTACAGTCGACTCGTCCGTAGGGCACGGATCAATTTTTCGTGTGTATCTACCGAAGAGCACACGACCCTTACAAGCCAAAGCTGAAGCGCACAAGGCCACCGAGAAAAACAAGCCGTCCAAGGAAACCATCCACCACGGCAAAGGCCGTATCCTCGTAATGGACGACATGGAAGCCATGATGATGGTCGCCGGCGAGATTCTCACTGTGCTCGGCTATGAAGTGGAATACTCGACCAACGGCGAAGAAGCCGTCGCCGCTTACAAAGCAGCAAAAGATGCCGGCAATCCCTTCGACGCCGTCGTCTTCGACCTCACCGTGCCAGGCGGTATGGGTGGTGAAGAGGCCAGTAACCTCTTAAAAGAATACGACCCGGGCCTCATTGCGATCGCCTCGAGCGGCTACACCACCTCCAATGTGATGTCCGACTACAAAAACTCCGCCTTCGCCGCAGTCGTCCCCAAGCCCTACCGGATCAAAGAAATGAGCGACGCCCTCCACAACGTGCTATCGCGATAAGGTATCTCTTTCGGCATATGGTACTGCAAAGAGACAGTATTGTTTGGCCTGCCGGAATCACGTTACGGACCCATCAGGCCAATTATGCCAGTATCCATAGCACTGAATATGAAGATTCATGACTATAAAATCCGCATAAAAACTAGGCTAAA
Source organism: Opitutia bacterium UBA7441 (assembly GCA_002480015.1). Classification (GTDB taxonomy): domain Bacteria; phylum Verrucomicrobiota; class Verrucomicrobiia; order Opitutales; family Coraliomargaritaceae; genus Thalassobacterium. The sequence goes on from DLQD01000118.1 coordinate 14,154, forward strand.
ATGGTCGGGGCAACAGGATTGGTGATGCGTTGCATCATCGCTTCGCGATCACACGTCGTGTGCCCCATCTACGCATTCCCTAGACGCAACTACGTTGCTGGAATGCTCCGTTGAACCTGCGACCTCGTCGTCCCGAACGACGCGCGCTACCAGACTGCGCTATGCCCCGAAACAACACCTCGTATTTTCTAAATTCAATTTCCGGCTGTCAAGATTCCAGCAGAATTCTCGAATTCAAATCTTGGTCATCCACTGGAAAACACTCAGGATAGGCGTATATGGCACAAGATCCAACGCCTCCTCTCAGCCAAGCCAGCCTTGCCGCCTTGGCTTCGATTCCTTTTAGCGAAGCACCCTCGCCCGGCTATGTCGTCCACCTCGATCAACTCGAAAAAAACTGCCAGCTTTTAAAGTCAGTTTCTGAAGAGTCCGGCGCAAAGGTGCTCTTAGCACTGAAGGGATTCGCTTGCTATAGTACTTTTCCACTCATTCGCCGCTATTTAGCCGGTACTACCTCTAGCGGCCTGCACGAAGCCCTGCTGGCCCAAGAGAATTTCGGTGAAGAAATTCACGTCTATGCCGCCGCCTTTAAGCCAGAGGAACTACGGAAACTGAGTCGCTTCGCGCACAGCCTCGTTTTTAACTCAGCGCAGCAACTGGCAAAAGGCCTTGAAGCGCTCGAAGGCCATCGCCGTCCCGAACTCGGCCTGCGCGTCAATCCCGAGTATTCCGAGGTCGAGACGGAGCTCTACGACCCATGCGCCCCGTCTTCCCGCTTGGGCACAACGCGCGCCGCTCTTAATCGGGCAATGGAGTCGCTCCCCACAGATCTGCTAGGGAAGCTTGATGGGCTCCACTTCCATGCCTTATGTGAGCAAGACGCGGATGCGCTGGAGCACACCGCCAAGGCCTTCGAGGCTAAATTCGGCGACCTAATCCTGGGACTGAAATGGCTTAACTTTGGCGGCGGCCACCATATCACGCGGCCCGGGTACGACATTGAGCGCCTTATTCGTGTTGTGAAATACTTTCGCGAACGCTACAGGGTGGACGTTTATCTCGAACCCGGCGAAGCAGTTGCACTGCACACCGGCGTGCTTGTGGTGACGGTGCTCGACTTGATCGAAGCAGGCGGCCATCAAATCGCCATACTCGACAGCTCAGCGACCTGCCATATGCCGGATGTTTTGGAGATGCCTTACCGCCCTGGGATCCTGGATGCTGGTTTACCTGGGGAATACGCCCACACCTATCGGCTTGGCGGCATGTCCTGCCTAGCGGGTGATGTAGTCGGAGACTACTCCTTTCGTGAACCACTAGAGATCGGGCAACGCCTTGTTTTTCTTGATATGTCACACTACACAATGGTCAAAAATACAACATTCAATGGTGTCCCCTTGCCTGCGATCTCACTCTACTCCGAAAGCAATGGATTGAATACTGTCCGCCGATTCGGCTACGAAGACTATCGCATGCGTCTTTCGTGATTCAGTCATTTAAACTAGGTAGTGTTTTTAATTAA
>DLQD01000127.1:0-3623 GCA_002480015.1 Opitutia bacterium UBA7441
ACCCAGCCGTTAACTCGAACGGCAAGACCCTGGCCTTAGAGCTGCTTACTGCCGTCACAGCTTCGCAACAATCCTGACACACAAGCTTAACGAAGCGATCCTTTCTTTTAAATATGCTTTCTGCTATCGAATCGCACGCATCTATGAAAACTACGCTTTGCAAACTCTTGACCTATGGCTGCGCCCTCGCGCCCTTCGCCCTCCACGCGCAAAACCAGATCACGGAGACGCGTGACGTTTTGGACAAATGGGTCGAGACCCGCCAACTCATTTCCGAGGAGAAATCCGACTGGAAGACCGAGAAGTCCATCCTCGGCGACACCGTGCAACTCCTGAGCAGCGAGATGGAGCGATTGGAAAAAGCCCTCGCGGATCTCGAAGCCTCCGCCACCGCCGCCGATGAGGACCGCACCCGCCTAGCCGATGAGAAGGAAAAGCTGACCGCCGCCTCCAATGTCGTGCTGGGGAATATCGGCTCGCTGGAAGCAAAGCTCAAGACAATCATCACTACCTTGCCCGAGCCGCTCGTCAACAAAATCAAGCCGCTCATCCGCCGGCTGCCCGACGATCCCGCCAACACGAAGCTCTCCTTAGGCGAGCGTGTGCAAAACATCGTCGGTATCCTCAGCCAAGCCGACAAGTTTAATACAACTTTGACCGAAACCAGCGAGTCCCGTGAATTGCCCAACGGCAAAATCGTCGAAGTGCGCACTCTCTACTGGGGTCTGGCCATGGCCTACTACGTCGACGCCTCCGGTGAATACGCCGGCATCGGCTTCCCCGGAGCCGACGGCTGGGAATGGCCGCAGATCGACGGCGCCAGTGCCGAGATCCAGCGCCTCATCGATGTTTACGAAGGTGCCGAGGAAATCCAGTTCGTCGAAGTGCCCGCCCGCATCAACTAAAGCTTCCAATTTGCCCAATCATGCAAACATCCGCTAAATCCCTTTTCGCCGCGGCCGCCTTGTTCGCGCTGCCCTTCGCCCTCGCACAGGGGCAGTCCTTCCCCGCCGCGAGCGAGCAAGCCAAGAGCGACCTAAAAACCGCCCTGACCGAACTCGCCGAAACGCGCGGCGAGATCGCCGCCGAGAAGATCCCGCTCATCCGAGAAGTCTCCTCGCTGGAAGACAGCGTCCGCCAGAAGTCCGACGAACTCGACCGTCTACGCCGCCTGCGCGACAACAGCGATCTCGGGCTCAACCGCCTGCGCGAGCAAGTCGAAGCGATCGAGGCGCAAAACGAATACGCCGCCGGGCTCCTCGACGAATTTGTCCGCTCCTTCGAGACCCGGATCGACTACAGCGAGATCCAACTCTACTCGGCTGCCGCCGAGGAGGCACGCCTCGCCCTCGACGACCCCGACATGTCTCAGGCCGACCGCTTCGTCAAACAGATCGACGTGATCGGCGTGGCACTCGACCGCCTTGAGCAACTGACAGGTGGCTACTCCTTCGAAGGCAATGCCCTCGCCCCCACCGGCGAGATTGAAGAAGGCACCTTCGCTGTCTTCGGCCCTTCCGTTTATTTCGCCTCCGCCCAGTCCGAACTGGCTGGCATCACCTTCAGTAAGCTCAACGCCGCCGAAGCCGCTATCGCCATTCCGGGTGAGACTTTCGCCGCTGGTATTCGTAGTTTGGTCGAGTCCGGCGAAGGTGCTATTCCTGCCGACGCCACTCTGGGCAAAGCCCTTAAAATTGTCGAAGGGAACGACAGCATCATGGAGCACCTCGCCAAAGGCGGTAGCGTTGGGGTTGTCATTATCTCACTTGGAGCCGTCTGCCTGCTGCTCGGTATTTTCAAGGCGCTCGAAGTCACCGCCTTTAAAACGCCCGCACCGGAAGATGTCCAAAAGATCATCAGTCAAATCGAACGTGGCGATCTCGCCAACGCCCGCACCACCGCAGCGAGCATCCCTGGTCAAGGCGGCGCACTCCTCGTCAAAGGCGTCGAGCACTGCGACGAAAAGCGCGGCACTCTCGAAGAAATCCTCTACGAAAAAATCCTCGCCGTGCGCCCCAAGTTGGAACGTTTCCTCCCTTTTATTGCCCTTACCGCCGCCGCCGCACCACTCCTTGGCCTACTCGGAACCGTCACTGGCATGATCAAGACTTTCAACTTGATCACCATATTCGGCACGGGTGATGCCAAGAGCCTCTCCTCCGGCATCTCCGAGGCACTCGTGACCACGGAACTCGGCTTAGTTGTGGCGATTCCTGCACTTATTATCCACGGCCTGCTCTCCCGCATGGCTCGCCAAAAGATTGGTGACATGGAACAGACCGCTGTCGGCTTTATCAACGGAGCGCTGGGGGCCCGCCATAAGGATAAAGGCGAATAAGCGCGTATGCTTGGAAAAATCATAGATATTTGGTTAAGCGGCGGCTGGGTCATGATCCCGCTAGCGCTGCTGGCTGTCTTGATCTATTCAAACGGCATCCAACTACTGCTTTTTCTGCGCAAGGGGAATATACAGCTCGGCCACGAAAGTGAGTGGATGACCTGGATCTACAATCCCGCCGAGGCCAAAGGCCGCGCCGGCGAGATCATCCGCTACACCCAAGAAAACGTCACCGCGGCCAAGCACGTGCGCAACCGCTTCGAGGAAGTGCGCCAAACTATGCTGCACAACATCGAGCGCCGTCTCATCTTTTTGAATACACTCGTCGCCGCCGCCCCTCTCATGGGACTGCTCGGCACCGTTATCGGGATGCTCGGCACCTTCGCCGCAATCTCTGCAGGCGGGGGTGCCGAAACCGCCGCCATGGTCGCGGCCGGTATTTCCGAAGCACTCATCACCACCCAGACGGGTCTTTTCGTCGCCCTACCCGGCATCTTTCTCGTACTCGTCATCCGCCGCCGTAAGCACGCGGTCGAAGCAGCTCTCGCCCGCATCGAGTCCCTCAGCCTAACCAAGCTGCAATTGGATTAGTCATCAATCATCATTCATCAGTCATTTTATTATGCGCCGCAACCTAGCATCCGACGACCGCGACGACGTAGAGATCAATCTCTCGCCGATGATCGATATGGTCTTCATCCTTCTGATTTTCTTTATCGTCACCACCGTCTTCGTCGAGGAGACCGGCGTGGAGGTGAACAAACCCGAGGCGGCTGCCGCCGTCCAACTCGAGAAGAACAGTATCCTCATCGCTGTCACCTCCGACAATAAAGTCATCTACGGCGGGCGTGACATCGGCATCAGTGGCGTCTCTCCCATCGTCAAGCGCCTCACACTGCAAGAAGACATTCCTGTCATCATCCAAGCCGATGAGGGTGCCAGCCACGGCGTTTTCGCTCGCGTCTACGGCGAAGCTAAACTTGCCGGCGCTAAATCCATCAATTTCTCAACGAAGCGCTAGACGCTTCGCGTCAGTTCATCCGTTACCGGTTCACCCGTTTTCAGTTCTCGTATTTCGCATCTCGCATCCCGAACAAATGGCTCAAATCTACCATCCACCCCAAAACCGAAAAGGCATGATGGCCTCAGGTACCGTGCTGGGCATCGGCGTGAGTGGATTACTGTTTCTGGCCATTCCGCTGACCCAAATCTTTACGACCTACCAAAAGTCGCCCGAAGAAATCGAAGCGCTCGAAATCGCCCCACCGCCACCGCCGCCACCGCC
>DLQD01000127.1:3662-4177 GCA_002480015.1 Opitutia bacterium UBA7441
CCCCCACCACCCGAACCGGAGCAGGAAGAACCCCCGCCCGAACTCGACACGCCCCCGCCACCGATTTCCCTAGAGCAGCTTGACATGGCACTCAACCCCGGCACCGGCGGCTCCATGGCCGGTGACTTCGCACTCACGACATTCGACCTATCGGGCAGCGACCTCGGTGGATTGGAAATTTTCGAGCTCGGCGATGTCGACTCGCCTCCACAGCCGCGTACCCGAATCGAATTTAGCTACCCCTCCGCCGCCAGGCGCAAGGGCATCACCGGCGTGGTCAAAGTCGAATACGTCGTCGACCAGAAAGGCCGTGTGGAAAAGATCCACATCGTCGAAAGCCCCGACCGCATCCTTTCCGAAGCCACCGAAGACGTCCTTCGCCGCGCCCGCTTCGAACCCGCCACCAAAGGCGGCACCGCCGTTAAAGTCCGTATGCGCGCGGCCATTCCCTATCGATAGCGCTCGCGCAGTCCACCCGTTATCCGCTTTCCAGTTCTCCGTTTTAATTCCGCACA
>DLQD01000151.1 GCA_002480015.1 Opitutia bacterium UBA7441
GAACCTTGTGCCGAACCATGCGCACTGACAGAATTCACGGTACCATTCTGCCTCATGACTCGAGCAAGGCTCTGGCGCACTAATTGCTCGATCTGGGCGCGATTCAGGGGCATATGGCTCATAGATAAATATGGATAATTATTGGTTAAGGCCACAAAAACCAATTTTTAAACCCCAAAAGTCAACATATTTCTTGCATTTTCCCAAAAAAAACAAAAATTAAACTGCATGTTAGCCGCCGAACGCCAAATTCAAATACTGACGCTACTCGAAGAGCGTGGCACTGTGCGCACAATGGATTTGGCGGAAGAATTTCAAGTGACGGATGAAACCATTCGGCGCGATCTTCAAGTGCTCGCCGATAACCAGCAATTGTCTCGCATCCACGGGGGCGCGAGCAGCTTAACTGGGCGCCCTAAGCTGCAATCCTTCACAGAACGCCGCCTGCTCGAGGTCGACAAAAAGGAGGCCATCGCTAGAGCAGCACTCAATTTAATCCAGCCCGGCGAGAGCTACGCCTTTGACAGTAGCACGACAGGCCTTGCCCTCGTTACAATTTTGCCTGACCTGCCCTACCGGGTGCTGACGAATGCCTATGCAGTCCTCGAGCAACTAGTGTCAATGGAACAAATCGAACTGATCTCGACTGGCGGGGCCTATCATTCAAAAACGCAGACTTTTATCAGCGGTGACAGCTATGGCATGTTACGCAGGCATAATATCAACTGTGCCTTCGTCTCCTGCATCGGCCTTGATCGCAACCGCGGCCCGAGCGAAGGTTTCGAGCAGCAGGCCGTCTTCAAAGAGGCACTCATACAAACAGCGCAAAAAGTTGTTCTGCTGGTCGACTCGACAAAGTTCAATCAAGCCTCCGAATACTTTTTTGCCAGCTTGCGCGACATCACCGAAATCATAACCGACGACGGTGCTGACCCCGAATTTGTCGAAGACTTACGCTCACAGGGTTGTATTGTTACCATAGCCTAAAAATAGCCTAAACCAAGAAATTATATGTCAGAGAAAAAGATCTACCTCGCTGTCGACCTGGGTGGCGGCAGCGGACGCGTCCTCGCAGGAGAGTTTGATGGTCAACGCATCGAATTGCACGAATTGAACCGCTTCGAGAACAGGCCGCTGGAATTACCTGATGGCAGGCACTGGAATGTGACTGGGATTTATCTGGATATTCTGGACGGACTCAAAAGTGCCGCCAAAAAGTATGGCAAAGCACCGATCAGTGTCGGTATCGACACGTGGGGCGTGGATTATGGGCTACTAGATAAAGACGGACATCTACTGGGTTTACCTTTTCAATACAGGGACCACCGTACGGATGGTATGATGGAGAAAGCCTATTCCATGGTACCCAAAAAGGAGATTTACGAAGCGACTGGCATTCAGCTGATGCCCTTCAATTCAATCTTTCAGCTACTCTCCGAGGTAGATCGGGGCAGCCCGGTCCTCGACCTGGCCGAAAACATCCTCTTCACCCCCGATCTGCTCGGTTACTGGTTAACTGGCAAAAAAAGCCAGGAGCGCAGCATCGTCAGCACCACCCAGCTCTATAACCCCAACACTCAAGACTGGGACTACACACTCATCGAGCGCCTCGGGCTCCCCAAACGGCTCTTTAACACGATCAGTGACGCGGGCGATACTCTCGGCGAATTGCGCACGAGTCTCAAGCAGTATACCGGTCTTAAAAAACTAAAAGTCATCACAGTCGCCGGCCATGATACTGCCAGCGCGGTAGCCGCAGTCCCTAGCCAAAAAAAGACGCCTGCCTACCTCAGCAGCGGGACTTGGTCTCTCATGGGCTTGGAGCTTTCGAAACCGATCATATCGGAGCAGTCTTTTCAAGATGCCTTCACCAACGAAATCGGAATCAACGGCAGTGTACGCTTTCTGAAAAATATTTGCGGACTTTGGCTGATTCAGGAATCACGCCGTTACTGGCTCGACCACGGACACGACTACAGTTATGCCGAAATGGCCGGACTGGCCTCGAAGGTCGAACCTTTCCGCTCACTGGTCGATCCTGACGATCCACGTTTTGCCGAGGCCGGGCGGATGCCGGAAAAGATCCAGGAGTTCTGCCGCGAGACCAAGCAGCAAGTCCCGGAAACTCCCGGAGAGACCATCCGCTGCATCTACGAAAGCCTCGCCCTGCGCTACGCCGAGGTATGGGAAAAGCTCCCGAACTATATCGATGAAGCGCCCGACTGCCTACACATCGTAGGCGGCGGCTGTCAGGATAAACTGCTCAATCAATTTACAGCCAACGCCCTAGGCACACGAGTCTACGCCGGCCCCATCGAAGCCACCGGGCTGGGTAACATAATAGCGCAAATGATGGCTGATGGCGTGATCAACACACTAGCCGAAGGCCGTGAAATCGTGGCCGCCTCGTTTCCTGTGGACACTTACGAGCCGAGCGACTCGGCCTCATGGGATGCGGTCAAGGAGCGCTTTGCTTTGCTCAGCGTATAATTTTTCACGGTTTACCTCACTCTAAGTCATCTATAGATCTCAAGAAGTGATGTTCCCACCTAACAACTTCAAACATCAATATCTCCTACAATGAGTATGCTCCACACTCCCCCGAATCGCCCGGCTGGTAAGTCCATCCAGCTGATGTCGACCTGCCTTTGCGATGCGTTTTACGCCGATGTGGCACAGGCCACAGTCGAAGTGCTCGAGTTTCTCGGTTGCGAGATCGAACTCCCTGATGGCCAGACCTGCTGTGGTCAGCCAGCCTTCAACTCCGGCGACTGGGCGAGTTCGCGCAAAGTCGTCCGCCACACCGCGAAAGTGTTCGCAGGGGAGAAGCCGATCGTGGTGCCCTCCGGATCTTGCGCGGCGATGATTTTTCATGGTGCGCCGCTTGAATTTGAAAAAGAGGCCGATCTCCCGGAAATCCAAGCCCTGGCCAACCGCACATGGGAGCTTCTCGACTTCATCGTTTATGGCCTCGGCGTGACTGAGTGGCCCGGCACATTCAACGCCAAGATCACTGTGCACCGCAGTTGCCATCTACGCGGTTCGAAGAGCCCCGAAGCAATAACCACTCTCCTCGAATCGATCGAAGGGCTCACCGTCGAGCCGATCGACGAGACCGAGCAATGCTGTGGCTTCGGTGGCACCTTCGCGGTCAGTTTCCCCAATATTTCCAATAGTATGGGGACGCTCAAGATCGAGAAGCTGACTGCCTGCAAGCCCGACATCGTAGCGGCCGCTGACATGGGCTGCATGATGCACTTCGGTGGCATGATGGAGAAGCAGGGCTACCCACAGAAGCGCATGCATGTCGCCCAGATCCTCCGCGACTCACTCAAAAACTCCGGTAAAATCTAAGCTCCATGAAGACCCATCAACAAATCGACCGCACCGCTCGAGACCTCGACCCCGAAGTCCACGAGTCCAATTTCATGGGCGCGAAGCTCAAGTCCGAGCGCCGCTACAACACACTGCACCGCGACTACGACGACCCCGATCAGCTGCGTGAAACTGCCGGGCTGATCAAGCAACACACCTTGGAGCACCTCGATACCTATCTTGAACAAGCTGAAGCTTCTTTGCAACGCAATGGCGTCAAAGTGCACTTTGCGATGGATGATGACGCGGTCAACGCCACCGTCCTTCGCATTATGGAAGAAAACGACGCGCACAGCATGGTCAAATCCAAGAGCATGGTAACTGAAGAGATCCACATGCTCAAATATCTGGAGAAGCACGGTAAAGAAGTGATCGAGACTGATCTCGGAGAATTCATTCTCCAACTCGACGACGACTACCCTTCTCACATTGTCACGCCCATTGTGCACAAGAACCGCCGCGGCATCGCGAAGACCTTCGAGCGTGAAAAGATCGGCGAAGACTACAACGACGATCCGGAGACCATTACCCGCCGCGCTCGCCAATACCTCCGCCAAAAATACCTCGACGCCGATGTCGGCCTGACCGGCGGCAACTTCGTATCCGCCGAGAGCGGGCGGATCGCACTCGTGACCAACGAAGGCAATGCGCGCTTCTGTATGGCGGCCAATAAAATTCACATCGCGGTCATCGGCATTGAGAAGCTGGTGCCCACCGACCGCGACCTGGGACTCTTCCTTAATTTGATCGGCCGCTCCGGCACCGGTCAGCAGCTCACCGTTTACAATCAGTTTATCAGCGGCCCCAAAACTGCGAGTCAACCACACGGCCCCGAGCAGATGCACGTCGTCTTCGTCGACAACCGCCGCACTGAAGTGCTGGCCAGCGACTGCCGCGAGATCCTTCGCTGCATCCGCTGCGGTGCTTGTCTCAACGTCTGCCCGATCTACCGCCAATCCGGTGGCCACGCCTACCGCAGCGTCTATCCAGGGCCCGTGGGTGCGGTGCTCAGCCCGCTCCTTGCGGGTAACCGCTTCCCCGAACTGGCCGACCTACCCAAGGCCTCCAGCCTCTGCGGCGCCTGCAACGAGGTCTGCCCCGTCAATATACCGATTCCCGATCTGCTCTTGCGCTTGCGCGACAAGGCTAAACGCGAAGGTGCCAAGGAGGCAATGAAAGGCACCCCCAACCTCGGCCTTTGGGCGACGCTTTGCTCCCAGCCCACCATGTGGAAAACGGCTCTGTCCATGGGGCACACCATGAATTATATTCCCACAGAGTTGATCCCCCACCCCTCAGCCAAGGCTTGGCAAGGGGCACGCAAGCTACCTGAATTCCAAGGTGGCGAGTTCCGCAAATGGTTTAAAAACAGGAATTAGAAGACCGCATACCATGAGTTCAGATAGAGACAAAATCTACAGCGCCATCCGCGCCGCCCTTGCCCCACTACCCGAGCGTACCGAAAAGCCTGAGTGGGACGACGCCATGATTGTTTGCAAGCCCTCCGGCAAGTTCGACAGCCTAAAGGCTCAATTTGCCGACAAGCTCATTTCGGCTAGCGGTCGCTTCTACGATTCTGTCGACACGCTCACCGCCTATTTAAAAGAGGAAGGCAGCACTTTCGGCTATTGTGACCCTGCATTGGCACATTTGCTCGAAGGCGTCGAAAGCATCACCTTCGACACCGAGTTCGACGAAGCTAGGATCAACGATTATACCTTCGGCTTAACGAAAGCCAGCGCCGGCATCGCCGAGAGCGGCACCATCGTGCTCAAAGACAGCGTGACTTCTGCTCGTCTCGGCGCGCTGGCCCCCTGGATCCACATCGCGGTGATCGAAGAGACCGACATCGTGGCCAGTATCGGCGAAGCGATTCAGGGTTTCGGTGACGACCCCTCGATTATTTTCGCGACCGGCCCCTCCAAGACTGCCGACGTCGAAGGCATACTGATCGAAGGGGTCCACGGACCAGGCATACAGGTCGCCCTTGTGCTCAGTCACATTTAATTCACATTCAATACCTTTCAACGAACGACTACTTTCTATCCAGTGCTAACCAAGTAAATCCTACCAAACGGCACACTGCCAAAGATTGAGTTATTTAAACCAAATCAAAAGAGGATAATCATGAGCACAGATATAAATAGATACGTCGAATACTTAAACAACCTGAGCGGTCAAATCCTACTCGGATGCGATGGCTTTGTGGACGAGACTTACGAGATCGTCCAAGAACGGAAAAGTCAGAACGACTTCACCGCCATGAAAAACCTGAAAATGTTCGGTGAACTCCTCGTGGAGCGGGCCGATGGTGGTGTCGGTGTCGAACTCGTACCAAAGCGTCGCTGCGAGGGAGGTTTCGGCATTAATTCCGGCCGAATCGCGGCCATCTTGGGACTCAAGCCCCGACTGCCGGGCCTCTACGGTGAGCCAACCATCGATCCGGCGTTCGTTGAGTTTGAGGACATCTGCGACATCTACTCGCTTGGTAATCCCGCATTGACGATCGCGCTGGAATTCGACGATGGCAAAGTTTTGATGAGTGACCTCCAGGCCGTCTCCAATTTGACATGGGCAGATTTCGAAAAATTCTTCACCGAAGAACAACTCAAGGAGCTGTTCACAGGCGTCGACATCCTCGGTCTCGGCTATTGGTCGCTCACTGCCGACTTCGATGGCTTCTTCCAGGGGTTCATGAAGCAGTATGAAACTTTGACCCCGCCGCGCCGAATGTTTTTCGACTTCGCCGACATTAAGAAAAAGTCCAGCGAGTCCTTTATCAAATCACTGAAGTTAATCAGAGCCTACAATAGTAAGATACCGATGACTTTTAGCCTCAACGAACACGAAGTCCTAGAACTGTGTTCGCGAATCGGCATTGAACGCCCTGAATTAAACCCCGCAACCATTGCAGCCACCTTGACCGTCGCGCGCGAGAAGATCGGCTTCGATGAACTCGTGGTGCACACGCCGGAATTTGCTGCAGCCTCCAGCGCAGCCGATGGTGAAGCCTATGCTATCCAGGAGCGCCAGACAAAGGTCATCCGATCGGCAGGTGCTGGTGATAGCTTCAACGGCGGTTACATGTGTGCTTCGCTTGGAGACCTCCCGATCAAAGAGCGGCTCGTGATGGCCAATGCGGCCACTGCATTCTTTGTCACTCATGCCACCGGGCCCACCAAAGAGGAGCTCGTCGCCCAAATCGAAAAAGCCGCCGACAAGTAATACTATGAAAACACTCTATAAATTACCTCTCTTGGACCCGAACACTACTGATGGCTTCAAAGACATAAGCCTCGATGACGGCACTGGTTGGTCAGTCGACACCTATACACTGCGTGGCGGCTTACAGGAAGGCGTCCAAGTCGTCGAAATCAACAACGGCAAGCTCTGCTTCGCCGTGCTGCCCACGCGCGGCATGGGCATTTGGAAAGGGCAATATGGTAAGGTCTTCCTGGGCTGGGATTCTCCCGTTAAAGATCCCGTCAATCCCGCGTTCATTAACCTGCAGGATCGCGGTGGTCTCGGTTGGCTGAAAGGTTTCAACGAATGGTTCGTGCGCTGCGGTCTCAATAGTATGGGTGCCCCTGCTATGGACACTGTGCTCGACAACAGCGGCAACGCATTCGACGTCCCCCTGACCTTGCACGGTAACATCGCCAACATCCCCGCACGTGCAGTCTCTATCGAAATCACAGAGGAGGCGATCATCTTGAGCGGCGAGGTTGATGAGACCATGATGTTTGGGCCTGCCCTGCGCCTGAATACCGAGATTCGTACCGAGTTCGGGTCCGGGGCCATGACGATTACCGATACAGTGACTAACCTCGGAGATAATTCACAAGAGCATGAAATGCTCTACCACATCAACTACGGCGCATCACTTCTAGAGAAAGGATCGCGCATTGTCGCACCCTTCAAGCAAGTCGCCCCTCGCGACCCGCGCTCAGTTGAAGGCATCGGCACATTCGACCAATACGGTGCTCCCGAGGTCGGATTCGTCGAGCAAGCCTACCTCTATGAACTGGCCGGCCAAAGAGGCAGCCGCGAGACTCTGACCATGCTACGTAACGCGGCCGGTGACCAAGCCTCCCTCTTACGCTTCACGCTTAAAGACTTCCCTTGTTTCACACTTTGGAAAAACACCGCCGGCCAGGCGGACGGCTATGTGACTGGGCTGGAACCAGCGACGAATTACCCCAACTCCCGCCGATTCGAGCGCGAGAAAGGTCGAGTCTTGAGCCTCGCTGGTGGCGAATCGCGCACAACCAGAATCACGATCGAAACATTGGACACCAAAACGGCGATCCGAGCCGCCGAGGCCGAAATCAAAAAGCTGCAAAAAACTGCGAAAGGCACCGTGCAACCCGAGCCAGTCGCCCGCTTATCGGGCAGTTGAGATTTGGGGTCAGCATGCCGTCGGCCACTCAAGCGAACGAGTGCACTCCGGCTCCCGTCAATCGCTCCCGCGCCGTAGTATATGCAGCGTCACTTCGGGGAGGCAATTCAGTCTTGCAGGCAGCCCGCTCGATCCGGTTCCGCGACTGGTATAGCCTTGCAGGTCACCCTCCTGCCATGCGCCCGCGAGTACGCGGCGCGGGGCACTGCGGTCATGCATCAGAATCCTGCCGCCGGGCAGACAGATCTGACCGCCGTGCGTATGCCCAGCCATCAGAAAGTCCACGCCGGCCGCCGCGGCCAGCGTATGCGTTTGTGGTGAGTGCGAAAGTAGTACTTTCGTCACATCCCTAGGCACGCCACGCAGGGCGCGCTGAAAACTATGAGTTTTATAGAAATTAGGGTCGTCAATACCGACTAGGTAAAGCTCGGCCTCACCGCGACGAATCACGACGTGCTCGTTCAGGAGGAACCGGATACCGGCCGCTTCCATGAGAGGCACTTTAGCGAGCGAGTCGTGATTCCCGAGTGTCGCATAGATGGGCACCTCCACTCCCGAAATGATCTCGATCGTAGCCGTCGTCGCTCCGGTGTGGTCGCTATAGGTGCAGGTGCAAAAGTCACCTGTCAGGGCAAGGCAATCATATTCCAGAGGTGCGATGATCTCTTTAACCCGTCCCGGAAAGTCGGGATGCAGATCGGCGTGTAGATCCGTGAGTTGCAGAATTGTATAGCCCTCAAATTCCCTCGGCAGATGTGGGATGCAGACCGTATTACGGACGACCTGAATATCAAAGTAGTTGCGCAGCGCACGGTTCCAAAACCCGCTCAACTTGAGACAGAGCCGAATGAAGGCATAGAGATTTATGGTAGGCTCGAAACGAAAGAACCCCTTGCCCTGCCCCTCGCCGCGGCGCACGCGTATGCGTTGCTCTGCCTGCATGCGTGCTTGAAACTCTTTGCCTCCTAAGCGGGCGGCATAGGCTTGGAGTTTTTCTTCACATGGATTCATCATTCCTAAGTTCGGATCATCGAGCCAACCATGGATCATTTTAGTCAGCGGTGATGCGTCTTCTATGCCTCGCCACACGCCACGAGGCTATCCGAAAAAACGCTGCATCTTGACGAGAGCTTGCACGAGGCGGTCGACATCGTCAAAGTTGTTGTAAAAAGCGAAAGAGGCACGCGCGGTGGCGGGCACCCCGAAGCGCTTTAAAAGTGGCTGGGTGCAGTGATGCCCAGCGCGCACGGCCACACCGTCAGCGTCGAGAAAGGTGCCAATATCGTGGGGATGAATCTCGTCGATGACGAAGGAAAGAATGGAGGCTTTATCCGCCGCCGTGCCAATGATGCGCAGCCCATCGACTGCGGAAAGTTTCTTTGTTGCCTCGACCAAAAGCGCACGCTCATGAGCGAGCGCAGCTTCGCGATCCAGAGACTGAACGTATTCAATCGCTGTAGCCAAGCCGATGACACCTTCAATGTGCGGCGTGCCCGCTTCAAACTTGCCGGGGATCCCCTTATACGTGGTGCCATCAAAATCGACGCGCTCGATCATATCGCCCCCGCTCTGATAGGGCGGGAATTTCTCAAGCCACTCGCGCTTACCCCAGAGCACCCCGATGCCGGTGGGGCCGAAAAGTTTATGCCCGGAAAAGACGAAGAAGTCACAGCCCAACTCGGCGACATCGACCGGCATGTGGGGAACAGACTGACAACCATCGAGTAGGACTGGGATGCCACGCTCATGCGCTTGCTCGATGATCTGCTTGGCAGGATTGATCGTACCGAGTGCGTTCGATACGTGGACGATGCTGACGAGCTTCGTCTTATCGGAAAGAAGCGCCGCATAGGCTTCGAGGTCCAGTTCGCCGTTATCGAGCACGGGGACGACCTTGAGCACGGCACCGGTCTTCTCCACGGCGATTTGCCAGGGCACGATATTCGCGTGGTGTTCCATGTGAGTGATCAGAATTTCATCGCCCTCCGAAAGTTCCTGCTCGATGAAGCCGTGAGCGACGAGGTTGATTCCCTCCGTCGCACCACGAACGAATATAATCTC
>DLQD01000064.1:0-5508 GCA_002480015.1 Opitutia bacterium UBA7441
CCTTCGGCATCGTGAATACTACGTGCCGCCTCGGCCAACTGATCGCGGGCGGCATCGAGATTACCCTGCATGACCTCCCGCAGCGAGTCCGTCGCGCAGATCACATTGTAGGCGTCGATGAGTAGATAGTGCATTTTCAGAAGTCGAATGTTAGTTTATCATGCCCTCTGCCCTCTAAATCCTAACCCCTAACTCCTAACTTCTGCATTCTGCCCTTACGGAATGACTGGTAGAACGGCGGGAATTATACCAATCACGATAGTCGCGACGACCAATGCGCCGAGCAGGAAGCGGTCGCTGGCCGTAGCCGAACAGGAGGCATCCTGCAACACCTCTGCGGACGGCGGGGAGAAATAACATTCACGAATCCAACCGAAATAGTAATAAATTGAGATGACCACTCCAAGTATAGAAATCCCGAGTAAGCCATAGAGGCCGGCTTGGAAGGCAGCTACGAAGAGGAATAGCTTGCCAATAAAGCCACCAAGAGGCGGTATTCCGGCAAGCGAGCCGAGGCCAGAGGCGAGCACACCGCTGAGAAAGGGGCGTCTACGGGCGAAGTTTTCGTAATGATCGAGTTCCTGATCATCGTCGACGCCGGAAGTCAGCGACATGACACCGAAGACGGCGAAGGATGCGAGCAAATAGGTAGCGAGGTAGAAGATCACCGCATAGACCGCCCACGGCACGTAGATAGAGGCGATCACGCCGACGAGCAAATAGCCCGCATGGGCAATACCAGAGAGCCCCATGAGCCGCTTAACGTTGCGTTGTGCAACGGCAGCCATGTTACCGAACAGGATCGTCGCCGCAGCGATGACGGAGAGCACTGGCACGAGCATTTCGCTCAGCCCGATAAAGGGCCCACCTACAAGCTGCAGCAGCACGATAAAACCAGCAGCCTTGGAAGCGACGGCGAGATAAGCCGTGACGGGCGTCGGGGCACCCTGATAGACGTCAGGCACCCATATTTGAAAAGGTACTGCGCCGATTTTGAAGCAGATACCCGCAATGACGAGCAAGGCACCTACCCTCACAATCAGATGGTCCGCATTGAGGAGGATAAAATTGCTCAACTCGCCGTAATTGAGTGAGTCGTGACTCGAAGCCACTAACTCGGGGTTTCCGGCGATGCCGTAAAGCAAAACTATACCAAAGAGTAAAATTCCGGAACTGAGCGCTCCAAGGATCAAATACTTGAGACCGCTCTCCAAAGAGAACTGACTGGTGCGGCAATAGGCTACAAGCACGTAGAAGGCGACGGTCACCGTTTCCAGTGCGACGAAGAGCATAATGAAATGATGACTCTGCACGAGAAGCATCATCGCAGCAGAAATGATCAGAACGAGGGCGTAGAACTCTGTTTTGGGCAACGATTGCTTGCTAAGGTAAATCTTACCCAGGTAGCAGACGAGAATCGAGCTCACCAGGAAGAAGCCGCGCATGATCTGCGAAACGTCGTTTTGGATAATGAGTCCGCTGAAAAACGAACGTTCCTCGAGATGGCACCAACCCGCGAAGCTGACAGTAGCGACAAGGATGATAACTTGCCCCCAGATCGCAAGGCGCGGAATCCAACCCTGCTGCTTCTTGGGTAGAGCCATCTCGGCACCGAGTAGGCCGAGCGCGAGCACGCCGAGCATAATCTCTGGGAGAATGGCCGCCCACTCGTTGGTCGCAGTGAAACCGCGTAAAAATTCGACAAGAAGCTCGTTCATTAGTGTTTAATCTCCTTTGGTGCCTCCAAGTCGGCCGGCAGTGCGGCGGATTGGATCATGGGCAAATTGCTTTGCTCCTGTGGGTAGAGTTCGGCCAGTTCGCGGTTGGCATCGTCGGAGAAGATGCGCGGGAAGATCCCAGTCAACATAAGGCCGGCGATCAGGATGCAGGCGGGCAGTTTTTCAAAAGCCTGCATATCGGTTATCTTTCCGCCTTCCAGGCGTGCAACAAAGGCCTCCTTCGGCTGACCAAAGAAAACATGAGCGACTGCACGCAGCCCGTAAATCGCCGAGATGACGATGCCGATGGCGGCCGGAGCGACGATCCAACGAGTCAAGTCCGTCTCTGCAAGCGCGGCAAAAATAGTGAACTCCCCCCAGAAATTACCGAATCCCGGCAGGCCAATACTGGCCATCGTAGCGGCCACGAAGAACCCGGCAAGGACGGGGGCTTTCGCGGCCAGTCCCCCCATTGCGGATAGCTCAAAAGTTTGGCTCCGGTGATAGATGCAGGTTGAAAGCATGAAGAGCAGAGCAACAGACAACCCGTGCGCCACCATCATAAGCAGTGCACCCCCCGCCCCGATGACAGAGAAGCAAGCCAACCCGAGGAAGGCGTAGCCCATGTGCATCACCGAGCTATAACCCAGCATCATTTTGAGATCCTTCTGGGCCATCGTGACCAGTCCGATGATAAGGATATTACCCAGTGCGAGCCAAACAATCCAAGGGAACCAGTGGTCGGCGCCAGCAGGCAGGAGCGGCGCGGCTATTTGCAAGAGGCCATAGAGCCCGAACTTTTTCAAGACCCCGGCGTGGAGCATGGCCGCACCGGTCGGCGCGACGGCATAGCCTTTGGGCGCCCAACTGTGGAAAGGGAAAAGCGAAACCAGAATCCCGAAGCCGAAAAGGAGCAGCGCGAAGATATTGTTCTGCACCGTTTCGGAGAGCGGTTGCGCAGTCAGGTATGTACGCAGCTCAAGGAGCGAGAAGGAGTCGGCACCGCTCTGCACGTAGAGGGCGATGAGGCCGAGCAGTGAGAGCAGCGCGCCGAGGGTGAGGTAAATCGTCATCTCGATGGCGGCACCTCGGCGACCTGCGCCACCCCAGATTCCAATCATGAGGAAGGTCGGGATGAGGGCGAACTCATGAAAAAAGTAGAAGAAGAATACATCAACCGAAGCAAAGGTGCCCATCAAGCCGCCGAGCATACAAAGGAGCAGTGCAAGATAAAGATGCAGCCGCTCGGCATTGGAATACATAGCGTAGAGCCCTGCGGCGAAACCGACAGTAGCCGCGAGCAGGAAAAGCGGCATGGAGATGCCGTTAAGCCCGAGGTGCAGGTAGATACCGATACTTTCCAGTCCAGTCGGCAGGCGCAGTTCGAAATTGTATTCCCCAACGAGCGAAGGCTCAAAGAGACTGTAGAGCAGGAGCCCGATGATAAGCGGGCAGCTAAATCCGAAGGCGGCGATTGCGCGCAGGGTGATTCGGTTAAAGCGTGCGCCGAAGAGCAGCACTAAACCTGTGGCAAGCGGCCCCAAAATTGCGATGAGCAAGAAAATTGAATTGGTATCGAGGTGTCCCATATCTAGGCGATCAAAAATGTGGTTTACAGGATTCCGGAAGCCGCAGCCCAAAGAGCCAAAAGACCCGCGAGGAACCAGTAGACGTAGCTGTGAATATTACCGTCGTGGAGTGAACGCGAGCAGATGCCGACGAGCCCAACGAGCCCCGCACTGCCTCGCACGAAGATGCCCTTAATTACAAAGATATCGATAAAGCTGAGGAAAATAGCGAGGCGTTGCTGGATCTTGGCGACATAGTAGCCATAGATTTCATCGAACCAGAGTCGCGCTTTGAGAAAGCCGTAAATAGGCGCTGCTTTTTGTTCGAGGCGATCTTCTTTCGCACCCGCACCATAGAAGAAAAGAGACAGCACGAGGCCCACAATCCAAGCCGTCGAGCCCGCGACCAATACCGTCTTATGCATCCCTGCGTAGCCTTCCATGTGATGGAGGTGGTCAAGATTGTCCTTGATAATCGCACCCAGCTGTTCCGGCCAAAAGCCGATCCATCCACCGCCAAGAGAGAGCACCGCGAGCACGATGAGCGGCACCAGTATGTTAAGCGGGCTTTCGTGAGCGTGCGAGGCCGCGTCGGACTTCGGTTGGCCGAGGAAGGCAACCCAGAAGAGGCGCCCCATATAGCCGGCGGTGAGGAAGGCACCCATGGTAAGCAGAACAAAGACGGGCGTATTGCCCAAGCCCGCAGCGATGAGAATAGCGTCTTTAGAATAGAAGCCGGCGAAACCATATACACCGCAGAGTGCCAGAGTGCCAATCAGGAAGGTAATGGCTGTAATCGGCATCTTCTTGAGCAAGCCGCCCATCTTGAAGATGTCCTGCTCGTGATGGCAGCCATGAATGACAGAGCCAGCAGCGAGGAAGAGCAGCGCCTTGAAGAAAGCGTGCGTAATCAGGTGGAAGAGAGCGATGCCCGGATAACCGAGACCGAAGGCAGCCGACATGTAGCCGAGCTGCGAAAGTGTCGAATAGGCGAGAATCTTTTTAATGTCGTTCTGGCCGTAAGCACAGAAGCCCGCATAGACGGCAACCGAAGTACCGAGCCAGGCGATGAGCTGGAGCACTTCAACCGGGAATAAAAAATCAATACGGATGAGAAAGTAGACACCGGCCGCGACCATGGTAGCAGCGTGGATAAGAGCGGAGACCGGCGTGGGGCCAGCCATGGCGTCGGGAAGCCATACGTGCAGTGGAAACTGGGCTGACTTACCGATGAAGCCACACATGAGAAGCGCGGCAATCGAGCCGCTGACCCACTGGCTATTGGCCGCGACAATGCCGTGCATCTCACTCAGATTCGTCGTACCAAAATGCCAGTAGGCATAGACGATACCGATCAAGAAGCCCAAGTCACCCACCCGATTAACGATGAAGGCCTTCTTCGATGCAGCGGCGGCTTCGTCTGTGTCGAGATAATGGCCAATTAACATGTAGGAGCTAAAACCAACCAGCTCCCAGAAGATGAAGATCATGATCAAGTTATCCGCCAGCACGATACCGAGCATGGAAAACATAAAAATGGATAGCCCGCCGAAGAAACGGGCGCGACCCTGATCATTAGCCATATAGCCAAGACTGAAAACATGGATAAGAAAGCCAACCAGGCCGACCATTGTCAGCATCGTCGCGGCAACGCCATCAAAGAGAAAACCGATCGAAACCGAATAGTCCCCAAAATGCAGCCAATTCCAGGAAAACGCGACGGTTTCGTTTCCAGCTTCGCGAATCGCGAATAGCGAGAAGACAAAGATGCAGGCCGCCGCGAGCACCGAGATAGCCGAGGCAACCTTGCCCATACGGCGGAAGAAAAAAGCGATCAGCACGGCTGATAACAGCGGCGTGAGTAGGACAGCGAGCAATGATTGAGTGGCGGTCATATTTTTAGCGACTCAAGGAGGTGAGTTGATCGACCATCACTGTCTGGCGCAGGCGGAACAGCGCGACGATGATGGCTAGGCCAAGGGCGACTTCGGCGGCCGCCACCGTGATGATGAAAAAGACGAAGAGATTACCATCCATCGTACCGTTGTAACGGGAGAACGCGACAAGCGCGAGATTCACCGCATTGAGCATAAGCTCCAGCGACATGTAGATGACAAGTGTGTTCTTGCGAAGAATAACCCCGAATAAGCCAATTGCGAAAAGCAGAGCGGCGACGAGTATAAATGCGTTGAGTCCTACAGTCATGAAATTAATGGCGGATG
>DLQD01000064.1:5582-12178 GCA_002480015.1 Opitutia bacterium UBA7441
GTCACTTGGAAGGGCAGCATATACTTGGTGAACAAACTGTAGCCGAAGGACTTGGCAGAGCTTGTGAATGGAATGCCGATACCATCGCCGACCGGGTTTTCTGAGACGGGCAAGAGAGTCGGCTCGGGTAAAGAAGAGTCACCTGCAAAGGCCGCACAGATCAAAATGATGAGCAAGGCGAAACCCATAATAGAGGCTCCCAGCGTAAGCTTATCCTTGAGAATGTGACTGGTATCTTTATCCACATCTAGGAGCATGATGATAAAGAGAAAGAGCACCATGACCGCGCCCGCGTAAACGAGCACTTGTAGGATAGCCAGGAAATACGCCTCCAGCAGGACGAACAGGGCGGCAGTGCTGACGAAGGCGACAATCATGCACATGGCAGCGTTCACAGCGTTCGGGCTCACCACCATGAGTAAGGCCGAAATCAGCGTGATCGCTGCAAAGATGTAAAAAAGTAGGTCGATCATGGTTCGAGAATTAGTGGTGCGCATTGCCCGCTTGCTCAGCGGCTTTCTTTTTATCCCACTTGAAGTGCTTGTCCGGAAGCGTGCCTCCGAGCTCATAGAGCTTCTCTTTATCGTTGATCATCTCCTCGCGGGAGTAACCGGAAAGAGAGAATATGTCTTGCAGGAAAATAGCCTCTTCGGGGCAGACCTCCTGACAAAGTCCGCAATAAATGCAGCGAAGCATATTGATGTCGAATTCCTTCGGAGCCTTTTCAACGTGCGCGCGATCCGGCTCGGCATCGGCATCGATTTCGCCGGGAATAATGCGGATCGCTTTGGGCGGGCAGACGAACTCACAGAGTTGGCAGGAAACACACTTTTCGCGTCCGTTGGGATCACGGACAAGCGTAGGCACACCGCGGTAGTTGTCCGGGATGACTGGACGCTCTTCCGGATACTGCAAAGTGACGCCCTTCGACAACATCGTGCCGAAAGTGGTCTTCAAGCCGGAGACTATCTGAGGAAGAAAGGTTTTTTCCGCGAAGGACAGCGGCTTACGTTCGAGAACTTTAGTCTTAGCCATTTTGTTTAGCGGGTGAAGGTGTCGTATAGGGCGATCAGTATGGTGTTAAAAACCAAATTACCGACCGCGAGCGGGAGGAGGATCTTCCATCCAAGCGACATAACTTGGTCATAGCGGAAGCGCGGGAGAGTCCAACGCATCCAGATGAAGAAGAAGATCATAAAAAAAACCTTAGCCATGAACCAGCCAACGGAGAGCAAAGTACCGAACAGGCCGGCACCCCACGGATCAGCGAGCCAGGGGAGAAAATTCCAACCGCCGAGGAAGAGGAGCACGAAGATGCTGGAGCCCATAATCACGTGGGCGTATTCTGCGACGAAGAAGAGGCCGAATTTAAAACAGCCGTATTCCGTGTGGAAACCGCCGACAAGGTCGGTCTCGGACTCGGCCATATCAAAGGGCAAGCGATTGGTCTCGGCGAAGAGTGCGACCAGAAAAATGAGCGCGGAAAGTGGCTGCCAAATGATGAGCCAGGCACTCTGCTGGGATTGGACGACACCGAAGAGATTCATACCATATTCCGAACCAGGTGCAGCCGACCAGAGGAAGACAGGCAAAATGGCCAGCCCCATGGCGAGTTCATAAGAGATCATTTGAGCCGAAGCACGGACGCCGCCGAGGAACGGATATTTACTATTCGAGGCCCACCCGGCGAGCACGATGCCGTAAACGCCCAGCGAAGAGATCCCGAGGATGATGAGCATGCCGACATCAACATTGGCTAATACGAGCGGCTGTGTGATGCCATCTGCGTCCACATAGCGACCGAAAGGCAGGACGACCATCGTGGTGAGTGCGGGCGCCAAAGCGACGATAGGGGCTAGATAGTAGTAGGCCTTGTTAACGTGGCCAGGGACGATTTCCTCCTTGAAAAGGAACTTTAGACCGTCGGCGACCGGCTGAAAAAGACCAAGCCCTGTCATGAGGTTGCCCAAAATCGGTATATGTCCGATGAGCGGCACCCGTGTGCGGTTCGGGCCGACCCGGCCTTGGATCCAACTGGAGACCTTACGCTCCGCCAGGACAGAGTAGCTGCAAAGCCCCATGAAAACGGAGATCATGGCAACCGCGTAGACGACTGGCATGAGGTAAGGCAGAGATGCTTCTAGGATTTCCATATCCGGTACAAATTAAATAGCTTAAGCCTCGACGGGTGCAGCATGCGCTTCCTTAAACGCAGCAGGATCATATTTAAGATTTTTTGTTTCGACGAAATCGAGATCGAGAAAGGCCGAAGCGTTGAGCGCGACTCCATCGTCAGGCAGACTACGCCAGCGAAACGAATCATCGAACTGTGAGATCTTCGGTGCCATACGCTCCCAGACCAAGTCGATCGTTAATGAGGCAGGCTTCTCCTGCGAGAGCGGTGCAGCGATTTTTTCGAGCACGGTATAGTCAGGCTCGATGCCGCGGGGACCCGGCACAGCAGCTTTGAAGCGTTGCAAGCGAAAGCTTTGGTTAATAAACGTGCCGTCTTTCTCAAAAACTGAAAGCGAGGGCAAGACCACGGAGGCGACTTCGCTCGTGGCATTGGCGTGCGTGCCGACGTAGATGACATTAACCTTGGCGAGAGCTTCTTTACTGATGCCGAGTTCAGTCAGGTCCTCGTTCACGGCGAAGATGGTTTTGACCGCCCCTGAGTTGATCTCGCAGGCCAAGGTTTCGAGACTTGCTTCAGGCAGGTCCGTGATCAAACCGGTCACCAGCGCGCCGCGGAGGTTCGGGCTGCGGTCTTCAGAGAGAAGGAGCCCATCGCCCTCCCCCTGGTGGCTCACGAGTGAGACCTTGGCGCCGCTGCGATCAGCGATCTGCTTGTAGAAAAATTGCTCTTCGACAGAACTGTGGGCGGAACCGACCAGAGCGACATCGCCGGCTTGAATAAGTTTAACCACAGAGGCGGCGGCCTCGTCACAAGTCGTGTGCACGCCCTCAATGGTGTAGTGCGTGAGACGATCTTCAGACTCGATCGGTTTGAATAGATCACGGCCGGAATCAGTCATCCAGGTGTCATTAACTTCGTCATTACGACGTGGAGTGATGCGGTAAATCTTACCCTCGCGGCTCCAAATTTCGGTGTTCGCGCCGATGCTACTCTCGGTGCAAATACTGTGGGTACGCTTGAGGAACCAAACGCGCATTTTAAAGCGGAAGTCCGTACTCGTCAGCGCGCCGACTGGACAAATATCAACCGTGTTGAGCGAGTAGTTATGCGCAAGCTCTTTACCCGGGTAGCAGGTAAGTGTGGAATAGGTGCCGCGGTCTACGAAGCCGAGCACGTCATCGTTGGCGATTTCTTTGCTGAAACGAACACAGCGTGAGCAAAGGATGCAGCGCTCATCGTCGAGCGTGACGCGTGGCCCCAGCCGTGTGCGCTTGGGCTTGACGTTCTTGTCCTCGATAAAGCGGCTGTAGCCACGGCCATGCTCGGCAGAAAACTCCTGCAAGCGGCACTCCCCTGCCTGGTCGCAGATCGGGCAGTCGAGCGGGTGGTTGATCAAGAGAAACTCCGTCACACCGTTGCGCGACTCTTTCACCATGTCTGAATGGGTGCGGATGTGCATGCCGGGCGAGGCATTCGTGGCGCAACCAATCGTCGGCTTGGGCATCCAGCCGATTTTTGGCGAGCCGTCTTCTTCGAGGATCGCCTCACCGGTGGTGCGGTCGCGCATAGGCATACCCATTTCGACCATACACATACGGCAATTACCCGCGATGGAAAGCTTCGGATGGTAGCAGTAGTGCGGCACTTCCTTGCCCTTGCCGGCCATCTTCACGGCTTCGATGATGTTAATTCCCTTCGGGACATCTACGTCCTGACCATCAATGTTGATGGTGATATTTTCGACGATGCTTTCGATTTTCATTGTCTAGATCAAAGTGGTTTCCGTGGCAGTGGCCTTACCCTCTTTACGGCGGGCAGCTTGCTCTTTCGCTTTCTCGACGAACTCGTCCTTAAACTTGGCGATAAAACTCTGCACCGGCCAGGAGGCTGCCTCGCCGAACGCGCAGATCGTGCGGCCAGCTATCTGATCGGCGATGGACTTGAGCAGATCCGCATCCTCCTCACGGGCCTCGCCATCGACCATACGCTGGGTGACTTTACGCATCCAAGGCACACCTTCACGACAAGGGGTGCACTGGCCACAGCTTTCGTGGGCGTAGAAATAATTGATATTGGCGAGCGCTTCGACCATATCGGTCGTATCGTCCATCACGATCACGCCCCCCGAACCCGACATCGAACCGACGGCGGCGAGACTGTCA
The DNA here is from genome assembly GCA_002480015.1 of Opitutia bacterium UBA7441. Lineage (GTDB taxonomy): Bacteria > Verrucomicrobiota > Verrucomicrobiia > Opitutales > Coraliomargaritaceae > Thalassobacterium. The sequence continues at coordinate 9,882 of DLQD01000064.1, forward strand.
AAATCCATCGGAATATCTTCGATGCCCCAATCAAATTCGCTGCCATCTTTCAGCTTACCCTTAAAACGTTCGTCGGCGCGAAGGATTTTGGCAGAGGACCCGCCGGGGATGACGGCTTTGAGCTTGCGGCCTGGCTTAAGGCCCCCGCAGACATCGTAAATTAATTGACCGAGCGTAATATCCGCGCAGGCGAATTCATAATAACCCGGCTTTTGCACGTGACCAGAAACGCACCAGATACGAGTGCCGGTATTGCCAGGCGTGCCGATCTTCGCAAATGCTTCGCCGCCCATCTCCACGATGTGTTTCACATCACAAAGGGTTTCAACGTTATTGACGATGGTTGGGCACTGGTAAGCACCCAGCGCAGCGGGAAAGTAAGGGGGTTTGATGCGAGGATTGGCGCGGAAACCTTCCAGCGATTCGATGAGTCCCGTCTCTTCACCACAAATGTAGGCACCGGCACCACGGTGAACAATGATATCGCAAGAGTAACCGGAGCCGAGAATGTTGTCGCCAAGAAAATTCTTCGAGCGTGCTTCTTCGATCGCTTTTTCGAGGATACGATAGCCTTGGAAGAATTCACCACGAATATAAATGAAAGCGAGCTTCGCTTGAATAGCGAACGCGGCGCACATCATACCCTCAATCAATTGGTGCGGGTCCTGGTGGATGATTTGACGGTCCTTGAAAGTGCCAGGTTCGGACTCGTCAGCGTTACAGATCAAATAGATGGGCTTACCGGATTTGCGGTCGAGGAACTTCCACTTCATTCCGGCGGGGAAGCCGGCGCCCCCGCGGCCGCGCACACCAGAGGTCAACACTTCGGCGCAAATATCTTCCGGCTTCATGGTGACGGCCTTCTTCAGCTGCTCGTAGCCACCGTGTTGCATATAGCAATCGATGTCATTCGTGTAGCCCGGCTCATCGATGTGCTTGAAAATCAATCTGGTTTCTTTGTGCTCCATGTCAGAATTCTTAAAAGGTCGTTATGCGGGGAGGCCATTCGAGAGCTCGCCGCTCTTCATTTTAGATGCCAGTTCGGAAGCCTTTTCCGGATCAATATCGGTGTATTCGTCTTCGCCCACCATAACGACCGGGCCTTTGCCGCAATCCGCATGGCACTCCACAAATTCAAGGGTAACTTTGCCATCTGCACTCGTGTGGCCGACTTTGCAGCCAAACTCTTCTTCGAACCGATGGCAGGTCTGGTAGGCACCTGCCAGTGCGCACGGCAATGTGCGGCAGACGCGGACGTGGTATTGGCCCGTCGGTTCCGTGCGGAGCATCGGATAAAAAGAAACGATCTCGATGATATTGATCGGCTGGAGATCGAGACGCTGGGCAATCCACTCCATAGCCTCGTTTGAAAGGTAGCCCTGATCTTCCTGAACCAAGTGACAGAGTGGCAGAGCCGCGCTACGCATGGTCGGGTAGCGAGGCACGAGCTTGTCGATTTTTTCGATTGTTTCAGGTTTTAAATTCATCGGGTCCAGAGTTTCTCAATTTCAGCTTTTCTCAATTTCAGCATTTCAGAGTTTCAATTTTTCAGCATTTCCCTATCGATCACACTCCCCCATCACGAAGTCGAGAGAGCCCAGGATCACGGTAATATCGGTCAGGTAGTGACCAGGGATCAGTTTATCGAGAATACTCAAGTTGCAGAAAGACGGGCCGCGGATCTTGAGGCGGTAGGGCACGCCCCCACCCTTCGAGACAATAAAGAAGCCAAGGGCACCTTTCGGGTTTTCCGCTTCGAAATAAACTTCACCGGCAGGGATTTGCGGCCCCTCTGTCACAATCATGAAGTTCTGAATGAGCTCTTCCATGCTAGTCAGCACCTTGGCTTTTTGTGGGGCGAAAATCTTCTTTGCATCCTCGGCATAGTAACTGCCTTCGGGGAATTGATCGATGCACTGGCGGATGATCTCCACACTCTGGCGGATTTCAAACGCGCGCATAAGATAGCGGTCGTAGCAATCACCATTGGTGCCGATGGGCACCTCGAAGTCATATTTCTCATAGCCCAGGTAGGGCTTATCCTTGCGCAAGTCGAGGTCGACACCGCAAGCGCGCAAGTTGGGGCCAGTCAAACCATACGCGATCGCATCTTCCTTGGAAATCGCGCCGATACCGACAGTTCGATCCATAAAGATACGATTGCGAGTGAGCAACTTATCAACTTGATCCAGCACCGGCAGCACACCCTTGCAGAACTCAAGGACTCGTCCGAGCCAACCCTCTGGAATGTCGCGCGCCACGCCACCGATGCGAGTATAGCTGGTCGTGAAACGGGC
>DLQD01000044.1 GCA_002480015.1 Opitutia bacterium UBA7441
GAGTCGCTCGCCCGCCGCGTTGGCGTCTCCCGTCGCTCCCTCGAGCTGGCCATCCACGAACAATTCAAGACCAGCCCCTACCAAATGCTGGCCAAGGCGCGACTCGCAGCCGCGCAACAGCTCCTGCGCACAACGAAATTACCGATCATGGAAGTCGGCACCCGCTGCGGCTACCCTGAAGCCCACCACTTCTCCGCCTGGTTCAAAAAGCAATGCGGACTCGCACCGAAGGGTTATCGGGAAGGTGCCCAACCATAGCGTCATCCTACCCCTAATGCTCTACACATTAGGATTAAGATCGCAACAGACTACATCACAACCCGCTCATCCGGCCGGCGGATTTGAGTGCGAAACCAGGTGCGCTGTTTCTTCACCAAGTGCAGAGTATTCTGTACAATCGCGGGTAACAGCTCCGCACGCTTCAGCTCGCCGTCGAGATAGGCAATCGTTTCGCGGTAGCCGATAGCCGAGGCCGCGCTGGGATTATCCCGGATGCCTTCTTGCAGCAAGCCTTCGACCTCTTCGATCAACCCCGCTGCCAGCATGAGCTCCGCACGATGGGCGACGCGCTGTTTCAAGTTCTCTGGGTCCCGGTCCAATACAATCAAGTGCTTCGTGTAATCGCCATAGGGCTCCGGGCGGGCCGCAAATTCAGCCTGCAGCTCTGGTAAGGCCTTGCCCGAGGCGATGCAGCGCTCGAGGGCACGCAGCACGCGGCGTGGATTCTGCACATCGAGATGACCCAAGCCCTCAGGGCTGCGGCGTCGCAGCTCCATCAGTAATGTCGGTAAGCCTCCGGCATCGTAGAGCGTGGCCACCTCCTGGCGCACGGCGTCACTGACTTTAACCAGGTCGATGACCGGCGCGAGAAAGCTCTTCAGGTAGAACCCGCTGCCCCCAGTCACAAGCACGGACTTACCCCGCGCAAAGATGTCGACCACCGCCGCCTCGGCATCGCGTATGTAAGTTACAATGTCATAAGGCTCACTCGGAGATTGCACGTCGATCAAATGGTGTGGCACTCGCGACAGTTCATCGGGCGAGGGTTTGGCCGTCCCGATATTCATACCGCGATAAACGAGTGAGGCATCGCACGAGACGATCTCCGCACCATGCGACTCGGCATAGCTCAGTGCGTATTCAGTTTTACCGACTGCTGTCGGTCCCGTAATAATGTGCAGGGTTTGTGTCATTTTGGTTACGCGCTGGATCGCGACTTGTCTAGGATGCTTTACTGTCAAGACTTGGCAATCCAATCCCCGGAGGTTCGTCGCCTAAAATTTTGAAAATTTAGCCGATTGCCTCTCGAAGCCTCAAGGTCCAAAGTCTCATAACTTCGGCTAGATTCACAATGAAACTCTGTATCGTCACTGAAACCTACCCGCCCGAAATCAACGGCGTGGCTATGACGCTGCACCGTATCGGCAATGAGTTGCGTCGGCAGGGCCACAGTGTGAGCATCGTCCGCCCGCGCCAGAGCTCCGAGGCGCCGCACGCACAATATGCGGACGAGCACATCGTGCCGGGTCTCCCGCTCCCCGGCTACGACGGCCTGCGCTTCGGCCTGCCCTGCAGCCATAAACTGCGCACGCTTTGGAGCGAGGCGCGACCCGATATAATCTACGTCGCCACCGAGGGACCGCTCGGACAGTCCTCAATCAAGGCCGCTGTCGCCCTGAGCATCCCAATCGTCTCGGGCTTTCATACCAACTTCCATGAATACATGAAGCACTACAATCTGCCTATCCTCGCGAAGGTAGTGGAGGGCTTCCTTCGGAAAACACACAATAAAACACGCCGCACCTTCGCGCCCTCACAGGATGTGATCACCCGCCTCGAAGTCATGGGGATTCAGGGCACCCGCCTGCTCGGCCGCGGAGTCGACACGGTTCTTTTCAACCCTCGTAAACGCGACGCCTCGCTGCGCCAGCGCTGGGGCGTGGACGACGAGGGCATTGTCGCTCTCTTCGTCAGCCGACTCGCCGTCGAGAAGAATATCCCCCTCGCCGCCAAAACCTTTGAGCGGATCAAGGCGCGCCACCCTAGCGTGGCCTGCGTCTTCGTCGGCGATGGCCCCGAACGGACCAAGCTGGAGAAGCAGCATCCCGACTACATCTTCGCCGGCATGCAGCAGGGCGAAGCCCTCGCCCGCCACTACGCCTCGGCCGACCTCTTTGTCTTCCCCAGCGTCACAGAAACCTTCGGTAACGTCGTGACCGAAGCGATGGCCTCCGGCCTCGTCACCCTCGCCTACGACTACGCCGCCCCCGGACGCTACATCGAAGATGGCGTCAACGGCTACCTCGCCCCCTTCGACGAAAGCGCCGCTTTCTTACAAGCCGCCGACCGTGCCTTGGAGCAAAGAGCCCACTGGCCGAAGCTCCAGAGCGCCGCCCGCAGCACTGCCGAAACCCTCGGCTGGTCCGGCATCGTCCGACAGTTCGCGGAGGATTTGGATGCAGCTATTAATGAGCCCGCAAAGCCGCTTCGAGTTCGGGTTGCGCCCACTTGAAGCCAAGCTCTTGGAGCCGCTTGGGCCGGACCCCGAGATCAGCAAGCACCGTCTCTTTGCCCATCTCACCAAAGAGGGTTTTCACGACAGAGCGGGGCAAAGGAAAGATCGTCGGACGCCCCAGCACAGCGCCGAGAGTTTTGGTAAAGACCTGATTGGTGACCGGCGCGGGAGCGACCGCGTTGAACGGGCCCCGCACGGCATCGTTTTCCAACGCGAAGACATAGGCTTGGACGAGATCGGGCAGGCTAATCCAACTCATGAGTTGACGGCCGTCACCGATGCGCCCGCCGATGCCAAGCTTGAAGGGCGGCAGCATTTTAACCAGTGCCCCACCTTTGGCCGAGAGCACGATGCCGGTGCGCAAGAATACTGTCCGCGCGCCGGCCTCGACTGCTGGCTTCGCGGCCGCCTCCCATGCGCGGCACACTTCAGATAGGAAGCCATCACCGGACGCACTGCTTTCGTCGACTTCACGCCCTGGGGCATAGCCGTAAAAATTGACACCCGACGCGCAGATCAGGGCGGGTGGGGTCGCGCATCCGGCAATCGCACCGGCCAGCAATGCGGTGCCATCCACCCGACTGCTGAGGATGCGGCGCTTGGCTTCAGCCGACCAGCGTTGCGCGATGGGTTCTCCGGCCAGATGGACGACGGCATCGACCCCTTCAAGCGCGTCCGCATCAAGCGAGCCTGCCTCCACATCCCAACTAAAATCTCCACGGGAGCGTGAGAGTGTGCGGACCTCATGGCCACGCTCGCGGAGCGCCGCGGAAAGCGCGGAGCCAACCAGGCCGGTGGCACCGGTGACAAGAACTGTTTGGGCTGAACTCATATTTTCAAAATTAGGAGCGAAACTTAGCAAAAATAAGGTAAAATCATCTGATGTCGTCCGTTATTAAACACTATGATAACACACCGCAGGCATTTTGCGAATCGCATTGGCTGCTTTGACGATGGCTGCGCGCTCGCCCTCTCCGAGCCGATCCAGATTACGGACCTGAAGCGACATGCGGTGATTTCCCCGTAGCGTGTCCTCGTGACGGATGAGGTAGTCCCAATAGAGTGTGGTAAACGGGCAGGCCTGATCACCTGTCTTCTCCTTGGGATTCTTCGGACAGTGTTTGCAGTAGTTGCTCATCTTATGGATGTAGCTCCCCGTCGCGATGTAAGGCTTCGAAGCCATCAAGCCACCGTCGCCATATTGCGACATGCCGAGCGTGTTGGGCAGCTCGACCCATTCGACTGCATCGACGTAGATCGCTAGATACCATTCGTGCAGCTTCTTCGGATCGACGCCGAGCAGCAGCGCGTAGAGCCCGGTCACCATGAGGCGCTGAATATGGTGCGCGTAGCCGTGCTCCAGCGTCTGCCCTATGGCTTGCTTGAGGCACGCCAGATCGGTCTCGCCGGTCCAATAAAAATCAGGCAGTGGCTCCTTCGCACCCATCGCATTACGGTCGAGGTATTCCGGCATATGGGCCCAGTAGATGCCACGCACATACTCCCGCCAACCGAGGATCTGGCGAATGAAGCCTTCGACCGCCGCAATGGGTGCGTGCCCCTCCCGGTAGGCCTGCTCAGCGGCATCGACGACCTCGCGGGGATGGAGCAATTTCAAATTGAGCGAAGTGCTGAGGAGCGAATGGTAGAGCCAAGGCTCATCCGTCCACATGGCGTCCTGATAGTGGCCGAAGGTAGGCAGGCGTTCCCGAATGAATTTCTCCAGATCCCGCTTGGCTTCCTCACGGGTGACCGCCCAGGCAAAAGACTGCAAGGAGCCGGGATGGTTCGCAAATCGCGCTTCGACTAACTCAAGCACTGCCTGAGTGATCGCATCTTGGCGGTGGCTGGGGCCGGTGTTAGGGGCCTCGGGGCCCTCCTTGCCGAAGTTGCCGCGGTTATCCTTGTCAAAGTTCCAATCGCCACCCGCCGGCTTGCCGTCGTCCATCAACACATTGAAACGCTTGCGCTGCTCGCGGTAGAAATACTCCATCCGCACCGCTTTACGCCCTTTGGCATGCTCTACAAAATCCTGCGGCGTCGTGTAGAAGTGCGTGTCCTCCCGCAGCTCCAGTTCGATGCCTTCTTCGCGGCAGATTTTTTTCAGGCCTTGCAAGACCCGCCACTCACCGGGGCGCACCACGATCACGCGCGCGGGGCTGAGCGCTCGCAGGTCGAGTTGGAGCCGCGTAGAAAATTTGTCCGTCTGCTGGCTGTCGCCCAGCTCGGTGTAGATGACCTGAATAGCTTTTTCACGCAGCTCGTCGCGAAAATGCCGCATGGCCGAAAGAAAGAGCGCGATCCGCTGCTTGTGCGACCACACATGCTTGGCCTCGTAATCGACCTCCGCCATCCAGACGGCGTCTTCTTTGAGGTCGAAGCCATCGAAGACCGCCGACTGGTGGTCGAGCTGGTCGCCAAAGACGATGTGGAGGTGACGAGTGGATTTCATTTTTCTGTTTTTTCCTCCCATGATGATTATTCTGAAACCCGCTCCCGATAGTCGCTTACGGCGAACAGTTCATTTCTTCGCGTCTCTGCGCCTTTGCGTGAGTATTCTTTCATATATCAAAGCCAGAGCGTTCACCCCTTCACTTTAGCCAAAGCCGCCAGCGCGCGCGCGCGGCCTGCCTTATGCTCGATCACGGGCGCAGGGTAATCCTTGCCCAGTTCGACACCTGCGTATTGCAAAATTCCGGCAGGCGCTTCCCAAGGCTCGTGGATGAACTTGTTCGGCAGCTTGGCGATCTCCGGCACCCATTGGCGCACATAGTCGCCATCGGGATCGAACTTCTGGCCCTGAGTTATCGGATTGAAGATACGGAAATACGGCGCCGCATCCGCCCCACAACCCGCACTCCACTGCCAGCCGAGGGTGTTGCTCGCAAGGTCGGCATCGACCAGCGTACCCCAGAACCAACGGGCACCCTCGCGCCAGTCCTGCAGGAGATGCTTCACCAGGAGCGAAGAGACGACCATCCGCACCCGGTTATGCATCCAGCCCGTTGCGTAAAGCTGCCGCATGCCCGCATCGACAATCGGGTAGCCGGTCTGCCCGCGCTGCCAGCGCTCCAGCAGTTTAGCATCGGGCTGCCAGGGAAAGTCGCTATACTTCTCATGCAAGGGCGCGTCCGGCGTGTGCGGGAAGTGGTAGAGCACGTTGTAGGCAAACTCCCGCCAATAGATTTCCTTCGCGTAGACCTGCGGCCCCGTCGCGCAGAGGTCATGCCTGGCCTTGAGCGCATGCATGACCTGTCGCGGCCCGATCTGTCCCCAATGCAAATAAGGTGAAAGGCTCGACGTGCCGTCCTCGCCGGGGATGTCGCGCGCTTCATTATAATCCTCCACCGCTTGATCCAGAAAGTCCTGCAAGCGCTTCTGCGCCGCCGCCTCGCTCACGTCCCAATGGCGGTCCAACTTTCGATACCATAGATTCTCCGGCAACAAGTTCAAGGCATCTAAGGCCACGGTCTGCGGATAGGAGTCGGGGAACTGCAAAGCCTCCCAATCCGGCTCGGCTGGGGGCTCGATAGCCCGGTCTTTGACCTTCTTCCAGTAAGGAGTATACACTTTGTAAGGTTTGCCTCCACCCGTACTCGCCGTGTGGGGCTCGTTGAGCAGAGAGCTATTGAAACTCTGTACCTCAATCCCATCCTCTCGCAGCGCACGCTTGATTTCCGCATCCAGCTCCCGCAGCGGCGATTCGTAACGCCGGTTCCAATAGACCCGCTTCGCCCCAGTTTTCTCAATAATGTCCCGCAATTCCTCCAGCGAATTCCCCATCCGCAGCACCAACTGCCCACTCCTCACGGCCCACTCCTCACTCAGGCTCGCCAGAGCCTGATGCAGGAACCACTTCGAAGCCGCGCCCGGCGACCAGTCGCCCGCCTCGCCCGGCGACCAGATAAAGACCGGGATAATCGGCGCACCCGCCTCAATGGCCGCCGCCAGCGCCGAGTTGTCGGCCAAGCGGAGGTCTTTACGGAACCAGAGGAGTGTGGGAGCAGTAAACATAAGGACTAAGCGTCAGACCGAGATAATCATTACAAAATCATACCCCATTTTACCCTTCTGCTCGCTTGATTACCGAAAAAAAACCGTCAAGTTCGTGACCATGGATACACTCACCGCAATCAGGGAGCGCCGCTCTGTTAAACATTACGACCCGCATCACACGATGAGCGAGGCCGAAATCAACGCCCTTCTGGAGCTCGCACTGCTCTCCCCAACCTCGTTCAATATGCAGAACTGGCGTTTCGTCGTCGTGACCGACCCAGCGCAGAAAGATGCCTTGCGCGCGGTCGCCTGGAACCAGGCGCAGGTCAGCGAAGCCTCCATCACGGTCCTGCTCTGCGCCGACCTGAACGCCCACGAGGACGCCGGCCGCTATTGGGTCAACGCCCCGCAGCCCGTGCAGGACATGCTGGTGCCGATGGTCGCCCCCTTTTACGAGAACAACCCGCAACTTCAGCGCGACGAAGCCATGCGCTCAATCGGCATCGCCGCTCAGACCCTCATGTTGGCGGCCAAGTCCATGGGCTATGATTCCTGCCCCATGATTGGTTTCGATCCAGTCAAAGTCGCTGAGATTATCGGCCTACCGGAGAATCATATCATCGGCATGATGCTGACCATCGGCAAGCCGATGAAGGCCGCCAACGTCCGCGGCGGACAGTTGCCCTACGAAGACGTGGTCTTCCGGGACAAGTTTCCAGGATAGGTAGCGGGGCTGGTTGCGTTGGGAGTCGGGGCAACTTGCCCCGGGCTTTAACACGCGCGCAGGGCGGAACGCCCTGCCTCCGATCATCACTCACGCCCGGCACGATTTTCAACTTGAGGCAAAAATGTTTTGCTTCCCCTGCGGCGGAGCCGTTCACTGCTGGCATGTACGAACTATCCGGAACCGTAAAAGAGATCTTCGAAGAAAAAACCTTTGGCAGCGGCTTTAATGTGCGCGAATTCGTGGTGACCACGGAAGCCGACAAATACCCTCAGGATATTTGCCTGCAGTGCGTCAAAGAAAAAGTCGAGATGGTCAACAAACTGAAGACCGGCGAAAAGGTCAAAGTATCCTTCGACCTGCGCGGGCGTGAATATCAGGGCCGTTACTTTGTCAATCTGAACGCATGGAAGGTGGAAAGCGCCGGCGCCGGCGGCGGCAGCGCGTCCGACGAACCACCGCCCTTCGACCCTGCGGACGAGATTCTCGACGAAGAACCGCCCTTTTAATCGAGCGAAACGAGCGTTGCCAGGAGGCCGAAAATCCGATTCAGTCCAACTGATTAACGAAAATATGAAACGCATCGTCATCATCAATGGCCCCAATTTAGATCGACTCGGCTTACGCGAGCCGGAGATTTATGGGGACGAAACATTGACCGATCTGGAAAACCTCCTGACCGAGGAAGCCGAATCGCTCGGCGTCGAGGTGCAATTCTACCAGAGCAACCACGAGGGCTTTATTATCGACGAGATTGGTGAATACGCCGATGCCGAGGTCTTCGGCCTGATCATCAACCCCGGCGCACTCACCCACACAAGCCTCGCCCTGCGCGACGCCATCTCGGGCAGCGATCTGCCCGTCATCGAAGTCCACATCAGCAACATCTACCGCCGTGAAGAAATCCGCAAGCACTCGATAACCGCTCCAGCCTGCATCGGCGTGATCTCAGGCCTGGGTTTCGGCGGCTACGTGGCCGCACTCCGACATCTCGCCCAACTCGACTAACACTCGATTTATACCGCTAATATTAGATTTAAACCCGATACAACTTATACAAATAAGACACATAGGCATTCGCCTAGACACTAACCACAAAAGAAAGACAACATCATGGCAGACGAACCCAAAGGACTGAACAAACCCGTAAAACTCAAAGCAGAACTTGCCTCCTTCCTCGGAGCCAGCGAGCTTCCGCGCACTGAAATCACCAAAAAGCTTTGGGACTACATCAAAGGAGCAGGCCTCCAAACCAAAACTGAAAACGGCAAAGCTGAAAACGCCGGCAAATACATCGTCGCCGACGCCAAATTGCTCCCGATCTTCCGCAACACCTTTTCGACTAGCAAGTCTGGTAAAGTGACCGATCTGCGCAACATCCAAGAAGGCCAAACCATCAACATGATGCAAATGGCCGCCGTCGTTGGCGCCAACGTCGCGTAAGCGAATCCGCTTTTGAGACTTTCCAAACGGCCGCCCTGCAAAGGACGGCCGTTTTTTTGTGGATAAGGGCGAAAAGTAGCCCGCAGCTTCAGCAAGGGTTCATGCTTCACCAGATTCAACCAACGGATGAATGCTTGCTCAAGCAGCCCACTACGGAATTCACGACTCCGGAGGAAGCAGCTTGGCCAGCTCCTCCAGATCGCCGAAATGCTCGGCCAGGTCTTTTGCGCTGCCGAGGTGGCCGAGGGTATTTTCGAAGAGCTCGCGCTTCTCTTTCTTTAAATGTTGGATGCGCGCTTCGATCGTGCCCTCGGTGATCATACGATACACGAAGACGCGACGGTCTTGCCCGATGCGGTGGACGCGGTCGACGGCTTGACTCTCCACAGCAGGGTTCCACCAAGGGTCGAGAAGGAAAACGTAATCGGCCGCGTGCAGCGTGATGCCCGTGCCGCCCGCGCGCAGGCTGACTAGGATGATGGCGGGGCCTTTCACCTCTTGGAAGGTGTCGACCGGCTTGGCACGGTCTTTCGTCTCGCCGCTTAATTCGAGCAAGGCGACTTTGGGGAAGGTCTTTTTTAGCAATGGCTTCAGCCGCTTGAGCAGGCCAACGAATTGACTGAAGATGACGACCTTGCGCGCGCCGTCGCCCCCGAGCGCTTCCTCCAGACGCGTGAGCAGCATTTGAATTTTGCCACTTTGCAGAATGTCGGCCTGCACCTCGGGCACTAAGCCCGGGTCGCAGCAAGCTTGACGCAAGCGAGTGAGCAGCGCGAAGAAATGCATCGACTGCGTGTGCATGGCCGACTGCAGGTCATCGCCCAATTCCTCGCGCCCGCGATTGAGCAGATTCTCATAGGTCTGCCTTTGCAGCTCCGTGATGGGACAGACCAGATCCATCTCGACCTTGGGTGGCAAATCGGTGCCCACCTTATCTTTCTGCCGACGCTGGATGAAGGGCATGATCTGTTGACGCAGGCGCTCTTCAAAGGCAGCCCGGAATTCGGCGTTGGGATTCTCCACCGCCTCCTCAAACCGGCGGCGCGAGCCGAGTAGCCCCGGCATGAGAAAGCGGAAGAGCGTCCAAAGGTCGAGGAGGCGATTTTCAATCGGCGTGCCCGTCAGCGCCAGCCGACACTCAGCCTGGATCGCACAGCAGGCTTGGGTGACTTTGGCCTCTGGATTTTTGATTTGCTGCGCTTCGTCGAGCACCGCGTAGCCGAACCGGACCGTATCAAGCAGATGCTTATGCCGCCGTAATTGTGTGTAGCTGGCGATCCAGAGCGTCGGCGTGGCCAGCGTATCACAAGAGAAGTCCTCCCCACTGCGGAGTACTTTGGTCGGCATGTCAGGGTACCAATGCCGCGCCTCACTCTGCCAGACCGGCACCACACTGGCTGGGCAGACGATCAGATAACTCTGATCCTGGTAGGGGAAATATTGCAGTAGAGTCAGCACCTGCAGCGTTTTGCCCAATCCCATTTCGTCTGCAAGTAATCCGTGGCAGCCCATCTCGCGGAGTTTCGCCATCCAATGCACCCCTTGCCTTTGATAGTGTCGAAGAAATGGGGGTAACGACTCCGCGCCTGCGTAATTCGTATCCACCAATTGGGTACGCCAGGCCGCGAGTTCCTCCTCAAGGTCGAGTTCGGCGCCCCGCTCCCCGAACAAGGAGAAGACCATATAGCGGGGCCAGGTTTGCGCCTTCTCGGAGTGGCCCGCTGCCGCCACTCGCCACTCGGAAAGTGCTGCCGATTGATCTTCACTGATTCGGACCAAGCCGAGCCCCCGCACGACATGCGTGCCCCGCCCTGCTTTGGAGAGTCGTTCGGCGTCTTCGGGGTCGAGCCACTGGCGACCCAGTTTGAGCCTCCAATCAACCCGCATCCTGGAGGCACCCGCCGATTCCACACGGCCGATGACCTTCACCTCGCGGACGCCCTCGGCCATGCGTTGGGCCTCCAAGTCGAGGTCGATGCAATGGAAGCTGTCCTCCCAGCGTTTTCGCGTGTGGGTAAAAAAAGGAGCGATCCGATCGGGATCGCGAAGGATGTAGTCATTGGACTCGCGCCGAAAGTGAAAGCCCGCATCCCGAGCGCGCCCTGTCAAGCGGACAAGGGCCTCGCGCTCCGCGGCAAGCATGGGCGCATCATCGCTGCGAAAAGCCGGCTCGCGCGAGAAATCCGTATTCGTCCAATAAGCAGTCAGACGCAGACCGGAACGAAGGCCTTCGAGCTTCGGAGTCAAACGGCGAGGGGCGGGCGCGGCCTCGGCCTTATCAGCGGCGATTTCGCGCCCCACTTTCGCTGCTTCTGAGACGGGTGCCTCCGCTTTAGCCTTTGCTTTTGGCTCATAGGGCAATGGATCGATCTCGTCGGCAATCAGTTCCTCAACTTCATACAGCCCGCCCACCGCGACAGCATCGCCCAGCTCGGCATCGCCAGTCGAGTTACGCACCTTAGGGCCTTCTTTACTCCATTCGATGACTGCGTAGCAAGTGTCCTTACGAGCAAACGTGCAATGGACTATGGCCTCGTCATCCGCCAGTTCGACACCAGAAATTTGGCCCTTGCGGTAAATCTCGCGCCCACGCTGCAGAGCCTCATGGGAAAAAAACTGCTCCCAATCCAGCCCGACATTGGCGAACCAAACTTCAAGAGCGGCGGTATTATAAACACGACTGGTGGCACGGGTAGACATCTGGTCAAAATGAACCATTCAAGATAGCCTTTCATAGAGCCGCCCCGCAAGTCGAATTGAGAGGAGTTTCCGGTGGATGTCGGCTGCAGAGTCTTGAGTTTACCTGTCCGCAAATTGAGCCAATGCGGCTCGCTGCAGCTAGTGACCGCAGGTGCAGGCATACTCCTCATAGTCGCAACCGCCGCAGATGCTTTGGTTCAGGTAAAAGCGTTCACGCACTGTCTTCGCGTCCGATGTGGACTTAATCGAGAGGATGATCGGTATGTTCGGCTGATCTGGCAGTGGGCTCGCTGAACGGAGCAGGCCGTCAACCGCGGCAAAGCTAACTTTGATCGGGTTCGAACGATCGCCGCCAACGAGGGAAACGACTTGCCCGGAGGGCGCTGCAATCTGACCGTCCGCGTCCAGAAAGGTAATTTGTGCGTAACGGTCAGGCTTCACAAAAAATTCAGCATGAGGCTCGACAGTACGAATGAGTCGGCCGCCGTTCGGACCGGCTTTGATCTCGGTTACAGCGTGTTGGTGGTCGGCGTGTTGGTGATCGGCGTGTTGGCTACCGGCGCGAGTCGATAGCGGGGTGAAAAGGCAGCCGATAGTGAGTGAGAGGGCGGCGAGGTGTCGGTTTATTTTCATATTATATTTGCTTGGTTGAAGGTGATGGCGACCTGAGCTGCTACAAGCCACGCGTTCGGAATCTAAAATTGGGCGCTGAAGTCGTCTCTACTCGGAAGCAGCCGATTGTAGGCGGATCGATTTTTCGGCAGATCGTTGGCAGAAAGCATAAAAGATGGCCGGCGTCACGGCAAGGCCCAGCAGGGTGGAGCTGATCAGACCACCGACGATAACGATGGCGACGGGATTGAGGATTTCTTTACCCGGCTCATCGGCCGCGAGTAGTAGCGGCACCAAGGCGAGGCCAGCCGAAATCGCTGTCATCAGGATGGGTACGAGCCGCTCCAGGGTGCCCCGAATGACCATCTCCCGAGAGAATTCTTCAGACTCGTGACGCATCAGATGGAGGTAGTGCGAGAGCAACATGATGTTATTCCGAGCGGCGATGCCGGTGACCGCAATCAATCCTACGAGCGTGGCGATGCTGATATTGTTCAGTGTCAGACTGGTGTAGAAAATACCGCCAATCAAAGAGATCGGAATGATCGTCAAGACGACGAGGACGAAACTGAAGGTTTTGAAATAACTGTAGAGTAGGAAGATAATCAACAGCAGGATTAAGGCACACATGATCAGGATGATACGTCGCGCCTCTTGCTGTGCTTGATACTCACCCTCAAAAGTAACGGTATATCCCTGAGGGAGCTTAAGTTGTTGTGCGACGGCACTCTGCAGGGTCTCAACGGCAAGATTGAGATCGCTGACGGTTGGGTTAACTGAAACAACGAATCGACGCATCGTATTTTCGCGAAGTATAGTATTAGGACCCTTGGCTTGACGTATCTCCGCCACGGAGCTGAGCGGGACGCGTTGCCCGCTCAGAGTATCGAGGTAGAGATTCTTTAGGCGATCGGGCGACTCCCGCCACTGCGCGGGCAGGCGGACGACCACATCATAAACGTGCTGTCCTTCGTAGACCTCGGCCACGGCTTCGCCCCCCATAAGCGTCTTGAGTTGCGTATTGAGCTCTCCGGGAGTCAAGCCATAGGCGAGCGCTCGGTCACGATCGACTTCGATGCGTAATTGTGGGATAAGCGCCTGCTGCTCCGCCCTCGCCTCTGCCAGTCCGGGAATGGCCCGGGCGATCTCCGTGACTTCATTGCCAAGGCGGCGTAGTTCGGCGAGGTCAGGGCCGTAGATTTTGACAGCTACCTTAGCCGAGACGCCACTCAACATATGACCGATGCGGTCGGCCAAGGGTGTGCTCAAGGCGCTGAAGGTGCCAGGGATCGTCCGCATGACTTCGCGGATCTCAGCCAGTATTTCGTCGCGCCCGCGTGCACTGTCTTCGTTGAATTCAACTTCGAATTCGACAGTGGAGACAGGTACCACATGGTCGCCGCGCTCCGCTCGACCGACACGGTATCCGACGGTCGCTACCTCGGGGATTTGCAGCAAGAGCTCAATGGCGGTCTCGGAGAGCTCGGTCGTTTGTTTAAGCGAAGTTCCCGGTGCTGTCGTCGTAGCAATCAATGCAGTCGGTTCGCGAAACGCAGGCAGGAAGTTGCCCCCCATTCGAGTCACCGCCCCAAGGCCCAGTAACAGTAAGACGCCCGTAATGAGCAAAACCATCAGAGGCTGTGAAAGGGAAAAGCGCAGCCAGGTAGCCGTATAGGCGCGCTTCAAGAACCTGACGATGCGGCCATCAGCATGCACTTTGCCCGCGGCGGGATGAAGCAGGAGGGAGCAAAGCACCGGTATGACGCTAAGTGAGACTACGAACGAAGCGGCCATGCTCACAATCGTCGCGACCGCAATGGGAGCGAAGAGCCGCCCTTCGACCCCGCTTAACGCAAGGAGTGGCAGGAAGACCAAAATGATCAGCACGGTAGCGTATAAGATCGAAGAACGCACCTCGGCCGAGGCGCGGGCGATAACTTCCAAGCGCGGCCGAGGGAGTGTCAACGCTGCGTTTTCGCGCAAGCGTCGATAGACGTTTTCTACATCCACGATGGCGTCGTCGACTACCATGCCGATGGCTACAGCGAGACCTCCGAGGGTCATCGAATTAACACCCAGTCCAAACAGTTCGAAGACAAGAATCGTGGCCGCAAGTGACAGCGGGATCGCGGTCAAAGTAATCAAAGTTATCCGAACATTGAACAGGAAAAGAAAGAGAATGATAGCCACCATGATCGCCCCATCCAAGAGAGCCTCCTCAAGGTTACCGACTGAGAGATTGATAAAATCGGCCTGTCGGTAGAGCGTGACGACCTCGACCCCTTGAGGTAGAGCCGCTTGCAGATCGGCCAGCGCAGCTTCCACTCGGTCGGTCAGCCCGATGGTGTCGAAGCCGGGCGATTTGGTCACGCTGAGGATCACACCTGGATAGCCGCCGCCCAAGGCCTTCGAGCCGAGTCCGGCATCGCCCCGCATCGGCTCGATATCCCAAACCAGTTGGGCGACATCACTCAGTCGCACAGGCCGATCGTCTTCGTAGCTCACCACGGTGTTGGCGATGGCACCAAGCTCTGTCGTCATGGCGAGATTACGCACCATGATCTCTTGGGCGGACTCGGTTAAAAAGCCGCCCGTAGTGTTCTTCACCGCATTGGCCGCGGCCCTTCGGATCTGATCGAAATTCACGCCGTGAGCGAGCATTCGGTCGGGATCCGGCTGCACTTGGATTTGTTTGACACCACCACCCATGGAGAGCACTTCGGCGATGCCGGAAATGGATTGTAGACGACGCCCCACCGTCCAGTCAGCCAGCATGCGCAGATCGCGCGGTGAGACTTCACCCGTCGGATCGGCGAGACCTATGAGCAGGATATTTCCCATCAAAGAGGCGACTGGCGTCATGTAAGGCCTGATAGCTTCGGGGATGGCCTCGCCTGCTCCGGCTAGTCGCTCCTGCACGAACTGGCGCGCCTGGTAGATGTCGGTGCCCCAATCAAATTCGACGAAGATGAGCGAGAGCCCAACATCATTGACTGAGCGTAATCGCGTGACGCCCGTCGCTCCCATGAGTGCATTCTCCAAGGGAATAGTCACAAGTGTCTCGACTTCTTCGGGCGCGTAGCCCGGCACCTCGGTCAAGATCGTCACCGTCGGCTTGGTCAGATCGGGTAAAACCTCGACGGGCAACTCGGTCGACTTCTTGACCCCCAGCACCAGCACGACGACGGCGATGACGACGACCAACAAACGCTGCGAGAGCGAAAAACGTATCAGTTGATTCAACATCTTACACGCTTTCCCCAGGTTTCCGATGCATGAGCCGCTGCAATAGGACGACCGAAAGCAATGTCATGAAGGCCGCATAGCCCAACAGCCACCCATGGCTCTGACCGTGCGCTCCATGCTCGTGAGGATCGTCCTCCGCTCCGACATGATGCCCTTGATCGGCATCCGTCATTTCGGAACCGTCCTCATTATGCTCGTGCCCGTGCGCGGCATCCAGCGCCTCTTTCAGCGAGAGGCTCTGCCCACCCCCGGCAAACATCAAAGAATAGGCACCCTGCGTCACCACCTCATCCCCGGGAAAGAGCCCTGACTCTACTTCGACGTAGCGGTCATTTCGCTCACCGAGCACCACGGGGACACGCACGAATGCGTTGTCCAAATCGAAATCCGAAACAAAGACCACTCGGCTCGAAGGGTCTCCCTGGACCGCATAGCGCGGGACCGCCAAGACACCGGCACGCTGTTGCAGCACAATCGAAAACTCAGCCCGCATGCCGGGGCGCAGGCGTCCGTCGGGGTTCGGTATTTCGAAAATGCCATCGACCGTGCCCGAGACCCGGTCGGCATTCACACCAAAGCGCATCAGGCGCGCTTCTATTAAATTGTCACCCAATGCAGGTATGTGAATGTGGGCTGCGCTGCCAATCCTCACCTCGTCCGCCTCTTGCTCGGGGATGCGTGCCACTGCCCACATGACTGAACGATCGGAAATATCCATCAACTCCGCCTCCGGTTCAACCGGTTGCCCCAGTCGCACATGGGACGCGATGACCAGACCCTCCTGAGGTGCCCTCAGCTCGATAGACGGGGGCGGGTCACCCAACTGGCGCGTTTCAATCCGAGCAACGAGCTCTCCTTTTTTCACATAATCACCCTCGAAAAAATCAATTGCTTTGACCCGCCCAGCCACACGGGTTGAGAGGACGGAGTGCCGGGAAGGCACTTCCTCGATCCGCCCAATGGCGAAAACAGTCGTCTCAAAATCCCGCAGATCGACCACTTCCGTAGTGATGCGCAGATTGCGCATGCCGCTCTCGTCAAGGATGACGGTGTCGGCCGATCGATCCGCTGCGAGGAGATATGAATGCGGGCTCAGAGTGACGCCGGCCAGCACGGCCGCGCAGAAGTAGATTGGAGAAATATGTTTCATCATTTTAATTCGTTAGAGTATTCGGAGCTGGAGCACGAGCTGGCAGATCGACCCCGGTGGCTGCGCTCCATTGTATATGCGCATTGGCCAACTCACTCAGGACCTGAATGTGCGTGGATTGTATTTTAAGGCGCTGGGCCTGCGTTTGAAAAAGTTCGGCCAAACTAATCTGACCCTTGGCATAGCCGTCGCGCATCGCCTCCAGATTTTGATCGATCAGAGACATCACCTCCGACTCGTATTCGAGCGCCTGTTGTCGGAGTGAATCGACCAACTCGCGTCGCATCGACGCCTCTATCTGCAAACTGGAAACCGTCGCTTGCAAGTGCCAGTGCATCTCGTTGCGAGCGGCCCGCTGCTCGGCGACATTGCCTGCATTGCGGTCATGCAGAGGCAGGGGCACGGAGAGCCCAAGGCCGAGGAAGCGGTCACGCCCGAGCCCGTTCGGCGCATCGACACCACGCTCTTCTTCGTAAAAAACCTCGACCGCCACATCCGCCCAACGCGCAGCAAGCGCGCGGGCGATGCGACCTTCGGCTAATTGCACAAGTAGCTGTCTGAGCCGGTAAGCAGGGTGCGCATGAAGCCATGCCTCATCGAGATCCGGTAGAGGCGGATTCTCAGGAAGCGGTGAAAACGCATAATCGAGGTCAAATTCGAAATCGGGCGCGACCCCCATCAGCTCGCGAATCGCCGCCTTTTGCACAGTCAGTTGATGCCGCAGCTGCGTGGTCTCTTGTTTGACGGAATAAAGAGCAATCCGCAGCTGATCCGCCTCCACCTGAGACGCCTCGCCTGTCTCAACCCGCGACTCGATGAAGTCGAGAAACTCTTGGTTGAGCGACTTCAATTGATCGCGCAGCTCCAACTCGGCTTCGGTCGAAGCAAGGGCCACGACCGCAAGCCGCACCTTTTGCGTCAGCAGGCGCATCTCATTATTGATCTCCGCCTGGGCGACTTCGACTTCCTTTCTTGCAACCGCTTTTTCGAGCTGTAGACGCTGCGTCACAGGAAAGCGCTGCGAAAAGGCCAGACCAAAGCTTTGTTCGCCTTCGTCGTTAAAAGCCTGATCGCCGGAATAAGAGACGCCGAGCTCCGGATTGTCCAAAAGTCCGGCCTGTTGCAAACGTCCCCTGGCCCGTTCAACTACGCTACGCGCGGCCTGAAAGAGCGGGTTATTCTCAATCGCCAACTCAACGGCTTGCTCTGAACTCAAGGCCAGCGGCGCTTGAGCGCTTAGACTACTCGCCGCGAGAAATACTGCGGCATAGCACGCTAGGTGCCTCTGATAAATTCTTGGATACATACTCTTCCTGATCGTGATGCGCCCCATAAGTTAGGGTGCCATTATTAAAAGACTGCATCGAACCAGCAGCCGTTAACCAAGGATCAGGAATCTCAGACTCGGAGTACGATCGTATGTAAATAAGCAGCCGTTAACCAGGGCGGATGGGGCAATGACTGTGCAGGCCTCCCCTTCGGAACAAGCGCATGCGAAGGCTCGGGGATTCGAGGTCGGCCGCCCCCAGTATCGAGCAAAGCCCGCAGAGGCAGGCAGCTTACTGCTGAATGGAGACGCACAATTGGCAGGAGCTCAGCCACTAGCTCGATATCGACGCATGATTCGTCCGTCCCCATACAGAAGCCAGCAACGGGCACAGCCTCTGCATCGCCGGCGCAGGACAGGCCATTCAAGCAAGCAATATCCCCGCCCGAATTATCATCCATATGCAGCGCGAGGTCTTGATGGATGCACAGCAGTAAGCCTCCGAACGGACCGAAGGCGCTGTTCCAGGCGATCAGGCTAATCAGCCCCGATATGCATATTTTCGATATCACAACGCTGCCATACAGAGCGCAGGCAAGCAAAATTGTCAATGGTTAACAAAAGATAGAAAACCCTTACTGCTTGTATTCCGTAGAGTCGACCAAGACATCGAGCAAAGCGCTGAGCTTCATTTCGGTCTCGCGCATTTCTTTTTCGGGGTCGGAGCCTTCGACAATGCCCGCGCCGGCATAGAGCCGGGCGATCTGGCCCTCGATTAAAGCCGAGCGGATGCCCACGATCATCTCACCTTCGTTCAAGTGGTTAAACCAACCGACGACGCCCGCGTAGAGCCCCCGCTCGATTTGCTCCAGCTCGGCAATACTAGGCACCGCGTCCTCACGTGGCGAGCCGCCGACGGCAGGCGTCGGATGCATCTCCGGGAGTATGTCGAGCAAGTGCACTGTTTCGCCGACCTCAGCCTCGATCCGGGTGCGCAAGTGTTGGACATTAGCCAGAAGCAGGAGCTGCGGATGCGGCTCCGCCCTTCCCTCGACACCGACGTGCGCTAGGCGGCGCAGGATCGAATCGCGCACGCAAATGTGCTCGTGGAGATCTTTACGACTCTCAAGGAGCGCACGCGCGTGCTTGGCGTCCTCCCCCGCGGTTTTGCCGCGCGGCCCGGAGCCGGCAATCGCCTCAGTCAGCAAGCGGCCATTGCGTACCTGCAGCAGGCGCTCTGGCGTCGCTCCGATGAAACTACGCGCATCGCCCCCCCCGAAAGAAAAGGTGAAACAACCCGAGAAGCGCTCCCGCAAACGGTTGAGCGTATCCAGCGGCTGCCAAGGGCGGTCAGCCTTCAGCTCGATACCGCGCGCGAGCACAATTTTCTCGTATTTGCCCTGCCCGATTGCATCAAGTGCACGCGTCACAGCCTGCGGATAAACATCCGGCGCCAGCTCCCGCCGTGTTTCGACTTTTGGCCGGGGCGAGGCATCACCCTGTTCTGCTTCCGGCAAGTAGTCGAAGGCACCGAATTTGCGATACGCGCCCCACACCCGCATGACCAGGCTGTCGATGTCGGTATCCGCCTCTATTTTTAAATTAGCCACGGCGCCGTATTTCCCCTTCGAGCGCGACACCTGCCAACGGGGCAAAAAGACCGTTGCGGCGGCGAAGGCGGCCCCTTCCGGCACCGAATCATCGAAGGCGAAGGCCGTAAAAAAGTGCGGTCCAGTAAAGGCCTCATCCAGATCGCCGACTGCAATCGTGTTATCGAGCACTTCTTCGGCGAAGGCTTTGACCCCGGCGAAGCGATTCGGGCCATCGAAGCGCGCCTGCACCACGGCTTCCGCCGCAGCCACCGCCTCGTCGTCCGCCGCGCGCTCAATATAGCAATGCAACTCGTCCGACTCGTAGATCGATTGCAGCACCGCCAAGGGCGCGATGTGCTTCACAGCCAAGGAGATACTGGCGATTTGGAAATGACCTTTTTTCCGCGCGGCATTCCGGCAGCCCTCCAGAAATTCGCGCAACGCGGCCTCATCACGCTCGGGTAACATACTGGAAGGGATTATTTGCATCTCAATGAGGGAAAGAATCAAACGCCAAACCGCAACCTACCAAATGAATAAACGAGTGAGTTGCCCCTCACATAAAATTAGACCCGCTCTCGTAGGGACAAAGTCGCCTACCGCCAAGATACCAAGTCCAACCCATCCACCCGCTTGAAGTGCTTCGCATTATCGCTGAGCAGAGGCATCTCAAGGCTCAAGGCATGACCGGCGATCTGGGAGTCAAAGTCTCCGATTGGCTTGCCGATAAACCACAAATCAGCGATCACTCGTGCCGTCCGCTCCGCCGCCTGACTATCGAACTCGAAGATGCGCACACTCTCCAAAAAAGACTCTACCCGCCTGCGTTCTTTCTTCCCACCGCCATGAAAAACGCCAAGCCATAGCTCCATTTCAACGACCGATGAGAGCCCCACTGTTTCCCTGAGAATCACCGCTTTGGGCGACTCCCCCCGAAGCAATAAAATGACGGCCGAGGTATCCAGAAGTATCATAAGCCGATACTTTTCGGAGGGGTCGTGGTTTGCTTTTTACGCTCGATGCATATCGGATCCTTGCGATACGCCTCTGCCAATTCGCCCAAAGTCGGGCGGATTGGCGAAATCATAACGGAATCGCCCTTCCGACGCAGCTCCACTTGATCCGCCCCCTTGAGCCACTCGGTCGGGATGCGAACCGCCCGGCTGCGACCATTCGCAAACACTTTTGCTGTTTTCATTATGACATATGACGTCATATGCCAATTAATGTCAATCCAATATCGCCCGCATTCCCACTCGACAACATCCCGAACCATCTCCCGCGACACAGCAATCAGTCCGGAGGGACGACCTCTCTCGACTACTCCGACTCCGCCCCACTCCTAATCCTAATGCAAAAGTGTAGGATTAAGAATTTGCCCCCAACCCGTGACTGCCTTCTATCTCATTTCACCATACAACCAACAACTCGGAACTCCCCACTTTCCACTGCACACTTTCCACTTCACCAAATGCACTCCGCCTTCCCACCCATCGATTTCAAAGCCGAACTCAACGACGAGCAATACGCCGCCGTGACAGCACCGCCCGGCCCTTCGCTGGTGCTGGCCGGCGCGGGCTCGGGTAAGACGCGCACCCTCACCTACCGCGTGGCCTACTTGCTGCACCAGGGCGTGCAGCCCTACGAGATCCTCCTGCTCACTTTCACCAACAAGGCCTCGCGCGAGATGCTGGAGCGCGTCGAGGATCTCACAGGGATTGCCCGCCGCCACCTTTGGGGCGGCACCTTCCACAGCATCGCCCAACGCATCCTCCGCGTGCACGGCGAGCTGGTCGGCCTCAAGCGCCACTATACCATTCTCGATGAGGGCGAGGCCGAGACGATCCTGAAAAACGTCATTCAGGACATCGACCCAAAATTCATTAAATCGAAAAACTATCCAAAACCGAAAGTCGTGGCCAATTTGATCAGCTACGCGCGCAACACCTGCCGCCCTCCCCGCGAGGAAGCCGATGACCGCTACCCCTTCCTCGACGGCATGGCCGACAAAATCGACCAGTTCTATAAGGGTTACCAAAGGGCGAAGCTGGAGCAACAGGTGGTGGACTACGACGACCTGCTGGAATACTTCCTCCGCCTCCTGCGCGAACAGCCCGAGATCCGCCAACAATATGAGGACCGATTCAAGCATATCCTAGTCGACGAGTTTCAAGACACGAACCGCCTGCAGTCCGACATCGTCGACCAGCTGGCCGGACACCACCAGGTGATGGCGGTGGGCGACGACGCGCAGTGCATCTATACCTGGCGCGGTGCCGACTTTGACAATATCATGCGCTTCGAAGAGCGTCACCCCGGCGCGGAGATTCACAAGATCGAGACGAACTACCGCAGCTCGCCCGAGATCCTCAACTTCGCCAATGCCGTGCTCAGCGCGCAACCCGCCGGGCTCGGATTCTCGAAGGAATTGCGCGCGATCAAGCCCTCCCGCGAGCGCCCCTACTTCGTCCCGGTCATGGATACGCGGGGACAGGCCCGCTTCATTATCGAGCGGATCGAGGGCCTCGTGGACGAAGGCCGCGACCTGTCGGATATCGCCATCCTCTACCGCGCCCACTATCAAGCGATGGATCTTCAAATGGAGCTGACCCGCCTGAACATTGATTACCAGATTACCAGCGGCGTGCGCTTCTTCGAGCAGGCCCACATCAAGGACTTCACCGCGCAGCTGCGCTTCGCCTCCAACCCGGCCGACGTCTCCGCCTTTGTCCGCTTCACCACCCTGCTGCCCAAAGTCGGCCCGAAGACCGCCGAAAGGATCCACGCATTCACGCGCGCACGCGCGGAGAAACTGGAAAAGAATTTTTGCGATGTCCTGACCTCCGAAGAGGTGCTCAAGAAAGTACCCAACGACGCCATAGAGGAGTGGCCCTCACTCGCTGAGACGCTCCGCGAACTCGCCGCCGCGCTCACAGAAAAATCGCCTGAGGAGCTCGTTCAACTCGCACTCGACGGTTGGTATAGCAGTTACATCCGCGAGATCTACCCCAACTGGACGGACCGCGCCGACGACCTGCAAAGCCTCGTCAGCTTCGCCTCGCGCTACGAGACGATGGAGGAGTTGCTCGCGCAACTCGTGCTCCTCGCCTCCGAGAGTAATGAGCGCAGCCCCGAAGAGCAACAAAACTGCCTCCGCCTCACCACCATCCACCAAGCCAAAGGCCTGGAGTTTCCGGTCGTCTTCGTCATCGGCCTGGCCGACGGCACCTTCCCACTCAAGCGCACGATCGACGATGGGAACCTCGAAGAAGAGCGCCGCCTCTTCTATGTCGCCGTGACCCGCGCTGAGGAAGAGCTCTACCTTAGCTACCCCATGCTCAACCAACAAGGCAACCAGGTCATGCGACTCAACCCCAGCCGCTTCATCCAGGAAGTCGACCCCAGCCGCTACGAGACTCTGCGGGTCGCGCCAGCGCGGAGGTATTAGTAAACGCGTCCACGTAGCACCGCGCTACCTCACAGCGTCCACTTCCGCGATCCACTTTGCGCGGGTGGCCTCATCGACCAAGGCGACTTCAAATCCGTTTTTGGCGATCTGTTTGAGCTCTTCGTTCGTGAAATTCAGCCCAGCGCTGAGGGCGGCGTATTCGTCCTCAACGGTGTTGCCGAAGGAAAAGGGGTCGTCGGTGCTGACGGTGCAGCGGAGGCCGCGGTCGAACAATTGGCGGATTGGGTGATCCTCCAAGCGGTCAACGACGTCGAGCTTTACATTGCTGATCGGACAGATGTCGAAAGTCGCACCGCTTTCGATAGCGAGTTCCACCACCGACGTATCTTCGATCGCGCGGATGCCGTGCTGGATGCGGCGGGTGCCCAGCACTTCGATGGCTTCACGGACATGGGCGGCGGGCCCAAACTCGCCAGCGTGTGCTTTGGTCACGAGACCGGCGTCGCGAGCCTTCGCCCAGAGTTTCGGCGTCCACTCTTCCAGCGGAAGATATTCCACACCATGCAAATCGATCCCGGCCAAGCCGTCCCAGTTCACGCAATCTTCAAGAACAGGAGCGAGCGTTTCGTTATAGCTGTTGCGTGCCATGCCCATGAAGACACGGACTTCCAGCTCAGCAGGCGCGGCCGAGCGGATCGCATCGAGAATCTCGGGGCCTGGGATGCCTAGAAACTCGATCATTCCGGCATGGAAGGACGTCTCCACATAGCGCACGTTCTGCGCAAGGTGCCCAGCGAAGATGACCTGCGCGGCTTCATGATAACGCTCAGGCGTCGTGAACCATTGCACGGCATGGTCGATGAGATGCGCCTCGAAATCTTCGAAGCATTTCCATTTGAAGTCATGCGCCCAACAATCCTGCGGCTGGTTGAACTTTTCAGGATCGAGCTTTTGCAGCAGCTGATACGGTAGCGCCCCCTCAATGTGCAAGTGCGTTTCGGTTTTAGGGAGTCGATGGATGAAGTCAGCCGTGGTCAGATCAATGGACGCGTGCATGCGCGCATATAAATGCCAGAGAGGCAGACGAGGCGAGTCTGAAAAACCTGGAGAGCAGCGCTCCGTTGGCGCCGCGCGTGGACCCGCATGGCAGCAAGGGAACCGTGCCCTCCATTAGCGTCCGCCCAACTCTCAATAAAAAAGCCCGCTCTTGATGGAGAACGGGCTTTTGAAAAAATGGAAAAGAGCGTCTTACGCGTCTTTCTTTTCTTCCGCTGCTTCCGGCACTTCGGCTTCCGCTTGGGCGGCTACTTCGGCTTGGGCGGCAGGCTCAGTGGCCGCAGCAACATCCTTCACTTCTTCAGCTTCAGGAGCTTGCTCGGCGGATTCAGCAGGCGCTTCTTCGTCTTCAGCCTTGTCCGCTACTTTTTGAGCAGACTTCTTTTTGGCAGCTTTTTTGGCAGGCTTCTTGTCGTAACCTTCGTCATTACCGTCGATCAATTCGATCAACCCCATTTCGGCGGCGTCGCCGATACGTTGGCCCAGTTTGTAGATACGTGTGTAACCGCCGTTGCGCTCGGTGAACTCAGTGACACGTTCGTCAAAAAGCTTGGCCACGGCTGCCTTGTCGCGGACGCGGGCGATGGCGAGACGACGGTAGTGGAGCTTACGTGCAGCGTCGTTAGCTTTCTCAGCCTTCTTCGCTAAGGTGATCACCTTCTCGATGAAGGGGCGGAGGGCGCGAGCCTTTGGAAGGGTCGTTTCGATACGGCCGTGCGTGATGAGGGCGACCGCGAGGTTGCCCATCATAGCGGAGCGGTGTGGACCGGAAACGCCAAGTTTATGTTTTCTTTTGCTGTGACGCATTATCTAAATATTCTTAAATTTAAAGGGAATGACTAGAGTTCGCTTCCCTTTTCAAGGAGGCGTTCGTCGATCTTCATACCAAGAGAAAGGCCGAGTTGCTCGAGCTTGTCTTTGATTTCGTTGAGCGACTTTTTACCGAAGTTGCGATACTTAAGCATCTCTTGTTCGGACTTCATGGCGAGCTCACCAACCGTGGTGATATTGGCGTTGTTGAGGCAGTTCGCGGCACGAACGGAGAGCTCGATTTCGTTGACGCTCATGTTGAGCAGCTTGCGCAGGCGGTTTTGCTCTTCGCTGATCTCTTTGCTCTCACTCTCAAACTCAATATCGTCTTGAGAAACTTCGTCGAATACGTCGAGGTGGTGCTTGAGGATGGCAGCGCTTTGCTTCAGTGCGTCGTCCGGAGTAATGCGGCCGTCTGTAGTCACTTCAAGGATGAGCTTATCATAGTCCATCTCTTGTCCGACACGGGTATTCTCTACGGAATACTTAACGAGACGAACCGGGCTGAAGAGCGAGTCAATTGGAATGACACCGATCGCTTGTTCCGCCTTCTTGTTTTCCTCACCGGCGCAGTAGCCGCGACCGACTTTAACCTCCAGCTCAGCTAGGAAGCGTTGCTTTTTGTCAAGCGTGCAGATGATTTGATCAGGGTTGACTACCTTGAAATTAGCATCTTCCTGGATATCTGCAGCCGTTACTTGACCGTCTCGGTTCACGTCGATCAGAAGCGTCGCTGCTTCACGGGACTCGGAAACGAGGAGAACCTTCTTCAAGTTCAGGACGATGTCAGTAACATCTTCCACAACACCCTCAATGCTCTGGAACTCGTGCTGCACCCCATTAATCTTAATCGACGTAATGGAAGCGCCTTCGATCGAGCTCAAAAGCACGCGGCGAAGGGAATTACCGATCGTGTGACCGTAACCGGTCTCAAACGGTTCAGCTGTGAATGTGGCGAAAGTATCTGTTGCGGTTTCTTCAACCTTGGACAGACGATTGGGAAGTTCAAATTTTCCTAAGCGCTTTGGCATAATGGACTTTTCTCTAGCTGGTTACAATTAATTGCGATGATACGAAGAATGAAGCCGGTTTAACGGCTGTAGTATTCAACGATCAGTTGGACGTTAATCGACTCTTCGGTTTCCTCTGCGGAAGGAATGCGATTGACGGTGGCTTTGAGCGCGTCGGCATTGAGTGTGAGCCATTCAGGCACGGTGCGTGCTTGACTCTCCTCCATACAACGAGTTGCGAGCTGACGAGAGGAGGTGCGCTCGCGCACTTCGATTTCGTCGCCTTCTTTAACCATGAAACTAGCGATGTCTGTCTTCTTACCGTTCACAGCGATGTGTCCATGGCCGACGAATTGGCGGGCGGCAGCGCGCGACTTGGCGAAGCCCAAGCGGTAGATCACACTATCGAGGCGGCATTCCAACATTTTAAGGAAAATTTCACCAGTCACACCACGCGTTGCTTTTGCTTTTTCGAAAGTAAGGCGGAATTGCTTCTCGGTCATGCCATACATGAAACGCAGCTTCTGCTTTTCATTAAGACCAATGGCATAATCGCTCAGCTTGCGGCGGAGACGGGGACCATGCTGGCCGGGAGGGTGAGGTTTGCGTTCAAAAGCCTTGGTTGGAGCGAAGATCGCTTGACCAAAACGGCGGTTGATACGTGTGGTGGGGCCTGTGTAACGAGCCATGGTGTTATTTCCTTATTATCTGCGAACTAGTTTATATGTATCTATGTGGCAGAGTCACATTAGACACGACGACGTTTTGGCGCACGGCACCCGTTGTGGGGAACCGGAGTGACGTCAACGATTTCGGTGACGATCATGCCAAGAGATTGGAGTGCACGAACGGCGGAGTCGCGCCCCATACCAGGGCCGTTGAGCTTGACGACCACTTCCTTCATGCCGTGTGACATGGCGACGCGGCCCGCGTCTTGAGTGACGACCTGAGCGGCGTAGGCGGTGGATTTGCGGGAGCCACGGAAGTTGCATTTGCCGGCGCTGGACCAGGAAATAACATTACCACGCGCATCGCAGAAAGTGACTTTTGTATTGTTGAACGTAGCGAGTACGTTAACCACCCCAGAGGTGATGTTTTTGCTACCCTTGGCACGGCGGATTTTGACACCGTCCAGATCGCTTTTGAGAAGATCCTCGGCGGTGACTTCCTTTTTCTTTTCGGGCTCCGCAGTTTCAGTCGCAGCCACAGCGGCTACCTTTTCTTCTTCTTCGACAGATTTGTTTTCTTCTTCGCTCATAGGAAATTCCTTTTAAAGTTTACTTGCGGACGGGCTTGACGGCACCCTTACGCGTGCGGGCGTTGGTTTTAGTGCGCTGACCTCGGACCGGAAGGCCGCGCATATGGCGAATACCGCGCAGGCTGCGGATGGCCGACAGGCGCTTCAAGTTGGCAGTGCGCTCCCGGCGAAGATCACCTTCGACGATGTATTGCTTGTCCGCGACGATAGAGGCGAGCTGATTGAGCTCTTCTTCACTTAAATCACCGGAACGGCGATCCGCATCGAGGCCAGATTCGGCGACAATGGCTTTGGCACGAGTAGGCCCGATGCCATAGATGTAACGAAGCGCGTATTCGAGCTTCTTGTTTGCGGGGATATCGACTCCAAGGATACGTGGCATGATAATAAAAGGTTGGTGCCCCGCTGGATTGCGGGAAAACGGTGGAAAATAGTGATTTAAGTTAGTTTGAAAAGTTAATTCTGCGGAATTGTTAAGATTTCCGGTTCCCCGTTGGTTATGAGGACTGTGTGCTCGAAGTGAGCCGAGGGTTTACGATCGCGGGTGACGGCGGTCCAACCGTCGTCGAGCATGTCAACTTTGTCGGTGCCGAGGTTGATCATAGGTTCAATTGCCAAGCACATTCCAGGTTTAAGAAGTGCCCCACTGCCGCGACGCCCGAAATTTGGGATTTGCGGTGGTTCATGCATGGTCTTGCCAACACCGTGGCCGACGAAGTCGCGGACGATTCCATAGTTATGGCGCTTAATAAAGCGTTCCACGGCATTGGAAATGTCACCGACTCGGTTCCCGGCACGGGCGAAACTGATTGCGTAATGCAGCGATTCGCGTGTGGCAGCAATCAGGTTGGCGTTTTCGTCAGCAACCGGCTCTATCAGCACAGTAGTGGCATTATCACCGATAAATCCACGATAGCGGACCACGACATCGATGGAAACGACGTCGCCGGGCTGAATGATGCGTCGAATCGACCCGATTCCGTGGACGATTTCTTCGTTAACGGAGAGACAGGTGTGAGCGGGAAAGACGTGCTCGCCAGCTTTATAATTAAAGCAAGCGCTCTCGGCTCCCAGCTCTTCGATCGCCTTGCGGCCAAGCTGATCCAGATCGTAAGTGGTCATCCCCTCCTCCACCGTATCGACGAGTCGCTTTAACACGGTCGCAGCAATTTGGCAGGCTTCGCGGATCGATTGAATTTCTTCGTCTGAGCGAATGTATTTCATCGAATTACAAAGTGAGGAGATGGATCAAAGAACAATTATTGAAAACGAAGAAGCGATGCCTGCATCACACCTTCGGGAAAATTCGGCGCCCTCAGGCTTAGCTGGGATTCAAGAACCAGGAGACGATCCCGAGTATGAACAAGGCAATACCGATGAAAAGGAGCGGACGCCACGCTGTCCAAAAATCCTGCAGGCCGGCGGAATCAACGAGCTGCTTATTACGGGCAGCAGAGCGGCCGCGAATCTTGCCCTTCTTGAGAAAGCCGTCGTAGTGACGCTGCAAGAGGTAGGTTTCAATCTGACGCATGGTGTCTAGCAGCACGCCGACGGTAATCAACATACCCGTGCCACCGAAGAAGATCGCTACGTTGAATGGCACGTTGTAAGTGAAGAGCAAAAAGTCAGGAAAGATCGCTATGACCGTCAGTGAGATGGCACCAAACAGAGTGAGGCGAGTCATGATGTGATCGAGGAACTTCGCCGTGGGCTCGCCGGGACGGACTCCGGGAATGTAGCCACCATTCTTCTTCAAATCGTCCGCGATTTGAATCGGCTTAAACATCATAGAAACCCAGAAGTAACTGAAGACCAGAATAAGTAGGCCAAAGATCACATAATAAGCGATCTGCCCCTGGCCGATGGAATCAGCAAAATCATTGAAGAAACGCATGCCGGTCGCGCTACCGAGGTAAGTCAGAATCTGTGCAGGAAACATCAGAATCGCGCTACCGAAGATGACGGGCATGACCCCAGCGTAGTTCACCTTAAGAGGAAGGAAGGAGCTTTGGCCGCCATACACCTTACGACCCACGACACGCTTGGCGTATTGAACAGGAATCTTTCGTTGGGCCTGAGTGATCGCGACCAGAGCCGCCGTCACTGCAAAAAGGAGGCCCAGCATGAGGACCCCTTCAGGCACACCGAGTGACGCACCTTCGGAACCGACAGGTGCGACAAACATCTGATAGGCCGAGGCCACCGCACCAGGCAGGCCGGAAATGATGCTCACGGTGATCAAAAGCGAGATACCGTTACCAATCCCCTTCTGGGTGATCTGTTCACCGAGCCAAACCATAATCATGGTGCCAGCGGTCAGGAAAATCGTGCCTGTGATGAGGAAAGGGACCTGACTTGCGATCACGACATTGCCGTATTCCGCGGGATTAAAACCCTGGCCAATTAAGCTGGCTGGATTCGTCGACAACGCCACAAGCAAAAGCAGACCTTGTACCACGCAAATCGCGAGCGTCAGGTAGCGGGTATACTGATTGATCTTCTGTCGACCCACATCCCCCTCCTGCTGGAGACGGGCAATGGCCGGGAAGACAGCTCCGACTAGCTGCATGATGATCGATGCACTGATGTAAGGCATGATGCCAAGCGCAAAGACTGCACCGTTGAGCAAAGCGCCCCCAGTGAACATATTAAACATACCGACGAGTCCGCCGCCTGCATTTGCCTGATCTGCAAAGAAATCCTGAATTGGCGAGATGTTCATCCCGGGAAGCGGGATATTCGCACCCACACGGGCAATGAACAATAAAGCCAGCGTGAAGAAGATCTTCTGGCGCAATTCAGGAATCTTCAGAGAATTTGTAAAAGCAGAAAGCATCAGTTAGTATCCTTCACTCGACCCCGGAGGGATCGAATTACGCGTCTTCTTTCTCTTCGGCAGATGCGGCAGATGCGGCAGACACCTTTTCCGCGACGGCGTCTACAATCTTACCGCCAGCAGCTTCGATCTTGCTCTTGGCAGATGCCGAAACCTTGTCGACGTCGAAAGTGAATGCTTTGGAGAGTTCGCCGTCACCGAGCACCTTAACGGGCTCAGCGTTATCACGGACCAGACCCGCAGCAACGAGAGACTCACGATTGATGGTATCGCCTTCCACTTTCTCAAGCTGGCCGACGTTGACCAACTGGAAAGTTTTCTTAAAGTTGTAGTTATTGAAACCACGACGCGGAAGTTTACGGTAGAGAGGCATTTGACCGCCTTCGAAACCGATGCGGATACCGCCGCCAGAGCGAGCCTTTTGACCCTTATGCCCCTTGCCGGATGTTTTACCATGACCGCTACCTTCACCACGTCCGAGACGCTTGGTAGGGTGTGTGGCACCTTTAATGGTTGGAATGTTATCGAGATTCATTTGATGGGATCCTTAGACTTCCGCAGCGACTTCGCCGAAACGGATGTTTTTGATTTCTTCGTTCGAACGAAGCTGTTTAAGCGCCGCCATTGTAGCATTGACCATAGCCAGGTGGTTATTCGAACCGAGCGACTTGGAAAGAATGTTTTTAATACCGACAGATTCGAGCACTGCGCGGCAGCCGCCCCCAGCGATGACACCCGTTCCGTCCGACGCAGGACGTAGGAGCACTTTGCCCCCATCGGCTTCACCTAGCACATGGTGAGGGATGGTGTCGCCACGAAGCTTGATTGTGACGAGGTTCTTCTTGGCTTGCTCGGTACCTTTACGGATGCACTCAGGAACTTCCTTCGCTTTACCATAGCCGACGCCGACTTCACCCTTTTGGTTACCGACGACGACAAGTGCAGCAAAGCTGAAACGTCGACCGCCTTTGACCACTTTAGCGCAACGGTTAATGTGGACAACTTTTTCGACGAATTCCGGTGCTTCTTCCGGTTCGTCTTTTTGAGAAAATGATCTTTTTTGTCTGCTCATATGGAGTTCCTTAGAATTGGAGGCCGGCCTCACGAGCCGCTTCGGCGAATGATTTAACGCAACCGTGATAACGGCGACCGGAGCGGTCAAAGACGACGGTATCTACACCAGCTGCCTTGGCTTTATCAGCGATGATCTTGCCGAGCTCGACAGCACCCTCATTGTTGGCCTTAACTGCGGCGTCTTTGCCTCCGACGGACGAAGCATACGCCACCGTGTGGCCGGCTACGTCGTCGATGCATTGTGCGTAAATATGTTTGTTGGAAAAATGCACAGCTAGGCGTGGGCGCTCTGCAGTGCCTTTGACCTTCTTGCGGATGCGATAACGGCGCTTCTGCGCGAGAGAATTTTTCTTCTGGAGTTTCATAGATTACCCTCTGCTGAAAATTAAGCGGACTTCTTACCCTCCTTACGGCGGACGTATTGGCCAATGATGTGGACACCCTTGCCCTTGTAAGGCTCGGCAGGGAAGTAAGAATAGATGGTCGCGGCGATTTCACCGACAATTTGCTTATCGGCACCGACGACGGAGAGTTTCGTGTTCTCAGTCACAGTGACAGTGATCCCTTCGGGGATCTTCACCTCGACTGGGTGCGAATAACCAAGCGCAAGGTCAAGCACGTCGCCCTTGAGCGCTGCGCGGAAACCGACACCTTTGATTTCGAGTTTCTTTTCGTAACCATCGACGACACCGACCACCATGTTATTGATGATGGAGCGCGCTGTGCCGAACATGGCGCGCGCGTGGCGGCTACTGTCTGCAGGCGTGACGCGGATTTCGCCGTCGACCATCTCGATTTTAACCGAGTTGTCGAAAGTTTTTTCGAGTCTGCCCTTAGGGCCGTCAGCGCGGACAGTTTGTCCATCAATGGCGACGTTTGCCTTATCAAGGATAGGGATAGGAAGTTTACCAATTCTGCTCATCGTGTTCTGCCTTTCAATTACCAGACTTTGCAGACGAGCTCGCCGCCCACACCCGCTTCGCGGGCATCGCGGGCGCGCATGACGCCTTTAGAAGTAGTGAGGATTGCCACACCCAAACCGCCAAGGACGCGGGGGATGTCTTTGCAACCGTAGTAGAGACGACGACCGGGCTTGCTGTGCCGCTCGATGCCAGTGATCGCCGGAGTGTTACCTGCAAACTTCAATTTGAGAGAAATGGTTTTGAAGCCCTTCTCATCTTGACCTTCGCTAAAGTCGTGAATGTAGCCCTCGCTCTTAAGGATCGCAGCGATCGCAGCGCGCATTTTGGAGTGCTGCGTCGTGCAGACTGCCTTGTGCGCCATGCTGGCGTTGCGGATAATCGTGAGGTAATCGCCAATTGTGTCGTGAACTGCCATAGTATTTTACTAGTGGGTTTTCAGTGAGTGTGGTGAAGCGCCGAGAATCGGTTGGCTTACCAGGAGGATTTGGTCACACCGGGAATTTTGCCTTGGGTGGCAAGCTCACGGAATGTGATACGGGAAAGGCCGAATTTACGGATAAACGCACGCGGACGACCGGTGACGGAGCAGCGGTTGCGGGCACGGATCGGAGAGCTGTTCTTAGGCAGCTTGGTCAACTTGGCTTGCGCCTTGTAGAAATCCTCGTCGGTGGTCTCGGGATTAGCGAGGATCGCCTTGAGCTCTTTACGCTTAGCGGCGAATTTTTCGATGAGACGGACACGCTTGAGGTTGCGTTGGATTGCGGATTTTTTAGCCATGTGTAAATCTTTTAAGGTTCCTTATGCGTTGGCGGCAGCAGCAGCAGCTTCTTCAGCTTCGATCTCAGCACTTGTTTTGCGGAAAGGCATACCGAAAAGCTTCAGGAGTTCGCGGCCTTCCTCATCAGACAAAGCGCTGGTATTGATGCAGACGTCCATACCGATCGTGGCATTGGTGCCTTCGGCGCTAACTTCAGGGAAGATGGTGTGATCGTTGAGACCGAGAGTGTAGTTACCTTGGCCATCGAAACGGGTAGGCACACCACGAAAGTCACGAATGCAAGGCAGCGCTATATTGATCAAGCGTATTAGGAAGTCATACATAGCCGCACCACGCAGTGTGACCTTACAACCGATCGGCTGGCCTTCGCGCAGTTTGAAGTTCGAGATACTGAGCTTCGCTTTAGTGGTAACGGGACGCTGACCGGAGATCTTCGCGATCTCATCGTTCACATATTGCACATGGTTCTTGTCGGCGGTCGCAGAGAAGCCGGAATTGAGAACGATCTTCTTGATCGCGGGCACTTCGTGCGGGTTCTTGTAGCCGAACTTTTCCATAAGTGCGGGCACGACCTTCTCGTTGTAGTGTTTTTGTAAGATTGACTGAGACATCTTTAATATAAGGCGGATTTCCAACCCGACTTGTTAGTGGTGAGTGATGTTTGAAAAAGGTGCGAGAAAGTGAGGCCTAAACGCACGCTGGCAAGTACCTTATTTCTTCTTTTTAGCGTCGTATTTCTCGGCGCTCATAACGTTGGAATAGTGAATCGATACTTCGCGTTCGACAGAACCACCCTCTGGGTTTTCCTGAGTCTTGCGTTCGAATTTAGTGATCAGGTTGACGCCTTCGACCAGGACGCGCTCACCGGCTTTGACGGAGAGAACCTTGCCGCGCTTGCCTTTGTGGGCGCCGGAGATGACGACGACTTCTTGTTCGCGTTTAATTGCTTGAGCCATGATTAGAGAACCTCCGGTGCGAGAGAAATGATTTTCATATACTTAGCACGGAGCTCACGAGCGACCGGGCCGAATATGCGTGTGCCTTTGGGATTACCATCCGCATTGATGATAACAATCGCGTTGTTATCGAAACGTAAGTAGCTGCCATCGGCCCGGCGGACGGGTGCCTTCGTGCGAACGACGACACCACGTACGACCTCACCCTTCTTAACGGAAGAATCGGTGGAAGCTTCCTTCACTGCGCACACAACGACATCGCCTACGTCGGCGGTGTCCTTGTTCTGGCCAAGGCGGCGGATCATCTCGGCGGATTTGGCGCCGGTGTTATCCGCGATAAATACACGGCTGTTCATCTGAATCATAACTAAAATCTCCTATTAGGATTATAAATATTCTGTGGGCAGTGGCCTACTCGTCGCCGAATTTGGGAGCGACTTCAAGCACTTGAGTCACCCGCCAACGCTTCAACTTGCTGAGAGGACGGGTTTCCATAATTTCAACTTTGTCACCCAGGCCGCACTCATTCTTTTCATCATGTGCGTGCACAACCGTCTTACGCTTAATCTCTTTTTTGTAGAGTGGGTGCGGAACTTTGTAGGAGTAGGTGACTTTGATCGTCTTATCGCCGGAGCGACTGGTGACGACTCCGATGAGGGACTTACGAGAATTGCGTGTGACGGCTTCCATATAATTAGGCGGCTGAAGAGTTTATGCGCTGGCGGTAGCCAACTTCTTTTCTTTAAGGATGGTTTCGAGACGCGCGATCTGGCGGCGCATTTCTTTAAATTCGTGTGGGTGCTCGATCTGGCCGGTTTGCTTGCGCATGCGGAGGTTGACGCGGGCATCACGTGTATCGCGAAGCTGTTTTTCGATTTCGGCTTCGGACATTTCGCGGATTTCTTTAGTGCTCATAGTATTGGTTTCCTATGTAAAATGGTTATGCTTCTTCGCGGGAAACGAAGCGGCAGTGGAATGGGAGCTTGGTGTCAGCTAGGCGGAGTGCTTCACGAGCGGCTGTAGCAGAGCAACCAGCCACTTCGAAGAGCATCGTGCCGGGCTTGATCACAGCGACCCAACGCTCAACAGAACCTTTACCCTTACCCATGCGGGTTTCTGCAGGTTTTTTGGTGACAGGCTTGTGCGGGAACACACGGATCCAGACCTTACCCTTACGCTTAAGGCTACGGGTCATCGCGACACGGGCGGCTTCGATTTGCTGCGAAGTCATGCGACCTCGTGTCAAAGATTGGATACCGAAATCGCCGAAGGCGAGTGCGTTACAAGACTGCGCTGTGCCGTAAATACGACCTTTATGGACCTTACGGTATTTGGTGCGTGATGGAAGGAGTGCCATGGTTCGCTCTGTGTAAAATGTTAAAGAGTAAAATTCAGTTCAATTCGGGATCTACGATTATACGTCGGCCTCGTCGGGGAGGCAGATCCAGCACTTCACGCCGATGATACCGTAGACAGTGCTCGCTTCGGAGAAGCCGTAGTCAATTTTTGCACGAAGAGTTTGGAGAGGCACACGGCCCTGGCGCTGTTGCTCTGTGCGGGCGATATCTGCGCCGCCGAGGCGACCGGAGCACTGGATACGGATACCGTCAGCGCCCATCGCCATTGTGGTTTGCACCGCACGCTTCATAGCGCGACGGAAGGCGATACGGCGTTCAAGTTGTAGCGCTACACTTTCAGCGACCAATTGACCGGACAGATCCGGGCGCTTAACTTCTTGAATGTCGAGCATGATGTCCTTGCCGACCTTTTTATTGAGTTCAAACTTGAGCTTATCCAGCTCGGCACCCTTGCGCCCGATGACCACACCAGGACGTGCAGTGAAAATCTTAACACGGATACGTCCCGAAGCACGTTCAATAAAGATGCGAGGCACGGATGCATAGCGCAGCTTCTCCGTCAGGAAAGTCCGGATGGTGTGATCTTCCTTAATAAATTGAGGAAATTGCTCCTTGTTCGCATACCAGCGAGAATCCCAGTCGCGGGTTACTGCAAGGCGGAAGCCGGTTGGATGTACTTTTTGTCCCATAATGAGTCGGTGTCGTTAAAGTCGCTCTGAGGCTTAGGCCTCGTCGGTGAGGATGATACGGATGTGGCTGGTTGCCTTCTTGTAAGGGTGAGCCGATCCACGTGCGGCAGGACGGAAACGTTTGAACGTAGGGCCTTGCTCGACGGTTGCGGACTCAATTTTGAGAGCATCCGATGAAAGATTGTTATTGTTTTCCGCATTTGCGATCGCCGACTGGAGAGTCTTGCTCACGAGACGGGCCGACTTGCGTGGGATGAAGCGAAGAACTTCAACCGCTTCGGCGGCGTTGCGACCTTGGATGGCCTTAGTGATCTCGCGCACCTTGCGGGGCGACATACGGGCGTATTTAGTATAGGCTTGGACCTGCATGAGATTCAGCTGTTTTGAAGTGTTTTAATTCGGGCAATATCGCCCGCTTGTATGGTGGAGTCTTCGACCAATTCGAGGATAAGTCCTGCGGAGCGGTCGCTACGAGATTCGATGATGATGAGCTCGCCGATCGAACGGACACCGCGCGTGACGCGGCAGACCATCCCGAGGCGAAGTCCTTGCTCAAGGCCGCCATCGAGAATGACGACATCGGCTGCGAGAGTGGGTATAACCTCTGCCACAGGTGCGGCGTTTGGACTGTACAGTGACTCTTGGGCGAAAGCGGGCACTTCTCCGTTCACAACCGCCACCCAAGAAGACACAAGCATTGCTCCGAAAAAGAGCAAGCCGGCAGGCTTCAGTGTGCGAGTTGAGCGGGAAAATTGCATAGCGTTGCAGTTAGAGAATTTTATTTACCGGTGGGATGCCCCTTAAAGGTGCGGGTCGGAGCAAACTCCCCGAGCTTGTGACCCACCATGTTCTCAGTGACGTAGACGGGCAGGAAGCTGCGACCGTTGTGCACATTGAAGTTAAGGCCGACAAAATCGGGAGTGATGGTGGAGCGGCGCGACCATGTTTGGATCGGCTTGCGGTCGTTGTTGGCCTGTGCGACCGTTACCTTTTTTGCAAGGTGCGGATCGACAAAGAAACCTTTTTTTACTGAACGAGACATAGCTTGTTAAATCGGTTTAGCGTTTCTTCAATTGGCGACCGTTACGACGGACAACAATCTGTGAATTGGTCGGGTTGGACTTCTTACGAGTTGGGAAGCCCTTCGAGAGCTGACCCCAAGGCGATTGCGGGTGGCCACCACCAGAGGTGCGGCCTTCACCACCACCCATTGGGTGATCGACAGGATTCATGGCCACACCGCGAACGCGGGGACGACGACCGAGCCAGCGACTGCGGCCCGCTTTGCCCAGGCTCTGGTTTTGGTGCTCGCCATTACCGACTTCACCAATGGTTGCACGGCAGCGGGAATGGAGGAAGCGAATTTCACCGGAAGGCATTTTGACGGTGGCGCGTTCGCCATCGACCGAAACAAGCTGCGCGGACTGACCGGCAGAACGTGCAATCTTCGCGCCACGACCGGGATGCAATTCAATCGCATGGATCTTCGTAGCCGGCGGAATCACAGCCAGAGGCAAGCAAAAACCTGCGCTGAACTCGACGCGATTGTTGGTGCTGATCAGGGTATCCCCCTCCTGAACGCCACGAGGTGCGAGGATGTAGCGCTTTTCACCATCCGCATAGGCAAGGAGAGCGAGATTAGCCGAGCGATTCGGATCATACTCGATCGCTTGAACCTTGGCAGGGATATCGAGCTTCTCACGGCGGAAGTCAATGATACGGTAGAGGCGCTTGTGACCACCACCACGACGACGCGAAGTGATGCGACCGTAGCAATTACGGCCCTGTTTGTCATGAACGCGTGTAACGAGACGGCGTTCTGGCTTCTTTTTGGAGACGTCCTGCTTATTCCGTGTAAGGAAACGCTGGCCGGGAGTCAAAGGTCTGGAATCTACGAGTGGCATGGTGTGTGTCCTGTTGGGTCCCTTCGTGCTTAGACGAGTTCGATCTTATCGCCCTCTTTCAGAGTGACGATGGCCTTTTTGTGGCCGCCCTTGGTGCCCACTTTGCCGCGACGAGAGCGGTCCGCTTTAACCTTAGGCTTTTTATTAAGTATGTTTACATTGATCACCTCTACATTGAAGACCTTCGCGACAGCGCGAGCGACTTCGATGCGGTTCGCACTGGGTGCGACCTCAAAGGTGTATTGGTTGAAATTAGCAGAGAGATTCGCTGCTTTTTCAGTGACTCGGTATTCGAGAAGAATTTTATCGGCAATTATCATGATTCACCTCCGTTCGCACGTGCGATGATGGTTTCGATGCCCTTGGCACTGACGATGATGTGGCGGTAGCGCACGACATCGAGGGTGCTGAGATTGCCGGCTTCGGAGAGGGAGACCCCCTCGATGTTGCGGGCGGCCAGGGCGGCGTTGTTTTCAAATTGATCGTCGACGATCAAAACCTTGCCGCGAGTCGGAAGGACAGCGGTCAGGACTCGATTGAAGAGCTGCGTCTTGGGCTCCTTGACTTCGAGCGCTTCGATCACAGAGAGGCCGCCTTCATTCGCACGCTCAAAAAGGGCCCGCTGAAAAGCGAGAGTCTTCATCTTGCGGTTGATCTTCTGCGAGAAGTCACGGGGCTTCGGCCCGTGGGCGATACCACCGTGGCGCTGGTGCGGCACGCGGCGCGAACCTTGACGGGCGGTGCCGCTGCCTTTTTGGCGGAAGAGCTTTTTACCGGAACCAGCGACTTCCGCACGGGTTTTGGTGGAAGCGTTGCCTTGGCGAGCGTTGGCCTGGTGAGCGAGTACG
Organism: Opitutia bacterium UBA7441; assembly: GCA_002480015.1. GTDB lineage: Bacteria > Verrucomicrobiota > Verrucomicrobiia > Opitutales > Coraliomargaritaceae > Thalassobacterium. The sequence goes on from DLQD01000044.1 coordinate 38,155, forward strand.
ACCTGGCGCAGTGCAGCTACACCCTTGTCGTCTTCGAAGGCGGGGAACGATGCGAAGTCTTTCTCTTCGCTTTTAGTCCCGTCGGCTGTGTAAACTTTAAGTTTCATCGTAGTATGTCCTTTTATGTCCTAGTTGCGCTCAGCCTAAGCTTGGGCTTTTTTGGTTTTAACCGCTGTGCGGACTGTGACGAGACCGCCACGCGAACCAGGAATACTCCCCTTGACCAAGATGAGATTCTTCTCCGCGATGACTTTAACAATTTCGAGGTTTTGCACGGTGCGGCGCACATCACCCATGTGACCTGGCATTTTCTTACCCTTGATCACGTGGCCGGGCCACTGGCACATACCATACGAACCACCACGGCGGTGAAACATCGAACCGTGAGAGGCGGGACCACCGGCAAAACCGTAGCGCTTGACCACACCCTGAAAACCGCGGCCCTTCGAAGTGCCGATCACATCGATCTTTTGTCCGGCCTCGAATTTCTCGACTGTCAGCACATCGCCGACGTTCACATCTGCATCGCCGTTGGTGCGGAACTCCTGAAGTTCTGCAACTGGCTCGACACCAGCCTTTTTAAAATGGCCGAGAGCTGCTTTCGAGAGACGGTGCTCTTTTTGAGGACGGAAACCGATTTGGACGGCATTGTATCCATCTTTCTCAGTGGACTTAACCTGCGTGACGGGGCAGGGTCCTGCTTCAATGACAGTAACAGGCACCAGACGATTGTTTTCGTCGAATACCTGAGTCATTCCTATCTTTTTACCAAGTAGGGCTACGTTCATAATACTAATTGGCAGGTGGAGCAGAGGCTCCGTTTCCTTGACCTGCGTTAGAGAGTTAAAAAATGTGATTTATCGCCTCAGTTGGGAAGCGAGCGACGGAAAAAAGAGGGAAGTTTGACTCTCGTCAACCCCTGATTTCGTAAAAATTGAAAAATCTTTTTTAGGCCGTGCTCTCGAATTCCTTATACAGATGCGTGCAACTACTATATATCGTGACTCAAGGAATGATTTTTTGAGTTTAGTGCGCTGCAGGAAAGTTAGGTTCGGTCATGTCGGCAGGCGCACCTGCCGACGAATGCTTCGCCTTAGAAACCAAGGGCTCAAGGCGAGTCCAAAGCTTGTCAGTTATGAATAAACGAGGTATCTCGAGTGCCATCCCGACCATCCCACATCTTTAGATCAGCTTGTAGCGACTTAATGCGTGAACACGACCTGGCGTCCTGAATTGTAAATAGCCGACATTTATGGGTGGTGCGGTAGCGATGCGAAGCCAGTCGCGTCGACGTAAGAAACGATCCGCCAACGCGGGGAGGTCGACCCCGCTGGCGCGGGTTCGCTTTCTCAGCGCTTGGCATAATCTAGAGTGTATCCACGTCGACCCTGCTGGCGCGGGTTCGCTACAGACACAAAAAGACCGACGCTCGCGAGAGCTTTGTCAATCAACTCCCGGACAATACTTCTAGCTAAACGCAATATGCTTCCGCGGACCGAATGCCCCACTTCATTGAGTCCACCAAACGTTTATCAGCTCCGACCCAGCGCCAGATTGCAGATTGCCTACAATCCGCGGGGTGGCGCTTGGGGACAAGCGCCGCTACCTTTCGCAGGCGCAGGGGCGCAAAAGCCCGCAGCTCGAATGAGCGGCGGGCTTTGAAAAGATCAGGGGGCGGCCGCGTTACGCAGCGCGGCGGCTAAAGTTTTTGCCCCTAGGCTGGCTGGTGTGCTTGGCTCCAGAGTTGTGCTTCGGCTGCGCGACCTTCTCCGGAGCGGGGTCGAGGAACTCGACCTTGTAGGCGGTCAAGACGATGCGACTGCGCTTATCGCCTGCCTCCGTCTCCCAGTTTTCCTGTTTGAGCGCGCCGGAGAGGAGCGTCTTTGAGCCCTTGTAGAGGTGCTCCACAAGATGCGGCATATTCCACGCCTCGACGGGGATGAAGACGACGCGCTCGCCTTCGTTGCAAGCGAGGGTGAACGTGCTGAGGTGTTGATCCCCCGATTTCGACTGAATGTCGCGGGTTTCAATGTCGGCGGTGAGGTTTCCTGTCATTATGATCTGATTCATGATATGTCCTTTCAGTTACATGTTATTAGCTTGTTACGAATGAATCGTGTTTCGTGCCCCTCGAATGAGGAACGGCTCACTATATGCCATTTTCAATTTAAGGCTGTCAAGCTTATAGTGAACAAATTATCATATTAACGACGTGACGCAAGTCACGTCGACGAATCTGGGGCCCCTGCAGTCAATTGAGCCACACGGTGTCGACCTTGCTAGCGCAAGTTCGCTACAAATTTTTCACTCAGCCTGACTACTTAGATACAGATGCTCTAAAGCAGCCACTACGGGATCTACGACAGCAGTGGATTCTTCCAATCCAGGCCGGGGAAGCGCGCAAAGTCGGAATCATTGGAGCAGAGTGTGGCACGATTCTCGATCGCATAGATCGCCAAGGATGCGTCGGAGGTCAGAGTTCCACTGGAATGACTGCGGTGCAGCAGCTGAAAAACCTTTTGACTGTGGTCCTCTTGAGGCAGGAGAACTCGTGCAACAGGGACACTCAACCAAGACTCAACAACAGCTTGCGCGGCAGCGAGCGTCACCGCCGAAGCGCCGAGTCTGGGATTCGTGGCTATACGAACAAAGCCTAAGCTCACCTCATGCGGCAAACCAATCAACTCGCGCCCATTGATCGCCGACTCCCACCACACTCTCGCCGCTTCGTGTTGTGGCACATGGAGATTGTAGGCGTAGAGCAACAGATTGAGATCCGGCAGAATCATCGCGCCAGCTCTCGGAGGGTTTCCTCGTCGTCCAGCTCGTCGGCGAGACGGTTCATACTGCGCCCATTGAACTCAGCGGGAAAAGCGGATGGAAAAATCGGCTCTACGGTGAGGTGCTGGCTCGAAGGCTGACTCAAGGCACGACGGATCGCCCCGTTGAGGACTTCTTTGAAAGAGTTGCCCGTACGGGCGGCCTCCTCCCGCAGCAGATGCTCGGTATCCGGGTCAATTGTCACCGTAGTTCGCATGATTACACAATAGCATCATTTTATTTGCTGTCAAGACAGCAAGTAATGACCGTAATACAACTCTGGAAATATTAGGCGCCAGTAAAAACATCCCGCAAACCAAAATAATAGAGTATTCAAGCAAGGCAAATTCAATCAATAGTGTTTTGAAAACTATCAAACCCGAAAAAGCCCGCAGCTCATGCGAGCGGCGGGCTTTGGGAAGCGTCGAAGCAACTAACTTCTAGCTCCTAACTTCTAGCTCCTCCTTTAAACGTTGATCGAGATATCGACGCCGGCAGGGAGGTTGAGCTTCTTGAGCTCGTCCACTGTGGCGGCGGTCGGTTCGATGATATCGATGAGGCGCTTGTGGGTGCGGACTTCGAATTGGTCCATAGATTTTTTGTTAACGTGAACGGAACGGTTCACCGTCAGTTTCTCGATTTTAGTCGGCAGCGGAACGGGTCCCGATACACGGGCGCCGGAGCGCTTAGCTGTCTCGACGATGTCCGCGGAGGACTGGTCGATAACACGATAATCAAAGCCTTTAAGGCGGATACGGATGCGTGGTGTGCTCATTTTATGTTTGGTTGATTGTTGTTCGTTGAAGGTTGCGGATTGAAAAGTCGCTTTGTTTTGAAGTTGAAGTACGCTGACCACCGCCAGCGTCTTACGATGATTTCTTAATATCTGCCTCGGGTCGAGGTTTCTAAAATGGAATTGAGGATGTTGTGCGGAACGGGTTCGAAAGATTCGGGCTCCATACTGTAGGAGGCGCGACCTTTACTGAGGGAGCGGACGACGGTGGCGTAGCCAAACATCTCCTGCAGGGGCACCAGAGCTGAGATGCAGACGAAAGCAGTCTTACTGACGACGTTTTGGATCTGACCTCGGCGGCGATTGAGATCGCCCATGATGTCGCCCTGATACTCGTCGGGCGTCTCGACTTCGACCTTCATCATCGGCTCAAGGAGGAGCGGACCAGCCTTTTCCATGGCATCGCGAAAAGCAAAGATGCCGGCCATTTTAAAGGACATTTCGGAAGAGTCCACCTCGTGGAAGGAACCGTCGAAGAGCGTGACCTTAAAGTCGACCACAGGGTAGCCACAGACCGAGCCGTTATTGGCGGCTTCGCGAATACCCTCCAGAGTGGGCTTGATAAATTCTTTAGGGATCGCACCGCCGACAATCTTGTCGACGATCTCGATGCCTTTGCCCCGTTCAAGCGGCTCGAGCTTGATCCGGGCGTGTCCATACTGCCCGCTACCGCCGGTCTGACGGACGAATTTGCCCTCCCCTTCGCTCTGTGTGGACACGGTTTCGCGGTAGGCGATCTGCGGGCGGCCGGCTTCGGCCCCGACCTTAAACTCCCGGAAGAGGCGATCTTTAATGATCTCAAGATGCAGCTCCCCCATCCCGGCGATGATGGTCTGCCCCGTTTCTTCGTCCGAGCTGACAACGAAGGTGGGGTCTTCTTCAGAAAGGCGCTGGAGACCGGTCGCCATTTTTTCCTGGTCGGCGGTGGTCTTGGGCTCGATCGACATCGAGATGACGGGCTCGGGGAATGTGGGTGGCTCGAGGCGCACGTCGAAGCCCTTGGTGCAGAGCGTGTCGCCGGTGACCACGTCACGCGCGCCGACGATGGCGCAGATATCGCCCGAGTAGGCCACATCGATGTCTTCGCGGGAGTCCGCCTTCATAATGAGGAGGCGGGAAATACGCTCAGTTTTGCCAGTGCGGGGGTTGTAGAGCGCGGTGCCTTTAGCGAGGGAGCCGGAATAGACCCGCATAAAGACGAGTTTGCCGACGTAGCCGTCGTTCATCAACTTAAAGGCGAGCCCGGCAAACTGGGCATTATCATCGGGGGCGACTAGAACCTCGCGGCCCTGCTCGGTTGCACCCTTCATCGGCGGCAGGTCGAGCGGGCCTGGCAGGTAATTAACGACCGAGTCCAGCAGCGCCTGGACGCCTTTGTTCTTGAACGCACTGCCGGGGATGACGCCGCAGAAACCGAGAGAAATAGTGGCCTTGCGGATGGCGACACGGATGTCGTCAGCCGCGAGCTCTTCGCCCTCGAGATACTTGTCGGCGAGCGATTCGTCGAAATCGGCGAGCGCTTCGATCAGTTTTTCGCGGTATTCCTGCGCTTGGTCGAGGTATTCAGCGGGAATCTCCGCTGCCTCATAGGTCATGCCAGTGGCGTCAGCCGCGTCGTAGATGCGCGCCTCCATAGCGGCGAGGTCGATGAGGCCGATAAAATCTTCTTCCGAACCGATGGGCAGAAAGATCGGGTGCGCGTTGGCACCAAGCCGCTCGCGTATGGACTCGATGGCGGCGAAGTAGTTCGCTCCGACACGGTCCATTTTATTGACAAAAGCGATGCGGGGGACGTGGTATTTCGTCATTTGCCGCCAAACCGTCTCGGACTGAGGCTGGACGCCGGCCACGGCGCAAAAAACGCCAATGGTCCCATCAAGCACGCGGAGCGAGCGCTCCACTTCGGCCGTAAAATCGACGTGGCCAGGCGTGTCGATGATATTGATCTGGTTGCGAATGCCGGCGTAAGGACCGGTCTGATTCGTCCAGTTACAGGAGATCGCAGCTGAAGTGATGGTGATACCACGCTCACGCTCCTGTTCCATCCAGTCGGTAACCGCGCTACCTTCATGAACTTCGCCCATTTTATGGACGACCCCTGCGTAAAATAGAATTCTTTCCGTCGTCGTCGTCTTCCCCGCGTCGATATGCGCAGCTATGCCGATATTACGCGTCTGCTCCAAGGGGAACTTACGTTTCGGTGAATTAGCTGACGCTGTGCTCGTAGCGGACATAGAAGAGATTAGACTGGAAAAGAACGGGGAGAGAAGCGGGAGCCCGAAGACTAGCGCAGGAGGGGCGCGACTATAGCAGGAGAGGCCCTACCAGTGCAGGAGGGGCGCTACCAGTGCAGGAGAAGCGCTACCAGCGCAAGTGTGCGAAGGCCCGATTGGCTTGAGCCATGCGGTGCGTTTCTTCCTTCTTTTTGACAACGCCACCGGTGTTGTTGTAGGCGTCAACGATTTCGTCCGCCAATGCTTCGTTCATGGGAACACCCTTGCGCTTGCGGGCGGCCGTGACCATCCAGCGGAAAGCGAGGGCCTGTTGGCGCTCAAAAGAGATTTCAACGGGCACTTGATAGGTGGCACCACCCACACGGCGGCTTTTCACTTCAAGCTTGGGACGTGCGTTTTCGAGCGCGCCCATGATGAGATCGACGGGATCGCCCTTCTCGAGCTTTTCGCTGACGCGTTGAAAGGCGCTATAAACGATCTTCTGTGCCACGGTACGCTTACCGCGCTCCATGATCATGTTGACAAGATTGGCAACCAGAGTGCTGTTATAGCGAGGATCCGGGATGAGAGGACGTTTTACGGCTTGGCGACGACGTGACATAGTAAAAGACTAATTAGAAATTGTAGTGAGGCGATTACTCAGCTGCCTTGGGGCGCTTGACACCATACTTGGAACGGCTGCGGCGACGTTTTTCAACACCCACACAGTCAAGGGTGCCGCGGACAATGTGGTAACGCACACCGGGAAGGTCTTTTACACGACCACCACGGACGAGCACGATACTGTGCTCTTGTAGATTGTGACCTTCGTCAGGAATATAAGCGATGACCTCGATGCCATTCGTCAGGCGAACTTTAGCCACCTTACGGATAGCGGAGTTCGGCTTTTTAGGCGTACGCGTCATGACCTGGACACAGACACCACGACGAAATGGGTTCTTGTTCAGAGCACGAGACTTGGATTTTTCCTTTTGTACGACGCGTGGATTGCGGACGAGTTGGTTGATTGTAGGCATTAAAAATGGATCGCTGGATTTAGAGAAAGACGGCGAAAGTAGCGTTTCGACTTTTCGGTGCAAGTACTTTGTGAGATTTTTTTAGTGGGTCAAAATCCCTCTTTCATCTTCTTCTCCTCTTTAATTTCAGTTCTATATCATATAAAGGTGATACCGCTAATCGTTCAACTCATCGGGAGCAGCATCCGTAGGCTGCTCGGAACGAGTCGCGCAGAGTCGTTGAGCGCGACGGCCAATATTTTTGTGGGGCAGACGCCATGCCATTATATCCACGGGGGGACACAAACCGCAACAGTTACCCGAACGCGTCCCGCACCTAAAGGAGCGGACATAAGGTATGCGGCTTTCTCGCTAAGCAGGATGGCCGCCTGACCCCGTGTTTAAAATGGCATTTGGGGACATCCGCTCTCCCTCACCGCGCCGGGCGGAAGGTCACGGCCTTGACGTTGTTTTCGAGGCGCACGTCCTCCATCATCTTTTCTGGTAAAACGCGGGCGCCGATATCCAACCTTGCGTCGCTGTCGTGCGACGGAATCGCGGTGAAGACTTTGCGCGTAGTCGTCTGCCCAGGGCTGAGGGAGCCGAGGATAAAGCTGACCGGCTCGGCCTCGCCGATAAAGATCTCCAACTGCGCGTCGCTGCACCACTTGGTGCCACGGTTTTGCACCGTCACTTCAATGGGCATCGTCGTACCGGGCAGGGCGTCCGGCAACAAATAGATGTCGGCCAGCGCGACGTCGAGGAGGCCGACCGTGGCGCGCTCGCGCAGGCGGTTCCAATCGAGGACTCCGGCCCCATAAACGGGGTCGGCTCCGGGGGCGCCTTGGTCATTGAGCAGGCGCTCGAGCAGTTCGACCGCCTGCTTGGGTGGCAGTGCGTCCGTGCCGGAAATGAGCGAAGCCAGTGTCCCGCTAACAAAGGGAGCCGCCGCCGAGGTGCCGGAAAAGAGCACCGTGCCCTCGTCCTCCTGGGCTGTGAGGATACCGACACCCGGCGCTGCGAAATCGATCTCCTTGGACTGGTTGGGAAAACGGGCTTGCTGCCCGCTGCCGTCGACGGCAGTCACCGCCAAGACTTCGGGATAGGCGGCCGGATACGGCATGCGGTCATACCCGTCGTTGCCCGCCGCCGCCACCATAAGGACGCCCCGCTCATGCGCGTACGCCACGGCCTGGCGGAGCAGAGGTGTATTCTGATAGAGGCCCAGACTCATGTTGATCACCTTCACCCCGAGGTCGACGGCTTGCACGATGCCCTGCGCCACATGGTAACTATTGCCCAAGCCCGCATCGTCGAGCACGCGGACGACAAAAAGCTCCGCATCGGGCGCGATGCCCTCGCTGCCGGTGATGATGGAAGCTACCGAGGTGCCATGTGCCGCTCCAGGGCCGGCCACACCGCCGCCGACCAGATCGATGTGGACGGTATAGACCTCGTCAAACTGCGGGTGCGCCTGGATGCCGGAATCGAGGATGCCCACGAGCACGCCCTCGCCCGTGCCGGAAACAGTGCCCCCAGTGATCGCGCGCGCCGACGCCCCAAAGCCGGTCAGTCCAGCGAAGATCTCCGGATCGATTTCGATGGGTGGCAAGGGACGCTCGACCCGGTAGGAATAGCTGGCGCGGGCGCCGTATTGCCCGAAGTCGGCCAGGAGCAAGGCCCCCTCCGGGATACGCACCGCGAGGAGCTCGTCGATCTGCCCGAGCGGTGGCACTCCGGCCACAGCGAGCGCTTTCAAATAGGCCAAATAGTCGTGCCGATTGGTGAAGTGGACGACCAGCTCGCCCTCTATAGCAGAATTCGGAAAGTCTAGATCTTCGACCGTCGGTTGTTCACTCAGGATAGCCGGGAAGTCGAAAACCACTTGCTCCGGACTAGAGGTTTTCGTGGCCGCAGTCCCGGCCTTCGGACTCGAAAAGAACGGGCGCTCAGTCGAAATAAAATAGCCGATCATCGCACCCAAGAGAGCCAGAGCGAGGAGTATCCAGAGCAGACGAGGATATTTCATTGCGATTTAAACTAGACTCCACGCAGATAAAGACAACCGTCTTTATCTTCTATAGAAAAGGGCACTCTGCGGAACTGCGTAGTGCGCTGCTTCAGCAAGCACTCCATGTCGCGATCAGAGAACCCCGACGGGAACCCTTGCTAAAGCTGCGGGCTACGAGCACCCCCGATGCGATAAAACTCCTCACCTGCCATGCGAATCCTCTGCCTCCAAAATGTTGCTTTCGAAGGGCCCGCCATCTTGGCGGACTGTGCACCACCGCGCGGACATACAATCGATTGCCACCCGAGACCTACGAGCGGATGCAGGCCCCCTTCTTTGCCATCCTCGACCGCATGACTACGCCGCTCGAAGTGATTGACTGGGGGCGCACGGAATACAAAGACGCCTTCGAACGCCAAAAGGCGCGCGTCGAGCAGCGCCGCTCTGGTGAGTGTGGCGACGCGCTGATTTTTACCGAGCATGCGCCCGTCTATACGATGGGGCTGCGCAAGGGTGCAGCCCAACACCTCGTTTGGGCCGAGGCCGAGTGCGCCCGCCGGGGCATCGCCGTGGTGCAGTCTAACCGCGGCGGCGACATCACCTACCACGGCCCGGGGCAGATCGTGGGCTACCCGATCCTTTCACTCCAACACCGCCGCGACCTCCACGCCTATTTGCGCGATCTGGAAGAGGTCGTCATCCGCACCCTCGCCACCTACGGCCTAGCGAGCGCCCGCCGCGAGGGCAAAACCGGCATCTGGCTCGACGGCGCGCGCAAGATCTGCGCCATCGGCGTGGCCGTGCGCTCCTGGATCACCTACCACGGATTCGCCCTCAACGTATGCCCCGACATGAGCCACTTCGGCGGCATCGTGCCCTGCGGCATCACCGACGGCAGTGTGACCTCGCTCACTAATGAGCTGGATAAGGCTGTGGACATAGCCGAAGTCAAAGCGCGATTAGCAGTTGAATTTGAGCGAGTTTTTGCGAACACTACTCATCAAGATGCATAACAGGAAACCAGATTGGCTCCGCGCCAAGCTCCCCACCAGCCACGAATACAAGCAAGTGCGCGAGATCGTCGATACGAACGGTCTGCACACCGTATGCAAGAGTGCTCAGTGCCCGAACATGGGCGAATGCTGGAGCCGTGGCACCGCCACCGTCATGATTCTGGGTAACATCTGCACCCGTTCCTGCACCTTTTGCGCGATACAAACCGGCCGCCCTACCGAGCTCGACCTCGGCGAGCCCGCCCGCGTGGCCGAGTCTATCGCCCGGATGAATTTGCAGCACGCCGTCATCACCTCCGTCGCCCGCGACGACCTCAAGGACGGCGGCGCCTCCGTCTGGGCGGCTACCATCCGCGCCGTGCACCACCGCATGCCCGAGTGCGCGGTCGAAGTACTCACGGCCGACTTCCGCGGCCAGCAGGAATACCTCGACGTCGTCCTCGACGCCTGCCCTGACATCTTCAACCACAACCTCGAGACGGTCAAGCGCCTCCAGCGCCCGATCCGCAAGACCGCCCGCTACGACCGCTCCCTCTGGGTGCTCGAACACGCCAAGTCGCGCGGCTTCATCACCAAGTCCGGCATCATGCTCGGCATCGGCGAGAAGGAAGACGAGATCAAGGAAGTCCTCCAGGACATGGTCAAGGTCGGCGTCGACATC
>DLQD01000100.1 GCA_002480015.1 Opitutia bacterium UBA7441
CCTTCAGACTGCTTTGGAGGTTGGCATGGTTACCGGCAAGTAGGGACGGCGCGAGTAAGGTTTTGTGCGGGCTGGGCATGTGCACAGAGTGAGCGATGATATGAAGGTATGGCAAGACTTGGCTTTTCTGGCTTGGGTGCTCAGTGCACCTTAGGTCGAGATGATTAGTAGGCACGTCTTTCTGATCTAAGGTCGGATCATCCGCCACCTTACACCCGCCAAAAACACTCGCACAGTTTCCCATGCCACGGATTCAACAGCACCTTTAGGTGGTATAAGCACTGTGGAACAAATTATGCATTAGATTGCCTCTTTACTGCCTGAGGCGCACTCCGAAGTGCTTGAATAAGTGAAGTTGAAGTCGGAGCCATTCGGATCATTTGATCTTGTGGTACTTGTGTAAGATTTCGCGGGGAATGTGGCAAGGGGTGTTAGGGTGGAGTGTTAAGCGGTCTTGGTGTTCGGTGGCGCTTTTCAGGTAATTTGTCAGCGGCGCGATTTCGAGCGCGATTTGTGCGGCATCGTGGCGTGCAGCGATGTAATTTTGTGCCGCATCGAGATGCGCGGAGTCGCAGCTATAGACTCCGGTTCGGTATTTTCTCCCACTATCAGGGCCTTGTTTGTCTACGCTGTAGGGGTCGATGACTTCAAAGAGATATTCGATTAAATCTGCCACCTTGATCTCATTCGGATCAAACCAAACCCGTACGCATTCGGCATAACCGTCGTAGGGGCCATCGAGGGTTTGACTGTAGCCATTAGCGCGACCCGCCTCGGTGGCAAGCACCCCTGGAAGATGACGTAAAAACTCCTGCACGCCCCAGAGGCAGCCGCCTGCTAGAAAGATTTCTTGAGATACCTTATTCAAAATCTTATTAATTTGACGTTAGACTCAAGCTAAGCATCGATCATGCATAGAGCAACTGCGTTTCAAGCAGGTTCTCCATCTAAATCGAGCGAATCCCCGCGGCGAGAATCTCGGCTGCTTGTTCGATATCTCGGCCGTTATGAGCGGTGCAGATGAAGCAAGTCTCGTAGGCCGAAGGCGGGAGGTAGACGCCGTGATCGAGTGCGTATTTGAAAAGCGTGTTGAAGTGTTGTGTTTGGCTGCTGGTGGCGTCCTCGTTGTTGCGGACTGGCTGCTCGCTGAAGAAGAGGGCGAACATGGAGCCGACCTGGGGCACTTGCAATGGAAAGCCCTTTGCTTTGGCCACGTCGAGTAGGGCCGCACGCATCGTGCGGCCCATGGTTTCGAAGAGTGGATAGGGATTCGTCTCTTTCAGCTTCTTCAGCGCGGCGATACCTGCAGCCATGGCGAGCGGATTGCCGCTGAGGGTGCCGGCCTGGTAAACGGGGCCAAGGGGAGCGAGTTGATTCATGATCTCGGCCTTGCCGCCAAAGGCGCCGACGGGGAGGCCGCCGCCGATAATCTTACCCATCGCAGTGAGGTCGGGCGTGATGCCGACCCGCTCCTGAACGCCACCTAGGGCGACGCGGAAACCGGTCATCACTTCGTCAAAAATGAGCACGCTTTTGTGTGCCGTGCAGAGTTCGCGCAGTAATTCGAGGTAGCCCGCGTCGGGGAGAATCAGGCCGCAGTTGGCCGGGTAGGGCTCGACGATGATCGCTGCGATGTCTGCGCCCTGTTGTGCGAAGGTCGCACGCAGGGTGTCGGCGTCGTTGTAGTCGAGCACAATGGTCTCGGCCGCGAAACTGGCGGGGATGCCCGCGCTGTCGGGATTGCCGAGGGTGAGTGCGCCCGAGCCGGCTTTAACGAGGAGTGAATCAACGTGGCCGTGGTAGCAGCCCGCGAATTTGATGATCTTGTCGCGGCCCGTGTACCCGCGGGCGAGACGGATGGCCGACATGGTGGCCTCAGTGCCGGAGTTGCACATGCGAACTTTCTCGACGGAGGGCACCAGCTCAATAATGAGTTCGGCCATTTCAACTTCGTAAGGATTCGGCGTGCCGAAGCTGGTGCCGTTTTCCAGGGCCTGGGCGATGGCCGCGCGCACATCGGGGTCGTTGTGCCCGTGGATAGCGGGTCCCCATGTGCAGACGAAATCGATCAGGTCATCCCCGTCGGAAGTATGGAGATGCGCGCCCTCGGCTCGCTGTGTAAAAAAAGGCGCCCCGCCGACGGAGCGGAAGGCGCGCACGGGCGAATTGACCCCGCCCGGTATGAGCTGCTGGGCGCGAGCGAAAAGGTCGGCGGAACGTTGCCGTGTATGGCTTGCAGGTTGACTATCCATGAAAGTCACCTTCAACGCATAAGGATGAAGTTTCAACTAACAATCGATACGTGTGTGGGAAATGTTGGGGCTTCACTTGTGAAGACCGCTGTAGCCTAGCTAATCCTAGCTCACATACTTCTGCACGATCGGAATCCGGCGACCGACGCCGAAGGCAAGTGGTGTGGTCTTGAGGCCGGGGGCGGCTTGCTTGCGTTTGTATTCGTTGAGATCAACTTTACGGACGATGTCATCGACAGTGGCTTGGTCGTAGCCCTTCTCGACGATCTCTGCACGGGAGAGGCCTTCTTCCACGTAGAGACGCAGGATGCCGTCGAGCACGGGGTAGGGGGGCAAGGAGTCTTCGTCCTTCTGGCCGGGGCTGAGTTCGGCGGAGGGAGCTTTATCGATGGTGTTGACGGGGATGATCTCGCCTCCGCGGTTCATGTATCGGGCTAGGGCGTAGACCCTCATTTTGGGCAGATCGGAGATGACGGCCAGACCGCCGCACATATCGCCATAGAGGGTGCAGTAGCCGACAGCAATTTCGCTCTTGTTACCTGTGGTCAGGAGCAAGGCGGCGAACTTATTGGACATGGCCATAAGGAGGAGGCCACGGGCGCGGGCTTGGATGTTTTCTTCGGTTACGTCTTTGGCACGTCCGGTAAAGAGTGGACTCAGTGCGGCTTCGGCGGAGGCGACGGTTTTGGCAATGTCGACTTCGTGGTATTCGATGCCGAGGTTTTTGGCGAGCGCGGCCGCATCGTCGCGACTGTGTCGGCTGGAAATGGCGGAGGGCAGGGCGACGCCGATGACGTTGTCCTGACCGAAGGCTTCGGTTGCCAACGCGCAGACGACGGCTGAATCGATGCCGCCACTGAGACCAATGAGAGCTTTCTTGAAACCACTTTTATGCGCATAGTCGCGCAAGCCGAGCACGAGGGCGTCGTGGGTGGCGGCATTGCCTTTCAAATTGAAATATTGGGAGATGTGGCCAGCGGGATTATCGAGATCGATGATATGGTTTTCTTCGCGGAAGGCGGCGAGTCCAGCGATGAGACCGCGATCTGGGAGCGCTGCGATGCTGCCTCCGTCAAAGATCAGTTCGTCATTCCCCCCGATTGCATTACAATACACGGCAGGGCACGCGCAGCGCTCGGCAGCGTCTTGCACGAGGGGCTCGCGGGCTTCGTTTTTGCCCTCGTGCCAAGGGCTGGCTGAGAGGTTGAGCAGCAGATCGATCTTTTGCTCGGCGAGTACACCGACCGGGTCATCGCAGTAACGGCGGCTAGTGGGAACTAAAGGACTGTTCCAAATATCCTCGCAAATCGTCAGGCCGATTTTGAGGCCCTTCCAGATATGCACGGTGGGGCCTTCAGCGGGTTCAAAGTAGCGCTCTTCGTCAAAGACGTCGTAACTGGGGAGCAGAGACTTTCGGCCAATGGCTTGGACCACACCGGATTCGCACCAGGCGGCGGCGTTATAAAAGGGGCGGCCATGTAAGTAGGGGCCACGGTCTTGCACGAAGCCGATGACGGCTGGCACCTCGCCGATTTTCTCGGCGATGGCGTCGAGCGCGTCTTCGGTGTCGCTCACGAAGCGAGTTTTAAAAAGAAGATCACGCGGCGGATAGCCACAGACCGCCAACTCCGGAAAGAGCACAAGCTCGGCACCGTCGGCGACGAGTGCATTGTAGGCATTCAGGATGCGCGCGGAGTTGCCAGAGAGATCACCGACCGTGGTATTGATTTGTGCGATGCCGATTTTCATAAAAAGGTATTTTGGAAACGATTGTTTGATCTGTGTCTTGCAAATCCAGGACTTGCGGGAATAGTCAGGGCTTCTTGTTTAGAAGCAAGATAGAGACTATTTTCCAATGTTCAAAGAATACAAGACTTTCGCTAGCTTTGCATCGCTTTGCCTATTCATGCTCGCCGCTCCGGTTCTGGGTGAGGCTGCGCCGGCAGTGCCCTTAGCAGATGCTGAGCCGCTGCATATGAGCCTCGATGATGTGATTAATCGGGTTAAAAACCATAATTTGCAGCTATTGATTAAGCAGGAATCAGTCCGCCGTGCCCTCGAACAAAGCTATCAGCGCCGTGCTGCGCTCCTGCCACAGTTTTCACTCCGTGCAGAGCAAAGCCGCCGAAAGTTGGCCCGTGGGTTCACATCCGAGGCCGTCGAATCACCACCCTTTGACTCGTTTGGCTCGCGAGTGCAGGCTTCGCTCTCGGTATTTGATACTCAACGTTATGCCGATTTTCGTATTGCCCGACTCAACCATGCGATCGCTCGGAAGGACTTCGACGTCGCGACTCAGGACTATCTGGATCAAGCGATCATGCTCTATTTTACACAGCTGCGCGATCTCCGTAGTATCGAGATTGCCAAGGGGAATTTGGGGCGTGAGCAGGCGCTGCTCGAATTAGCCAGCCAACAGTATGAAGCTGGGGCGGCCGTGAAAATTGATGTCACACGCGCTGAAGTCCGTGTTGCGACGGAGCGCCGTGCCTTAATGGAAGCCGAGACGGAGGTCGAGTCTTCGATCCTGGAGCTTAAGTCGCTTCTCGATATTGATCTGAATCAAGAAGTCCGTTTGGACAATACGATCATCGAAGGCATTCATGCGCCACTCTCGATCAAACGCTATGGCTCACTCGAAGCGCTGACTCAATTACGCCCTGAATTGCAGAGTCAGCAACAAGTGCTGAAGCAGGCTGAGTTGACTAAGTTGGCGGCCGCCTGGCAGCGACTGCCGACGGTCGAGCTTTTCGCCGATTGGGGCTATGATTCAGGTAAGGCCTTCGACAATGAAGAAGGCGAGGCTTGGCTCGTTGGTCTGCGCGCCACCTTGCCGTTATGGGAAGGGGGGCGTATTGCTGCTGAGAAGCGTGAGGCTGCCGCCGCTCTCAGGCAGAATGAATACGAGATGCGCGACCTGCGCAATCGGATCGAGCGAGAGTTTAAATTTTCGATCATCGAAATGGATGCACGCTATGCACAGATCGAAATTGCCAGTGATGAGGTTCGCCTAGGTCGCGACGAAGTGGAGCAGGCGCTGGAGCGCTACCGCGAGGGACTTGCCGACAATCGTGAACTCATCGACGCGCAGAATCGCCTCGCAGGGGCCGAACGTAGCCATCTTCGGGCCATCTATCTGTATGGTCTTAGCCGCCTCGCTTTCGCACGATCTATCGGCGCGGTTGAACGAGTATTGGAGTGATCGAAATGGCGAGCCACCCTCAGCAACTCTACCTAGCTTCCGCATCACCACGACGGGCGGAGCTTTTGCAACGCATGGGCCTGCGTTTTGAAATACGCCCGACTCACGTCGAGGAGGACGATTCCGGTTCAGCAGGCCCCGAGCAAATGGTCAGAGAAAATGCTCGTCTGAAGGCGGCTACACTTGCGGGTGCGGAGCCTGATTCGCTCGTTCTCGGCTCGGACACGACAGTCGCCATCGACGGCCTCGTTCTGAGTAAGCCGGTGGATATGGCAGACGCCGGTCGCATGTTGCGGCTCCTGTCGGGTCGCACGCATACGGTGTTTACAGCCGTCGCGCTTCACTGGACAGCAGGGCAGCTCGAACACATTTTTATCGAACGCAGTGCAGTGCGCTTCCAAGAGCTCGACGCGGCGCGAATCGAAAACTACTTCCGTCAAATGAATCCTTTGGATAAGGCTGGCGCCTACGGTATCCAGGAGGGACGCGAACTGATTATCGATTCAGTGGAAGGCTCCGTCGAGAATGTCATGGGCTTGCCAACCCAGCGGCTAGCCCTAACTTTGGAGGAACTTGGTTTTGATTTCTGGAACTAAGTTTTACCGTGTCGGATACATTGATAGCAAAGGATCCCAGTAACTTATTCCAAGGAGTGCGCGAGCCTCATTGGGTGTCCTGGATCGCACTGGCGGCCACGCTTTTGCTACACATTGGTATCGTCCTCATCTTGCCCGACGAATTTATATCGATCTCTCAAAGTGACGGCTCTGAGATTTCGGCCAGTGAGGTCTATGAGATCAGTTTAGTTGATCCGGCAGAGGCTCGCTTTGTCGAAGCCAGTCCCGATGTCCCGGAAAATGAGCCTGACCGTAGCGACCAGTATTCCTATCGCAGCCAGCAAGCTGCCGATGAAAGCCCGCTGGAAGATGCCATGAATCAACCGAATGTTGCTGGTGAGGAGGATTCGCAGAAGATTCTGCAGGGAAGCCTGGAGCAAAGACCACCGATACAGCCCGGCATCTATGCGCCGACCGCACAAGCCGGGGAGGGCGAGGGGATCGAAGGCGGTGTGCTGGGTCAAACGAGTGTAACGGCTCTACCAAAGCCATCGCAACCATTGCCCGCGCCTGCATTTATTCAACAAGACCCCGTGAGCGCAGTCGGCCCTGGAAGCCGCTCTGACCTCGTGGCTGACGCCCTCGAGGTCTTTGAACAACCCGATCCCAATGCTCCGATTAGCATCTACCGCCCTCAACCGCAGATGGATCTAATGCAGCCGCCTGGCGATGGTGCTGGTGGAACCCCCGAAGCGCAGCCCCAGCCACGAGCACGTCCCCGTCTGGCTCCTGAGTTAATTACGGGGCCGCTCATGCGCTCTGAGAGCTCGGCCAGTCGTCGAGGTTCGCTTGCTCTCGATGCGACTTTCAGCGAATTCGGCGAGTATCAACAGCAGTTCTATGCCGCGATTCAGACCGGATGGTATCAGGAAATCGAGTTTTTCGAACCGATTGACACTGCTACCCGTGTGCACGTGCGCTTCACAATACATGCCGACGGTCGTGTAATGAATGTCAAAGCCGTCCAGACGACGGCCAGCGAGATCGCGACCTTTATTTGCGAGACGGCGATCACCAAACGCTCTCCCTTTCGTCCTTGGACAAAAGAGATGGTTCAGGTTTTCGGAAAGCAGCGTGAGCTCAATGTTGTGTTCCATTATCGCTGAGTTAATGTATTGAGCTTTCATGAAAAAACGAAAGATTTGAACCAATTTCTCATGTCCGCGTATACAGATACACCACTCGAAAAGCTACCTCTTAATCAGGGAGTTCATATACTGGCGCACAACGAAGATGGTCTATTGGCGCTGGAAAAACCCTCTGGAGCGATGTCGCACCCGAATACACCCAAAGATAAAAAGAGTTCCCTCTTGGTGGCCGATTACGACCTCGAAAAAGAGTGCTACCATTGGACGGACGAGTGTGGGCAGCTTCACCATGCTTGGTTAATTAACCGTTTGGACTCACCGACCTCTGGTGTTATATTACTCGGTCTCAACTCTGAGATTAGCGCGACGATCAAAGCAGAGTTTGCCTCTCACAAGGTAACTAAGGTTTACTATGCGCTGGTCAAAGGAAAGCCCAAGCTTCCGGCAGGCTCTTGGGAAGACCACTTGAAGAAGGACGTTCACCGCGGCAAGCGCTTGTTCAAGAAAGGACAGGTCATCTCAGCGAAGACGCGCTATAATGTGATCAAGTCACCGACTGGAGGCTTTCCTGTGACTTTGCTTAAACTCATGCCCCTGACTGGGCGCACGCATCAACTGCGCGTGCAATGTAAGAAGCATGGCCTACCCATTGTAGGTGATCGTACCTATGGCAGTTTCAGTTTTAATCGCGAAGTGACTCACTACACTGAAAACAAACGCATGATGCTTCACTCGGCTGAAACGAAGGTGCGCTACTATTATAAGGGTAAGGTAAGAGACTTCGTCGCAAACTCTGAACTTCCCGAACATTTTGATGTAGTGATGGGCTTTCGACCCGGCTTGAATATTCATCGGCCGAAGCCGAAGCGAGGCGACGTTTTACAGGGGCGCCGCTTTAAGGCATAGGCGGCCGGCGCCATCGTATTTTGTCCGATGATTCTTCACACAGCCGAAGCCCTCTGCTTTGGTTCGTGGCTTTGCGCAGCAAGGCCCGCTTGCGGAACCCTAAGGCGCACAGCTAGAAACGAATTTCAAAATTGAGGAAAAAACTTGTTTGTCGTTCATTTAGCTTAGAGACGGCACTTGTAAGCAGTCAAAAATACTATATGCCTGTAGTTATGTCTTTTGACTGTCAGTATCATCGGGATGAAAGATTGCTCATCCGGATTGCTGTAGTTCTAGGAGTGGTTGCTGGGGTTTTGGCATTTGCACTCACGCACTCGTCAGGGGATCGATCAGAGAAAGTCTCGCCTGCAGAAGTCTGGAATTTTGTGTATGAACAAGCGCCTCATCGAGACCTAGATCCGGAGTTCGTCTATGCACTGGCTTGGGCGGAGAGCAGCCTAGATGCGCGCGCACGTAGTTCCGTCGCGCGAGGTATCATGCAACTCACTAAACCTGCTTGGCGTGAAGTCTGCGATGAGTCTTATCGTCAAGCTTGGGATTGGCGGACAAATATCCGCGTAGCCATCGACTACCTCGCTTTCTGCCGGGATTTCTTGAAATCGCACGACAGTTTCAGCTACCCATTGCTCGCTGCAGCCTATCGCTACGGGCCATATTATGTAAAAAATAAAAACTTTAATATCCTTCAGCTTAAGAAACCAAGGAATGAAGTGTATCGTCGCATTTTAGACGGGAATATTCACCCTGTCGCACCGCCTCATTAATAGGAAGTTTGCAAACGCTTCAGCTTGTTCCATGATCTCAGACATAGTGCGCAATATTGCAATCATAGGTGGCGGTCCCGCCGGTCTCCGCGCAGCTGAAGTGGCTGCTGCGCAGGGCGTAGCGGTCACATTGTATGATGCCAAACCATCGGTCGGGCGAAAATTCCTTGTCGCTGGAAAGAGCGGCCTAAATCTGACTAACAGCGCGGAGTTCGAGGATTTCCTGGCACACTACTCGGGTCGGGATTTTCCGGCCGTGCTGTGGAGCAGCTACCTGAAAGCCTTCGACAATTATCACCTGAGCGAGTGGGCATCTGCCCTCGGCGTCGATACCTTTGCTGCATCCAGTGGGAAGGTGTTTCCTTTTTCAAAGAAAGCGGCACCGCTCCTACGACGTTGGGTGCTCCGTTTGCGGGACTTAGGCGTCCAGTTCCGGATGAAGCACCAATGGATTGGCCTGCGAAAAGAAGAAGCGGGCATCGCGCTCGAGTTTCTCAAAGACGATACGCGGATCAATGTTGTCTACGATGCCGTGATTCTCGCAATGGGCGGTGCTTCTTGGCCGCAGACTGGTTCGACGGGCTCCTGGGTTTCTATACTCGAAAAGTTGAAGATAGAAATTGTGCAGCTCCAATCCGCCAATTGCGGATGGGAATGTGACTGGACCCCCGGAACGCGCGAATTGGTCGAGGGTAAGCCATTGCAAAACCTGTGCGTGAGTGCTGGAGAGCACACACAGACAGGAGAACTTATGGTAACGCGTTATGGCTTTGAGGGTACGCCACTGTATGCACTTGGCTCGCAGCTAAGGAACATGGAGTCGCCCGCGATCGAAATCGATTTCAAGCCGACCTTTACGGAAGAAAGGCTCATCGCAAAAATGGAGTCCGCGCGGCGCGACTTTTTCAAGGAAGCCGGACTACGCTGGAAACTGAACGAGACGGCCTGTGCGATCATCCGGCAGTTCCATGGGGAATTTGATTCGGCCGAAGCCTTGGCCAAAGTCGTCAAGTGCTGCCGCATCCCGCTCACACAAGCGCGTCCGATCGACGAAGCTATTTCCACGTCCGGGGGCGTGGCTTGGCGGGAACTCGATGCCAATCTCATGCTCAAGCAAATACCGGGTGTGTATTGCGCCGGCGAAATGATTGATTGGGAAGCACCGACAGGTGGCTTTCTTCTCCAAGGATGCTTTGTGACTGGTAACGTAGCCGGAGCTGCAGCGACTCGTATTTGAGGAACAGTCTTCATGAAAAAAGCCCTCCGTTTCAGGAGGGCTTTTGTTGGAATGTTGTTTGGACTCTTAGAGCGCAGCTTGAGCCGCGGCCAGGCGCGCAACAGGCACACGTGGCGGCGAGCAGCTAACGTAGTCAAGGCCAACATCGTTGAAGAACTTAATGGAGGCTGGGTCGCCGCCGTGTTCTCCGCAGATGCCGAGCTTAAGGTCTTTCTTCGTGCTGCGCCCTTTCTGAACGCCGATTTCGACAAGCTGGCCAACACCGGCCGCATCGATCGATGCGAATGGATTTTGCGGCAGAATGTCGAGATCCTTGTATTTGCCCAGGAAGGAACCCGCGTCGTCGCGGCTCATGCCAAGACCGGTCTGAGTGAGGTCATTCGTGCCGAAACTGAAGAATTCAGCTGTTTCTGCAATCTCGTCTGCGGTGAGGGCGCCGCGGGGGACTTCGATCATAGTGCCGACGAGGTATTTGAACTTCACCTTCTTCTTTTCCATGACTTCAGAGGCTACACGGTGGACCACGGCGACCTGGTTCTTGAGCTCATCGGCAAAACCGACGAGAGGAATCATGACCTCGGGAATCACTTTAATCGGCTTCTTCAGCTTGTAGCAAGCAGCTGCGGCCTCGAAGATGGCACGTGCCTGCATTTCGGTGATTTCCGGATAGGAGATACCAAGACGGCAACCGCGGTGGCCAAGCATCGGGTTGGCCTCGTGGAGCGCGTGCACTCGGTTCGAGATCACATCGATATTCACGCCAAGGGAGTTGGCCAGTTCGCGCTTGGACGATTCATCGTGAGGGAGGAATTCATGCAGAGGCGGATCCAGGAGGCGCACGGTCACAGGAAGGCCACCCATTGCCTTGAAGAGGCCGGTAAAGTCCTTGCGCTGGAAGGGCAGGAGCTTCTTGAGAGCCTTGCGGCGTTCTTTTTCGTCAGAGGCCAGGATCATCTGGCGCATGAACGTGATGCGGTCACCTTCAAAGAACATGTGTTCCGTGCGGCAGAGACCGATACCTTCGGCACCATAAGCGATGGCGGAAGCAGCTTGCTCCGGAGAATCCGCATTTGTGCGGACGCCGAGCTTGCGGTGCTTGTCCGCCCACTTCATGACCTGATCATACATTTGGTAGGTGTAGCTATCCTTGGCCTTGAGCTTGCCGTTGAGAACTTGATCCACTTCAGAAGGCGCAGTCGACACAGCACCGGCAAAGATTTCACCAGTCGTGCCGTCAATGGAGATGTCCTCGCCGTTTTTGAAGACCTTGTTGCCAATGATGAGTGTTTCGGCACCATAGTTGATGACGACTTCGGAGGCACCACAGACGCAGACTTTGTTCATCTGACGCGCGACGAGCGCTGCGTGAGAGGAGACACCGCCACGAGAGGTCAGGATGCCCTCCGCCGCAATCATGCCACGAAGGTCTTCCGGAGTCGTTTCCACACGGCAAAGGATAGCACGGCCACCCTTGAGGGCAACCTTCTCAGCCTCGTCGGCTGTGAAACAAATCTTGCCGGAGGCCGCACCTGGACCAGCTGGGAGACCCGTCGTCAGCACTTTGGCTTTCTTCACGGCGGCGGGGTCGAAGACCGCGACAAGGAGTGAAGAAATAGAGTCTGCAGGGATCTTTTTAAGGGCTGTCTTTTGATCGATCAGCTTTTCCTTAACCAGCTCTACAGCGATGCGGACCGCAGCGAGGCCAGTGCGCTTACCGTTACGTGTTTGCAACATGTAGAGTTTGCCGTCTTCAACCGTAAATTCAAAGTCCTGCATGTCCTTGAAGTGTTTCTCAAGTTTCTTGCGGACTGCTTCCAGGTCAGCGTGTGCCTTCGGCATTTCTTCCTTAAGCTGGGCAATTGGGTTCGGTGTGCGGATACCGGCCACAACATCTTCACCCTGAGCATTGATGAGGTATTCGCCATAGAAGACCTTCTCACCGTTGGCAGGGTCGCGGGTGAAGGCAACACCAGTGGCGCAGGTATCGCCCATGTTCCCGAAGACCATGGCCTGAACGTTGACCGCTGTGCCCCAGGCTGCTGGGATGCCGTATTTTTGACGATATAGAATCGCACGCTCGTTCTGCCAAGAGTTGAAGACCGCGCCGACTGCTCCCCAGAGTTGCTCATACGCATCCTGAGGGAAGGCCGAGTTGGTGCGCTTCTTAATGATATCCTTATAGCGCTTAATCAGTTCCTGTAGGTTGGATGCTGTGAGTTCGTTGTCGTTTTGGACACCGACTTCTGCGCGGAGCTTTTCGAGGGCACCTTCGAAAGGGCAGTGATCGTTTTCATTGACGGCCTGCACGCCCATGACGACGTCGCCATACATTTGAATGAAGCGGCGGTAGCAGTCGTAAGCGAATGCTTCGTTGCCGGATTCGGCAGCCAGAGCCTTGACGGTTTTGTCGTTCAGACCAAGGTTCAGAATGGTATCCATCATTCCAGGCATCGACTCGCGGGCACCGGAACGGACGGAAAGGAGGAGCGGGTTCTTCTGAGCGCCGAGCTTCTTGCCCACTTCCTTTTCGATTTGAGCGACCGAAGCCTTCACTTCCGCTTGAAGCGTCTTTGGGTATTGGCGACCATTATCGTAGAAGTACGTGCAGACTTCAGTTGTGAGTGTGAAACCAGGAGGAACTGGGAGACCGATACGGGCCATCTCTGCGAGATTCGCGCCCTTACCGCCGAGCAGTTCCCTGAGTTTCGCGCTACCGTCGGTCTTCTTCCCGAAGTCGTAGCTGTATTTAACCGACTTAGCGCTGGTACGCTGGACGGCCTTCTTGGAGGTTTTTTTTGCTTTTTTAGCTGGCATAAGATAACGACCTTTTTGGATCGAGTTGTTGTAATGATCGCCACCAACTGGTAGCGAAGTTTGAAGAAAAGCGTAGCAAAGACATTTCGCTCTGCCTGTCAATGGATTAGGCGATAGCTAGATCGAAAGAATAAATTTTCTGCATTGTGATTGCTTCGCCCGCCCATTCGAGAATAAGAATCTATTTCGATGACTGCGTATCGAGAGCCATTAGAAGAGGAACCCAACGATCATGATCTGTCGGATCAGGGCATGAGTTTTCTCGAGCATCTGGAAGAGTTTCGCTGGACGGTGGCGCGGACTTTATTGGCCTTTATTATTGGTGTCGGATTGGCTACATTATTCATTGGAGACATTGCAGAGTTTTTGAAACTGCCGATTCTCAGTGCTTACGGATCGTCCGAGTTAGTGGATGAGAATCTCATCACCTATCGTCCGATGGGCGTGATCTCTGTCTTTATCCAGATCGCTGTGCTCTCGGGTTTGACGCTATCCATGCCTTTCGCCCTCTACTTCTTGGCCGCCTTTATTGCACCAGGTTTGACCGATAAGGAGCGCGGGGTTCTGAGGCCTGCATGTTTCGCGGCATTCCTGCTTTTCCTGTCGGGGGTGGCCTTTGCCTTTTTTGTCATACTCCCGCTCACGCTTTCCTTTTCCGTTCGCCTCAATCTCTATTTCGGATTCGACCTTTTTTGGGCGGCCTCGGAATACTACAGTATGGTGGTCTGGTTTTCACTCGCAATCGGGGCGTTCTTTCAATTTCCGCTCGTCATCGTGATTCTTGTCTATCTGGGCGTCATTCCAGTCGAGAAACTCAAATCGATCCGCCGGGCTGTTTTCGTCGGCTTGATGGTTTTTTCCGCTTTTCTCACACCAGGTGGCGACTTCATCTCACTACCGATCACGACCGCTTTCATGTATGGCCTCTATGAACTCGCTATCTGGGTCGGGGTGCGTGTCGAAAAGAAAAAGCGCGAGGGAGCGCTCGAGGATTGGGACGATTGGGACGATTGGGACGAGTAGGCTCGTTGACGCGAAAAAGGCCGTCCACAAGTGGACGGCCTGTGTAGAATCTTCTAAAATTCTCAGCTAAGCGGCTTTCTTCTGTTTCTTTTGGTCAATTAGAACGACCATGAACATGTGGTAAGCGAACCAAAAGACCGCAGTGATCGGCACCGCCGTAAAGCAGGCCTGAGCTTGCGCGATGAGGGGATCTTGCGAGAACGTGAAAGGACGGAGCAAATAGGACATCAGGATAAAGACTAGCAGTGTGAGCACGGCTCCGATCAGCAGATGTGTCTTAGTCAGTAATTTTTGGTAAGGCGCGTTTTCCATTAGTGATTAGAAAGAATTCCACCTGCCGCCGCTGTCAAAGCGAAAGTTATATTAAAATGCCCGTGAAACCTAGACTCGCCGCAGACCGAGTAGGAACTCTCGGTTGCCATCGGTGCCTTTGATCGGGGAGTCCATGGTGCCGATTAACTCGGCTCCCGGGAGTTCTCTCAGGGCGAAATTCTGGATCGTAGCCAGCACCCGCTCGTGGATCGCCTCATCACGAATAATGCCGCGTCCGGCGTCGACCTCGTTTTTTTCGGCTTCGAACTGTGGTTTGACCAGTGCAATCAGGCAGCCGCCGGGTTCGATGAACTGCCATACGGCTGGCAGCACCTTGGTCAGCGAAATGAAGGAGAGATCCATGACGATGCGGGGATAACTGGGCTGGGGGAGGTCGCCCGGCTGGAGGTGGCGCGCATTGGTCTTTTCCAGATTGGTCACGCGGTCATCCTGAATCAGCTTGTTATGCATCTGCGCGCGGCCCACGTCAACGCAGGTCGCACTGATTGCGCCGCGCTGCAGGCAGCAATCAGTAAATCCGCCGGTTGAGGCGCCCACATCGAGGATGGGGAGCCCCTGCACCGAGATATTGAAGCGGTCAAGGAAGCCTTCCAGTTTCTCCCCCCCGCGGCTGACGAAGCGCGGCGGTGCTTCAACGGTGAGCTCGCTATCCTGAGGGAAACTACGGCCGGGCTTGTCAAGGCGCTCCGTGCCGAGTTTAACCTTGCCGGCGAGGATGAGCGCCTTGGCCTGTGAGCGCGAGTCGGCCAAGCCCTTTGCGACGAGCAGTTCGTCGAGACGCTGTTTGGGAGACTTGGCCATCGTTTATTCGGGGTCGGGCGCCTTGCGATTAACCGTCAATACTTCGCTGGAACGGATGTGTAAATCGCGCTGCGGGAAGGGGATTTCGATATTATGTTCTTTAAAGATATCCCAGACTTTCAATAGGATCTCACTCTTGATATTCGAGACGCCATTTGCGGGATCACCCACCCAGAAGCGAAGTTCGAGATCGACCGAACTCTCGCCAAAACCCTTGAGTAAACAAGCCGGTGCCGGGTTTTTCAATACGCGGTCGATACTGTTGGTGACTTCAAGAATCAAGCGGATGCATTCATGGGGGTCGGCATTATAAGAGACACCTATCGGCACCCGCAGCCGCACCAGCTCGTCGGTGAATGACCAGTTAATCACGCGCTGGGTGATCAAATCTTCATTTGGAATCAAGTGCTCAGTGCCATCGCGAGTAATGACCGAGGCATAGCGTGCACGCAGGTTGTTAATCCACCCGTAGCTTCCTTCGATTTCGATGACGTCGCCCGGTTTAATCGAATTATCGAGTAGCAGGATAATACCGCTCACAAAGTTGGAGACGACCTTTTGCAAGCCGAAGCCGAGACCGAGGCCCACAGCACCACCCAAGACGGTGAGGCTCGAGAGATTGATCCCCATCGAACTGAGTGCAACCATCGTAGCCGCCACGATGAAAGTGATGCGGATGATTTTGACGATCAGCACTCTGAGAGACGGACTCAGGCGTTTCAGTCCTTGCACCTGTCCCTCCACGATGCGGGCGATTCCCAAGCTGACCCAGAGTGTCAGTGCGAAAGCAAGGGTGCCTGCAGCGATGCCCCAGGCGGAAATCGTGATGTCGCCCAAGTTAAATTCTACCGACTTAATGGCGGCGATGCTTCCCTCCGCAGATGCGATCGCGTTGAGCATCGTGATTGCGTAGAGAACAAATGCAGCTGAGCGTGCCCAAAACCTCTCTCGAAGCAGGCTGCAGACGAGGCCGATCGCGATCCAGAGTCCTCCGAGGAAGGCGAAGAAGCGCAAAAAGCTATCGCTCCAAGCGGTAAACTCAAAGATGACAACGAACAGCACAACGCTAAGCCATGTCGCCAGAAAGCTTATGTTTCGCTGTAGCCAGAGTAGGGGTGAGGTTTTATCCGTGTTTTGAGTGGAAACCGATAGCCTTAAATATTTGGAGAAGACGATTAGGATGACGAAGATGGCCGCGAGCTGCCAAGCATCGTGTATGACGAAACGCCCAGTCGGTAGGAGGAGATCTCCCCATATATTCAGTAGGTCCATTTGTGTAATCTAGGGGCGCGTTCATTAAGGTCGCAATCTTTTTGCAAATTCTAAAACTGCCCACAAACTACGTCTGAGTGTATCGCATCCTACTATCTATTTTCTGTCTGAGCACGAGCGCATTAGCCCAAAACCAAATCGGAAAGGGCGCGGTCCAGGCACTCTACCAACAGCATTGCATGAGTTGCCATACTGAGACTCTGGATGGTGGCTTGGGTCGCTCGCTTTTAGAGCCAGCGGCATGGAAGCAGGTCGGTGAAGATATTAGCTTTATCGAGTATGTGCAGCAGGGCAATCTCTCCATGGGGATGCCGGCTTTTGAGGAGGCCTTGTCCGTCGCTGAAATCCGATCGCTAGAGATTTACATTAGCGAGATGCGGCTGCAAGCGAACCGGGACGGTAGTGAGCCACTTGTCCGTAAGGATGGAGAGGTCTACACTGCTGGGGGATACAGTTTCCGCCTGGAGACCGTCGTCGACGGCTTAAATCTGCCTTGGTCTATTGCTTTTTTTGAAAAGGACAAAGCCTTGATTACCGAGCGAAAGGGCACACTTCGACTTTGGGATAAGGGTGCTCTGAGTGATCCGATTATCGGCACACC
>DLQD01000105.1:0-2136 GCA_002480015.1 Opitutia bacterium UBA7441
TTCTTATAGCCTGGTTAATTTTTTTAATTCTGACAGGCTATCCATCGCGTGTAGTCGGAGTTCGTCAAATATCGCTTTATACATTTTTAGTTTGGCAGCGCAGGCCCGAATATCCTTCCATTTACAAGGATTCTACTCTTATCTTTCAATAAGGCCACATATTGCCGTCCAAAAATCATAAATCATTGTATTTGCATTGATTAAAGCATAATTAGCTTGAAATCCAAGAAGACCCTTTATTTAATTGGATCTAATTCATTGCTTTTAAACTTAAAATGAACGCACTCGCGAAACTGATTAAGGAGGCTCGAAAAGCCCAACATCTCAGCCAAATGGATCTACGCGACCTTAGTGGGGTCAGCGCCTCCGTGATTTACAAGCTGGAAACCGGGCGGAGCGATGTGACCTTGAGTAGCCTACTGGCGGTCTCCGATGCCCTCGGCATTGAACTCGTTGGGAAAAGCCCCCTCGGCACGGAGGTAAAGCTCAATGACTGATACGCTGAACATCTTCGTCGGGGAAACGCTGGCGGGGAAACTCCTGCGTGAGGGCGGACACTACGCTTTTGAATACGAGACGAGCTATGAGGGGCCTCCGGTCTTCCTTGGCTGGGACTTGGCAAAGTCACGACGTGAGTGGAATACCTTTCCCGCCGCCTTTGACAGCCTCTTGCCCGAGGGCGTGCTATTCGACCAACTGCTCATCAAGCGCAAGCTCGACCGTGGCGATAAGTGGGGACAACTCATTGCCGTAGGACTGGATCTCACGGGCTTCGTCTCGGTGCTGCCAGCGGGCGGCGACCAAAAGCCCATCGGCAAAGTGACTCCAGGCCAGAAAGCAACAAAACGGGCTGCCATCCACCCCGGCGACGACGCCCTCGCCTACACCGCGACCGAGCTGGTCGCGTACCACGGCAAACACCGCCTGAAGATGTCACTGTCAGGCATGCAACCAAAGGTTTCAGCAGTCTTTTCACGCAAAGAACAGCAATTCAAAATCGTCGAAACCAACGGCAGCTACATCCTCAAACCAACGCCTCAGGCTTTCCCCGGTGCCGCTGAAAACGAGACCCTGACCATGGAGCTGGCTCGTCAGGTGGGTATCGATGTCCCCCGTTGCGGCTGGATTTCTGCCAAAGATGGCTCCGGCGTCTTCTGGATCGAGCGTTTCGACCGATGGGGCACAGGGAATCGCCAGCGCGTCCGCTGCGAGGATGCCTGTCAGATCCTGGATGTGCCCGCCTCTTGGAAATACCTCGGCAATCTCGAAACACTGGTCCGCATGGTAGAGGCGCAATGCAGTAATCCGCGCCTGCAGCTGGTGCGGCTCTTCCAGCGCGTGCTCTTCTGTTGGGTCACCGGCAACGGTGACATGCACCTTAAGAACTGGTCGCTTCTGGAAAATGGCAAACTCATCGAACTTGCCCCTGCCTACGACCTTCTGAACACGAGGATTCTCACCGATGATGACGAAGAGTCCGCCCTCGAACTGGATGGCCGTAAAACCGGCTTCGACCGCTCTCTCTTAATCGACTATTTTGGCCGCGAAATTTGCGGCTTGAACGACCGCATGATCGAAAAAACCACTCAGGCGCTACAGTCCGTCAACTGGGATCTGACCATTCACGGCAGCCAGCTTAGTGTCGATGACTCTATAAAGTACCTTCAACTTGTCGATGAACGAATGGGGATACTCAAACTGACGTAAAGTGCAGGATCTGCCCTACCTCTTATAGAAAATACCCATCTACACCCGGCCGAAGGCCTTGAGCAGCTCGTCAATGACGGCATCATCCATGGGGGTAATGGTGCCAAGGGGTTTGCTTTGGATGATAGCTTCAGCGGTAGCTTCGAGCACTTCGAGGCGGTCGAAGGCGTCGAGCACGGTTTTGCCGGCGACAAGGGCGCCGTTGTGCTCCAGCAGGGCGACCGGGTTGTCCGGACCCATGGCTTGGGCGACGGCCTCGGGTTGCCGATGGAGGGTTTCGTAGGCGAGCTTGGGCACGTCCTTAAGAAAGAGGAAACTCTCGGGGATGGTGCGTGTATCCAGCACGGCATCACTCACGCTGAAGGCCGTTGCGCTGACGGGCAGCGCATTAATCACGGCATGCATCTCGGGGTGCGCGGCGTAGATCGC
>DLQD01000105.1:2177-8542 GCA_002480015.1 Opitutia bacterium UBA7441
ATGAGATCCTCCAAATCAAGTGACTGCCGGTCGACCCGGTAAGGCGTAATCAAAAAGGCATCCTGATCAATCCGCGCAGAGAGGCTACCCCAGGTGCTGGTGACTAGATTGTGCTCGTAGGCACGGTGCATAAAATCGCAGATCTCTTTACGCAGCTCGCGCTCCCGGCTACAGGGCGGCTGAAGCTCGCAAGTGGGCAAGGCAGGTAGGCGATCTTTAGCCAAAGCCATTCCAGCATCGTCGAGCACGCGAAGCCCACCGAGATTTTTAGCCTGAAGGATCGTTTTTGCAGTGAACTCCAGAGTCTCGAAGCGCTTAAAAACATCGGACAAATTGGCACCGCCGACCACGACGCCGTGGTTTTCGAGCACGACGCAGAGCGTCTCCACTGAGGCGGCGAACTGTGCGGCGATATTCTCACCGAGTTGCTGGCTGCCGGGCAGGGCGTAGGGCGCGAAGGCGACTTGCCCGCAGACGTTCCAAGCCTCGGGAAAGACACGGGTATCGGGCACTTGCCCACAGATACTAAAACTGACCAACGCACTGGGGTGCGCGTGGATGATAGCTTTGATGTCCGGCCGCGCGCGGTAGATACTCAAGTGAAAGGGACACTCCGAGGAGGGTGGATATGGTCCCTCGAGCTGCTCCCCGCTAAGGGCGACTTTGGCCATATCGCCGCGTTTAAGATTGCCCTTATCGACCCGCGCCGGGGAGATCCAGACATGACCGTCTTCGTCGCGGACGGAGATATTGCCGCCGGAGGTCGTGGTCATGTCTCGACCGTAGATGCGAGCCATGGTCAGCTCGATTTGGTCGCGGGGATGAAGGAGATCGAAATTCATGGGCGGGATGCGGGATGCGGGGTGCGGGGCGATTTAAGCTAAGCCGGACGGACGAAACAACCTATTAGTCGTCTATTTTTTGTAGCGACGCGAGTCGTGTCGACGTGTGAACGGCGACGAAAGGCCACATGCTATCTCCAAGAGTATAGGATCTTTCTGCCCGTCGACCTGACTCGCGACAAGTCGCTACAATACGGCCGTTACCCTCAGAGCTCATAGTCTCTGGCAAGTGGCGCCCCTAGGCCCTCTTAGAGAGCACCGACTTCTCGTAGTCTTTAACTTTGCCGAGCAACTCGAGTTCGCCGGGCGCGCCATTACGCTGGCAAAATTCAGCCCAGACGGCGGACCAGGGCAATGCCTTGGCTTGTTCGAGCAGGGCGAGACGCGTGGTGTAGTCGCCGGAGAGCTCGGCCTCACGGAGCGCCTGACGTGGCTCCAGGAGGGCGAGCAAGAGCGACTTTTGCGCGGCGCGCGTGCCGATCGTCCAGGCGGCGATGCGGTTGATCGAGGCATCAAAGAAATCGAGGCCGATGTGGGTGCGCGGAAGCGCATCGCAGCGGACGAGTTCCTGCATAATGGCTTGCGTCTGATCGTCGAAGAGCACGACGTGGTCGCTGTCCCAACGCACGCCACGGGAGACGTGCAGGAGCAGCTCGGGCACATACATGAGCACGGAGGAAATTTTATCGGCGATGCCCTCGGTCGGGTGGAAGTGGCCGGCGTCGAGGCAGAGAGCGGTCTGGTGCTTTTGCGCGTAGCCCATGTAGAACTCGTGCGAACCGACGACGAAGCTCTCGGACCCGATGCCAAAGAGCTTACACTCGACAGCATCGATATTGTGCGCGGGATCGAGTCCTTCGGCGAAGATGGCGTCAAGGCTATCAGAAAGGCGCTGGCGGAAGCTCTGGCGGTCGGCCGGCAGATCCTTCATACCGTCAGGAATCCATACATTGGTCACAGCGGGGCTGCCGAGCTGCTTGCCCATCTCGGCGGCGATCCGACGGCTGCGCTTACAGTGCTCGATCCAAAAATCGCGCGTGCCGGCATCCGGGCTGCTCAGAGTGAGACCATCGTCTGCTTTTGGGTGCGAAAAGTTGGACGGGTTGAAATCCATGCCGATACTTTGACTCTTACACCAGTCGATCCAACTCTGGAAGTGTTCCGGCTCAATCGCATCGCGGTCGACTTTCTGTCCGCCGAAATCGCCGTAGATGGCGTGGAGGTTGAGGCGGTGGTTGCCAGGGAGGAGACCGAGCACTTGCTCAAGGTCTTGACGCAGCTCATCGATGCTGCGCGCTTTGCCGGGGTAGTTACCCGTCACGGCAAGACCGCTACCGAGCGCGCCCGCGCCTTCTTCGAATCCGACGACATCATCGCCCTGCCAGCAGTGCAGAGAGATTGGAGTCTCGGCCAGGACGGTGAGAGCTTGTTCGACATCAACGCCGATAGAGGCGTACATTTGTTTGGCTTCGTTATACATGAGTGCGAGGGAGGTTGCATACTAAGGAGCACAGGTAAAATGCCTTTTGGGTGCATCCTGCCTGTGTTGCAGAATACACATACTAGCAAAATCCCCCTTCTTCGTGAATACACGGGATGACTCAATATTTGCACTTTTTGACATCGCTTTTTCATAAAAAAATTCGCAAGCTGGGCAGGAAAGATGGAGAGCTTCAGTCGATACTTCCCCTCCGACCCTGCCGCTGCCGGTTGGGGCTGGCGCATCTTGGACGCTGGTCGCCAAGAGATCGCGCCGGGGGCCACGTATCCAGGGACAGGGCACCCTCAGGGCTACCTATTCGATTCAGAAGGGCGGCGCACGCTCGATGAATTCCAGATTGTATACATCGAAGCGGGTGGCGGACAGTTTGAATCAGCTCAAATGCGTGTCCGGACTGTCAAAGCAGGCACAGCGCTGCTGCTCTTCCCGGGCGAATGGCACCGCTATCGCCCGGATCGCGCTACCGGCTGGCGGGAATCGTGGGCGGGGTTCAGAGGGGCAGACGCCACGCGGGTGATGCACCAGTTCTTCCGCCCTCAAGACGCAGTGCTGCCGACGGATCGACGCGATGAACTCTCGAAGTCATTCGACCGGCTCCTCCACTGGGCAGAGCAGGACGTATCCGGCCGCGATCAAATCGCGGCCAGTCATATCCCGCTCATTTTAGCTTTTTTGAAGGCCGATTACGAGGACAGCAGCGCGGCAGAGCACACAGATGCGTCGATCGTGCGTCGGGCGAAGGCTGCCATGCTCCGCCATTTGAACGAGCGTACTGACCTAGAAGCGCTTGCCCGCGAGCTCGGCTGCAGTTACTCACGCTTTCGCTTTGCCTTCAAGAAGCAGACTGGACATGCCCCCCGCGAGTTTGAAAATCGCATCAAGCTCAACCGCTCGCGCGATTTGTTGCTGCACACGCATAAGAGCGTCTCGGAGACGGCCGATGCGCTCGGGTTCAGCTCGGTGTATTATTTTTCACGGGCATTTAAACGGACTTTCGGTCAATCGCCACAGCAGTGGGTGAAAAGACATTCGTAACGTGAAAATGGTCTAACTGTGTGACTTTTAAGGATAGCTTGCGATTTACATAATTCGGTAGTCCTCTATTGCACACCCCACATATGAAACGCTCCACGCTCCTTCTTTGTCTCCTCGTCTGGTCTGTCAGCTTGTTGACGGCTTACTACATCGGCTCACAGAAAAAAGAGGCTGCCCCGCCCGCAGCGGCCATGCAAACGGCAGTCGCCAACTCCGACCCGGAAGATCGGGACGTGCCCTCCGAAGATAGTCTGGTCAGGAACAGCACGTCTGCACTCGAAGCATTTCTGGATGACGAAGGCGTCGCGCTCGAGGAGGCACTGCGCATAATCCCGGACTTAAGCGGCTCATTGACCCGCGAATTACTCAATGAAGCCTTGGCACTGCCCAAGTCGAACCCGAAGCGAACCCGCCTCATTAATGAACTGCTGAGCCAACTCGCCGAGACAGAACCTCTGGCCGCCCTCGAACTGGCCTCGCAAATCGAGTCCTTGCGCGACAGCGAGCGAGCTCGCATCTCCGTGCTCGAGGTGTGGGCGACAACTGACCCCGCCAGTGCGTTGGCATGGGCAAATCAAGCCCTCACTAACGAGCCCGCTCGCTCCCGAAGTTCACAATTAAGTGCCATTTATCGGGGTTATGCGGCCAACAACCCAGACGCTGCTTTTCAGCAAGCACTCACGCTCGACGATGAGAGGCTGCGCAATCGGCTCCTCGGCGATGTCATCGAAACGCAAATCGAATCCGGCGGTTTGCAGGCCGCCCAAGTAGCCGTCGATCTGATCCAGGATCCCGAACTACAAAACAACTTGCGCCGCGACCTAATCGACGAATGGGCGCAGTTCGATCCTGAAGCCGCCGCCAACTACGTGCGCTCGCTAGGGGACGACACACCCACTAGTTTTAAAACCACACTAATCAGTGAATGGGCAGAAAGTGACCCCGTAGCCGCCGCCGCTTGGCTCGTCTCACTCCCTCGGGACGACCCGGCTATCGCACGGGCCAGCGCTTCGATCATTCAGGAATGGACACGCTACGATCTCGCCGCCTCCGCCGAATGGCTGAACAGCCTCCCTCCCAGCCCCGAACTCGACCGCGCGGTCATCAGCTACACTTTTCGCGCAGCGGAGGAAGATCCTGCCGCAGCCATGACTTGGGCAGAATCGATCGAGAATGATCGCCGCCGCACTTGGATGATGGAGCGCGTCGCCGCGACTTGGAAGGAGCAGGATGCCGGCACTTTCCAAAGCTACCTCAATGCCTCGGAATTGACCAACGAACAACGGGAAAAATTAAAAAACGCCGACAACTCTGGGGGCGGATGGGGTGGACGGTGGCGCGATTAAAGCGCTTATCCTATACGAAGCGATACCATAACTGATTTCAATCCAGCGAACAATGGGTTGAATTCCTCTGCAGAATCCCTTTCTCTCCCACGATGGAAAACAGCACAGCAAGCAAACCCGTCGTCGGCATCATCATGGGAAGTCAGTCAGACTGGAGTACGATGGGCGAGGCCGCGGCCTTGCTCAAGCAGCTCGAGATCCCTTTTGAAACAAAAATCGTCAGCGCACACCGCACACCCAAGCTGCTCTACAGCTATGCCGAAGAAGCGGAGAACCGTGGCATCCAAGTTATCATCGCCGGAGCCGGCGGCGCGGCGCACCTGCCAGGTATGACGGCCGCCATGACGCATCTGCCCGTGCTCGGCGTGCCCGTGCAGTCGAAGGCGCTCAGCGGACAAGATTCCCTCCTTTCCATCGTCCAGATGCCAGCCGGCATCCCGGTGATGACGCTTGCGATCGGCGTGGCCGGCGCAAAAAACGCCGCGCTGTCCGCCGCATCGATCCTTTCGCTCAACGACGAAGGTGTCCGCGAGCGCCTCAAGGCTTTTCGCGCGAAGCAGACCGAAACGGTCTTGGCGACGGAGTTGCCCGAAGCATGATCACTCCAGGCAGTACCATCGGCATCCTCGGCGGCGGCCAACTCGGTCGCATGCTCATCCTTGCGGGCCGTAGCCTTGGCTACCGATTTCACGTCTTCGAGCCCAGCGGCCCCTGCGCCGCGGGTATGGTGGCCGATCTGGAAGTCAATGCCACTTACGAGGACGAAGCCGCACTCAAGCAATTCGCGGAAGGCGTCGACATCATCACGCTGGAGTTTGAAAATATACCTTCTGCGGTCATTGATAGGCTTAGCGCCATCAAGCCTGTCATGCCTGGCAGCCGTGCGTTGCATATCTGCCAGCACCGCCAGCGGGAGAAGGACTTCCTTAAAGAGAGCGCCCTACCCTGCGTGCCCTTCGAATACGCCGACTCCGCCGCGAGCCTCAAGACTGCGGTCGAGGCCATCGGTTTTCCCTGCGTGATCAAGACCGCCGCCTTCGGCTACGACGGCAAAGGCCAGATCAAGCTCAACGCGCCTGAAGAGGCCGCCGACTGCGATTATCTCTGGAACTTCCTCGACAATCCGCCTCGCGTGGTGGTCGAGAAATGGATCCACCACATTGGTGAGTTTTCCGTGATCTGTGCCCGCAAGGCTGACGGCACGAAGAGCACCTTCCCCATGGCGGAAAATATCCATGTGCACCACATCCTCCACGCCTCCATCGTGCCCGCCCGCGTGACGGAGACCACCCAAGCGGCCGGAGCCGAGCTGGCCTGCCGGATCGCTGACTTGCTGGATGTGGTTGGACTCATTGCGGTCGAACTCTTCCTCGAAGAAGATGGCCGCTTGATCATTAATGAGATGGCGCCTCGCCCCCATAATTCCGGCCACTACACGATGGACGGCTGCATCACCAGCCAGTTCGAGCAGCACATCCGCGCCGTCACGGACCTACCTTTCGGCTCAACGGAGCTGCACCAACCCACCGTCATGATCAACCTGCTCGGCGACGCCTGGGCGGACGGCGAGCCCGACTGGGCGGGACTACTTAGCGACCCCCGCGTCAAGCTCCACCTTTACGACAAAGGCGAAGCCCGCCC
>DLQD01000075.1:0-258 GCA_002480015.1 Opitutia bacterium UBA7441
GAACTTGCGCCAGCAAGGTCGACCAGCAAGCGGCTCAACATCCTCAACCAGGTCGACGCGACTACATCCAATTATAGAGTGACCGGAGATGCCAATTAGCGCCCACAGTCCCCACCCAAAGCATTCGCTGTATCACGGCGTCTGCACAGAGGCGCGTGCCCCATTGCTCTACGCGCTCGCGCAAGGGGCTGAAGCAGGCACCACCGTCGCGCTCGTGCCTAACCCACGCCGTGCGCAAGAACTGGCGGCGGAGGTCGA
>DLQD01000075.1:410-6521 GCA_002480015.1 Opitutia bacterium UBA7441
GGAAGCGGCTCCTGATTGCCACACCCGAGGCCTTGCTCGGAAGATGTCCGGCCAAAGCCGCTTTTGAGAAGCAGCGCCTCAGCCTCAAGGTTGGCCAGTCCTATCCCTTCAGTGAATTAATCGAAAGCCTCACCTCCAATCTCGATTACGACTCTGAAGCGCTTTGCGAGCAACCGGGGCAGATCGCCACACGGGGCGGCCTGATCGACATCTACCCCTACGACGCTCACTGCCCCTACCGGATCGACTTCTTTGGCGACGAGATCGAAAGCATCCGCAGTTTCGATCCGACAACGCAGCGCACCGAGACGCCCACGCAGGCGATCCACATAGCCGCGGCCGAGAGCGCCGCATCCGTCCACTCACAGGAAGGTGGATTGCTCGACTACTTCATGGAACAGCCGCTGCAGTGGGCGCTTGAAGATCCCGCTCTATTAGTGCGCGAGCATCCTTATCGCTTCGAGAAACGGCCAGTAGGCCACCTCGCCGTCGACGCCGCTGGCGCGGCAACGCTACACTCTGGTAGCGAAGCCACGCCGGTGGGGTCGAAGACCGTCAGCAGCCACATACGTTCCTTCCACCAGGCTCTTACACATCGGGGCCACAGAGACACACTCACTTGTATTTGCGAACTGGATACAGACCCAGAACTCTTCCGTGGCGCCGAACGCATCGAACTCTCAACCGAACCGACAGCCAACTATCGTTTCCAGAGTGATACCGCGCAAATCGGCTACGATCGCTTCGAATCGGAGCAAAGCACACGTTTAAAATTTGAAACACAACTCGCCGACTGGGCGAATGAAGGGCTCGGAATTATGTTCGCAAGCGCTGGCGAGAGCGAAGCCAAACGCATCCGCGAACGACTCGATGACAATCCGCTCACAACCGTGCTCAAACCACAGTTCGTCGAAGGCACCGTCTCCGGTGGTTTTATCCTTCGTGCGGCGGAAGCACTGGCACTGTCAAATTTCCCTTTTCACTCTAGCACAAAACACGGTTATGTCTTGGTCACCGACACGGAATATTTCGGCCGACGCAAGCGCACGTTGAGCCGCCACGAAGAGCGCGCCCGTCCCACGATTTCACAGGTCGACCAGTTGCTCGACTTCACCGAACTAGCAGACGGCGACCCGCTCGTGCACCTACAACATGGTGTTTGTCTGTTCAGAGGACTTACACAGCTGGAGATCAAAGGCGGCACGAAGGAGGTCATCTCAGTTGAGTTCGCCGAGCAAATGACGATTCATGTGCCGCTGCAAGAGTCGCATCTACTGACCCGCTATGTCGGCCTGACCAAGTCCAGCCCAAAGCTCGGCAAGATCGGCGGCGCCGCTTGGGACAAGACCCGCGCCGCCGCTGAGCGCGCCACACTCGACTATGCGGCCGAGATGCTTCAACTCCACGCCCGCCGCAGCAAGGCGGGCGGCTACGCTTACCCGCACGATCACCCTTGGCAAAAGGACTTTGAAGCGGCCTTCCCCTTTAAGGAAACTCCGGACCAACTCAGTGCGATTGAGGCGGCCAAACAGGACATGGAGAGCGACCAAGCAATGGACCGTTTAATCTGTGGTGACGTCGGCTTCGGAAAAACAGAGGTCGCCATCCGCGCCGCACTTAAGGCTGTGCTTGCGGGCAAGCAAGTCGCCATCCTCGTGCCTACCACCGTACTTTGCCAACAACACCTCAACACCTTTCGCGAACGCATGGCACAATATCCGATCATCATCGACATGGTCAGCCGTTTCCGCAGCGCAAAAGAAAACAAAGAAAGCATCGCCCAGCTCGCCGCGGGTAAAATCGATATCGTCATAGGCACCCATCGGCTGCTGAGCCGAGACGTCCACTTCCAAGACCTAGGCCTTCTGGTCGTGGACGAGGAGCAACGCTTTGGAGTGAAGCAAAAAGAACGCATCAAGCAACTCCGCACCAATGTCGACATCCTGACTCTCAGCGCCACACCAATCCCGCGCACGCTCTACCTGGCGATGGCCGGAGCACGCGCCATGAGCGTGATCGAAACACCGCCGGTCGACCGCCGACCGATCGAGACCATTGTCAAAAGCTACGATGAGCAGCTAATCAAAAGTGCGATCCAAGCCGAGACTGACCGGGGCGGACAAGTATTCTATCTGCACAACCGGATCGACACGATTCAAGGTGTCGCACGCAAGATCGAAGCCATGCACCCGAAGCTCAAGGTCGCCGTCGGCCACGGCCAGATGACGGAAGGCGCGCTCGAAAAAGTCATGACCCAATTTGTTGCAGGCAAGTTCGACGTGCTCGTGTGTACCACAATCATCGAATCCGGAATCGACATTCCTAACTGCAACACGCTGATCATCGAAGGAGCGGATCGCTTTGGCCTCGCGCAGCTCTACCAAATCCGTGGGCGCGTCGGCCGATTCAAAAGGCAAGCCTATGCCTACCTGCTACTCCATCGCCACGCGGCGCTTGTCGACCAGGCGCAAAAACGGCTCAACGCGCTCAAACAGCACAACCAGCTCGGCGCGGGCTTCCGCATCGCTATGCGCGACCTCGAGCTACGCGGCGCGGGTAATCTGCTCGGCTCACAACAAAGTGGCCACATTGCGGGCATCGGCTTCGAACTCTACTGCCAATTGCTCAAGCAAAGCGTCGCCCGGCTTAAGGGCGAGCCTGGCGCCGACCGCATTCGCGCTGAGGTAAAGCTTGACTTCATCGCCACCGGCGAGGGCGGCAGCCGTGCCCGCCAGACCAGCGGCACCTTGAGCTTCGCCGCGATCAAGGAGGCCGAATATGGCAACCGCCAAGGTGATTTGATCGAAGCCGCCCTCCCTGTCGACTATATCGCAGAGCCCCGTCTGCGGATCGATTTCTACCGCCGCATGGCCCTCGCCGAAAACAGTGTAGAAGTCGAAGCAATCGCCGAAGAACTGGCCGATCGATTTGGTGAGCGCCCCTTGGCGACTGAAGCGCTCATAGCCGTCAGTCTAGTGCGCGTAGAGGCCGAGCTGGCTGGCGTCCGCCGTGTCGAGACGGAGGGCGACCGCTTGATCTGCAAACTCGCTCAACCGGGCAAGCATGGGGAGTTCCTCAAATCCGGCACTCGCTTCCCCCGGCTGAAAGCCAAAGACCCGCTCAAGCGCCTGGCCGAAATCAGCAGCTTTTTGCGACGGCAAGCACAGTGAGTGGTTAGGCTACGAAGGGTCGGTTCACTTCAAAGGGATACGAATGGACCATTCATACTTTGATCGTACGGCTTGGCCCCTACGCACCGGCGCTGAGAATCGGGAATCTTCAGCCATACGCTTAGCCGCAGCGATCAACTCTTGATGCGAATAGTCGAGCACCCTCTGCACGGAAACCCGGCCATCCTTTTCCACATAGACGAGCACACGAACAAAGGCTTCTCCCCTGCCACGCGGAGAGTTGGGCGGATAGCGGAAGCGCCCTTCCCGCACAAGACGGGGAATTTCATCCAATTCGCCGAAGCCGAAGAGCTGCTCCAGCTGATCGGCTGACTCCGTCCTGAAATCGAAGCCGACGGTGAGCCCCAGACTCAGATCACCACCTGTGCCCGGATTCAGTCCGACCTCAAGTTGATCCAGCGTCGGCATTGGAGGCGGCGTCTTTAACTCCGGCGGCGGCGGTTTGTCCGGCGGCGGTGGGGGCGGCGGCGGTTCGTCCAACGGGGGCGGTGGTGGCGGCGGCGCCATGTTCACCGCTTCAATCCTCTCCATCCGGCTCTGCTCTGGCTGCATAATCTGAGTCAGAGGCACGAGCAGTATAATCAGCAAGGCCAACCCAGTACCCAGCAAAAAGCTGCGCCCCGTAACAGAGGAGGTGTCTTGCGGTGGAAGAATCATGGGCATATGCGGGCACACTTAAGTGCCGCATTGTGCGCTTTGTCAAAGTCCGAGCTAAAGGAGAACATCGATCTCGTCCTTGACAGCCCCTGAAGGCACTGCCAAATGAAATCCTTTTTCTCAACTAATCTACTCATGGCATCTCCCACCGAAGTCCGCAAAGGCAAAGTCCTCAACTATCAAGGCAATCCGCACCTCGTGCTCGATGTGCAGCACCGCACACAAGGCCGCCAAGCCGGCTTTATGCAGGTCACAATGCGCAACCTGAACACCGGTGCGAGTACCAACACCAAGATCCGCACGACGGACTCCGTCGAAATCTTGCACACAGATGTAGCCAAGCTCGAATTCAGCTACATCGATGCCGACGGTTACCATTTCATGGATCCGGAAACGTTTGAAGACTTGATCCTCGAAGACAGCATCGTCGAAGATGCGAAGGACTTCCTCGTCGAAACACAGACCTACAGCATCCTTCGCGTGGACGACAAACCGATCTCCATCGACTTGCCCGCTTCCATCGAAATGAAGGTTACCGAATCGGCCGAAGGTGTGAAGGGCGACACCGCTAGCAATGTGCAAAAGCCCGCCACCCTCGAAACTGGCCTAACCATACAAGTCCCGCTTTTCATCAAAGAAGGTGAGACGATCAAAGTGAACACCGCCGACCGCTCCTACGGCGGCCGCGCGTAATATCGACACGAACCATTCGACAAGCTCAGGATCACTGACTGGCGTCGTATCCCTACACGATTCCGTAGTCGACGGGTAAACGGCTACGCTACCCCAACAAACGTCGACACGACTGGCGTCGCGCCGCTACGCCCCTCCATGCAGGGCGATCATCAATCGAGCAGACGGATGTCCACCATGACATCCTGGGCGATCTGTTCGAGCCGCTGCCGGATGTCTTCCCGGTCGATTTCAGGGGCACAGGCGAGACGCGCCTTTGCCTCGAAGAGCGTGCCGCCCGAATCGGGCGCACTATAGGCGCGCGTACTAAGCTCCTCGACATTGACGCCGGCCAGGGCGAGCGCCTTAAAGACCTCGCGCACAATGCCCGGGTGGTCGCCGCCGACCACTTCGAGGTCGAACTGCCGTAGCGGCTCCAGCTCCGAGGGAGCGATCCCTGCGGCGATCATTACATCGAGGTCGCTGATCGTCCGCAGCGCCACTTCGAGATCCTGTTGTTTTTCGCCCGATACGGAGACTTCGAGCAGCCCGACAAAGCGGCCGGCCAAGTGAGCCATCCGGCAATGCTCCCAGTTGCCGCCATGCGCGGCAACCACATCCGCCAATTTCTCGACCAAACCCGCGCGGTCTTTGCCGCTAATCGTTAAAACTAATACACCATCCATAGTGATCTGCATAGCAAATCCACCCGAAAGCGCAAGGATGCATAGAGCACGCCAGAACGTCGACACGACGGGCGTCGTATCGCTACACGATTCGTAGCGACCTTGTGCCAGCGGGGTCGACGGATAAACACCCGCGCCAGCGCCAGAAACGTCGACACGACTCGCGTCGTATCGCTACACGATGCGTAGCGACCTTGTGCTAACAAGGTCGACGGATAAACACCCACACCACCGTCAGAAACGTCGACATGACGGACGGCGCGCCTCTATAAATAGCTGCAGCAATAATCACAGCCGCCTTCGGCGACTTTCAGGCTGAACTTGGAATTGCCCGCCACATTGAACGATTGCCCCTCACGCATGGTGAGCCAGTCTTCGCTATCCTTAAGTTTCACGTCCATCGAGCCACCGAGAATCTCCATTAGCTCAGGTGCCTCGGTGCCGAATTCGTATTCACCGGCTTGCATGAAGCCGAGGGTCTTCTTCGAGCCGTCGGCACATTGCACCGCACGGCTGGTAACTTGGCCACCAAAGTAAACATTGGCCTTTTTAACGACAGTGACGTTTTCAAATATTTCAGACATGCGCCTACTTGTTTAAATTCAGATCGATCTGTCGATCAAAATGATCTCGCCTCGAAGCGTCCGTCTGCTCGCTTCACTATTAGGCGCTTGATCTCCAAACCCATAAGCGTAGCGGAAACTTCAGCAGGTAGTCGATTGGTCTGCTGCGAGATTTGGTCGGACTGACAGAGCTCACCTCCGGTGAAGCAATCAAGCACCTCACGCTCGAGCGAGCTCAGCTCGACTGCAGACGTGGAAGCCTCCAAGGGCAGTTCAGCCTCGGTCTGCGTGGGGCGGGCGTAGCGGAGTTCCTCCAGCACATCATCGACTGAGGTGACCATC
>DLQD01000075.1:6584-12984 GCA_002480015.1 Opitutia bacterium UBA7441
CTACCGCCGGCCACGTCACTCTCCACCACGATAACGGCCTCGCACATACCAGCGACGACCCGATTACGCATGGGGAAAGTCTGCCGATCGGCGCGGCGACCGAAGGGAAACTCGCTGACGACGGCACCTTCCACCGCGATGCGTTTATAGAGGTCAAGATTCTCCGGAGGATAGACTATATCCAAACCGCAACCCATGACGGCGACTGTTTTACCACCGGCTTCAAGCGCGCCTTCGTGCGCCGCGGTATCGGTGCCACGCGCCATGCCGCTGACGATGCAAAACCCCAGCCGCGAGAGTTCAGAGGCGAATTTCCGGGCGACATTCTGACCGTACAGCGTCGAGCGGCGCGTGCCGATAATGGCCACACAAGGACGATCCACATTGTAGTTGCCTTTCCAATACAGCCCGATCGGGGGATCGTAAGTCTCTTGCAGCATGGGCGGAAAGGCTTCATCCGTCTGCGCGATAAAGCGGATACCCGAGGCTTTCATCCGCTCGATCTCTTTAGAAAGATCAAAATGAGCCGACCAATTCGTCAGCACCGAGACCGCCTTATCGCCAACGCCTTTAACTTGGGAGAGTTTTTCCCGCTGGCCAGAAAGCACAGCGACAGGATCTCCTTCAAAAGCCTCGAGCAAACGGCGCAACATGACGGGGCCGACGTGTTGTAGCCCGTTGAGCACGAGCAGAGCTTGGCGATGATTCAGTGTCGCCGCCATCGATCAACCGCGCATAACGTCGGGTAGGTAATCCAGGAGCTGCGTAGTATGGACCGCGACCTGCCCCTGAGATCGTGCCAAGCGCTGCGCAGCCATACCGTGCAGCATAACACCGCGCGCCACAGCAGTCGCCACACAAACATTGTTTTGGGCGATCATACCTCCGATGAGACCGGAGAGTATATCACCACTGCCTCCACGTGAGAGAACGGGCCCACCCTGTGTATTGTAAATGACAGATTCACCGTCACAAATCCTCGTATTCGGGCCTTTCAATACAGTGATCACCCGATAGGAAGCAGAAAAATCGAGCAGTGCCTCTATTGAGTAATTGGCCTCAGCCAACTTAGCGACACGCATAAATTCACCCATATGAGGCGTGAGCACGATACGCCCAAAATGAGGGCGACGCTTAGACACTAC
The DNA here is from genome assembly GCA_002480015.1 of Opitutia bacterium UBA7441. Lineage (GTDB taxonomy): Bacteria > Verrucomicrobiota > Verrucomicrobiia > Opitutales > Coraliomargaritaceae > Thalassobacterium. Next base: position 7,730 of record DLQD01000075.1, read on the forward strand.
CTCGGCCACTCGCGTACGGAGCGCGTCGGCATCAAGTAAAATAGGGCACTCCACTTGTTGCACTATCTGCTGAGTGACGAGCTCAGTGTGGCGGTCTTTACCCATACCAGGCCCAACCAATACGGCCGAAGCCATGCCGACGCGATCCAAAAGAAGAGGCATCGCGCGCGGATTGAGTGTGCCATTGGCTGTCTCCGGCCAAGGGATCCACATGGCTTCCGGAACCTGAGCGGCGAGTGAAGCGGCAACAGAAGCCGGGGCAAAAGCAGTAACCAGCCCCACACCCGAACGCACTGCAGCTTGCACAGCCATGAGCAATGCTCCAGGCATGAAGGCAGAGCCACCGACGATAAATAAGTGCCCAAACTCGCGCTTATCCACTCCAGCCGGGCGTAGGCGGCGAATCGGATCGAGCACTGAATCCAGTAGAATGGATTCCTTGATTGCGAGATCGCCCGCTTGCGGTGCTTGAAAGAAGCCCAGATCGACGTAGCGGATACGTCCACAATCTGCGATACCAGCAAAAAGCGGCTTCTTGGCAATGCCTGTGGCGTAGCTGAAGTCTGCGTGGAAGCAGATCGCCTCATCACAGGCGTCGCCCTTGCCACTAGGCAGGTCAACGGAAGCGCGCAAATCAATCGCCTCGAAGGCATTAACCGCCTCGATCAGCGCGGCCATCGGCGGACGTATGGGCGGACTGAAGGACATGCCGAGCAAGCCATCGATACACAGGTGAAAGGGTGATCCATTCGAGACCTCATTGAGGAGCTGAGTTATGCTGGAAACGTCACTCTGGCTGGTCACTTGGTGCGAGTGCACACGGCCTTCAAGCTGTTGTAGCGCCCGCGCGGCTAGCGGCCTCAGTTCCTCGATGGAACTCGTTAAAATCAGATCGACGCGTGCGCGCGGGAATTCGGCCAGTAATTGACCACAGGTGATAAGGGCATCACCCCCGTTATTCCCCTTGCCGATCAGCGCTAAAATGCGCACATGCGCTGGAACGGGACGAAGTTCAGTATAGTCCTCTACTAATAGTCGTGCGATGCCCTGCCCGGCCCGCTTCATAGCAGCCCACTCCGCTGCCTCATCGGCCAGCACCGAAGCCTCGAGGGCTTTGGCGCTTTCGCAAGTAAGCACTGGGTGGGTGTGGTTGAATGCGTTCATAGGTGTCAATCTAATGCCCTTTGGCTACGCAAGGAAAGCTTTCATCTCGCGCACCGCTTGCTCGATGCCGACAAAGAGCGCGCGGCTGATGATCGCGTGCCCGATATTTAATTCATGCAGGTGCGGCAAGGTGATGACTTCTGAAATATTGCTGTAATTAATACCATGGCCTGCATTCACAACGATGCCGAGGCGATGCGCCAGCTCGGCACCCTTACGCAGCGTATCTAGCTCGCGAGCGCGTCCTTCGTGATAGTACGCGTTGGCATAGGCACCCGTATGCAGTTCGACCCACGGACTCTTTAGCTCGGCAGACATCTCGATCTGCGCTGGATCAGGGTCGATGAAAAGACTGGTAATAATACCTGCCTCTGTCATCGCGGCGACCACCTCGCCAACACGGGACTTTTGCCCGACCACATCGAGCCCACCCTCAGTTGTAATCTCTTCGCGACTCTCGGGGACCAGGCAGACGGAGTCCGGCTTAAGGCGGAGGGCGTAGTCGATCATCTCCTGCGTGCAGGCCATCTCAAGATTCAGGCGCGTCTTAATCTCAGCACGGGCTCTTTGCACATCCGAGTCCTGAACGTGACGGCGGTCTTCGCGCAAGTGCATGGTGATGCCATCGGCACCGGCTTGCTCACAGAGTAGCGCAAATTCGACACAGTCTGGCTCCACCTCGTCGCCGTGATCGAGCGCGTGTGCACGATAGCGTGCTTGGCGCACCGTCGCACAGTGGTCGACGTTGACGCCGAGAAGGATTCGCGGGATGGCTGACATTAAAAAAAATCGGAAGGGAATCAGTGGCCGTCAGCGTGAGCTTTTGAACGGCTCAGCGCGAACACTCGCCGTCGATCCAAAACTGTGCAGTTTCGGCTACGAAATACTGCGTTTATTCTTTGCATAGCTTGCTCTCCGAGGCGATTTCGGGCCCGCCCTGCGCGAGAGCACGGCGGCGGAGGCGAAGCGCGTTTAAGCGGATAAAGCCGCTCGCATCATCGGGATTATAATCGCTGACGACCCCTTCCATTGAAGCGATGTTTTCATCATAGAGAGAAAGCGGAGATTTCCGGCCGACCGTGGTGACGTTACCTTTGTAGAGTTTGAGGCGCACGGTGCCAGTTACGGCTTTTTGCGAATCGTCGATGAAGGCTTGGAGCGCTTCGCGCTCTGGCGCATACCAGAAGCCGTTGTACACGAGCTGCGCATAACGGGGGATAAGACTATCTCGTAGGTGCATGAGCTCGCGATCCATTGTCAGCGTCTCCATGTTACGGTGACCCTGCATAAGAATAGTGCCGCCCGGAGTCTCGTAGACGCCGCGGCTCTTCATGCCAACAAAGCGATTTTCGATCAGATCGACACGGCCAACGCCATGCTTACCTGCAAGCTTGTTCAGATGCTTCATGACTTGGGCGGGATTCATGGCCACGCCATTGACGGCCACACAGTCACCACGCTCGAAGTCGAGCTCAACGTATTCGGCCTGGTCGGGCGCATCTTCAGGTGCCGTCGTCAATTTATACATGGCCTTGTTGTCGTCCGTAGTTGGATCGAACCATGGATCTTCGAGGATACCGGCTTCATAGGAAATGTGGAGCAGGTTGCGGTCCATCGAATACGGCTTCGACGCACTGGCTTCGACATCGATATTGTTTTCGCGGCAGTAGTTGATCATTTCTGTGCGACCGGGAAAGGCTTGACGAAAGACCTCCATGCGCCACGGGGAGATAATTTGGAGCTCCGGGGCGAGCGCGGCGTAGGCGAGTTCGAAGCGCACCTGGTCGTTCCCCTTGCCTGTGGCACCATGGGCCACGGCATCGGCGCCTTCGCGCTCAGCGATTTCAACGTGCGCCTTGCCGATGAGCGGGCGGGCGATCGAGGTGCCGAGAAAGTATTGGCCTTCGTAAACGGCATTAGCACGCATCATGGGATAGATAAAGTCGCGGGCAAACTCGTCAACCAGATCGACGGTGTAGTGCGCGGACGCGCCGGTGGCTTTAGCCTTTTCTGCCAGGCCGTCGAGTTCTTCCTCCTGCCCAACGTCGGCAGCGAAGGTAATAATCTCAGCGGAATAGTGCTCCTTGAGCCAGCTAACGAGGACGGAGGTGTCGAGACCACCAGAGTATGCGAGAACGATCTTCATAGTTTAAATTTGAGAAGTGTGATTCCGGATGCAGGATGTATCATCCATCTCATGCAAGTGTGTTTATCAGGTGTGTGATTCGCTCGCATAGACGCAAGCGGAAAGCACGGAACGAATGGGGAAAGCTCAGCTTGGATTCAGCAGGGCCGAAGGCATCGCCTCCATTATGCGGACACGATTCTTTTAAACAGGGAGACGCGGTGAGGCGCACGTGATCGCTGCAAGCTGGCAAAAACCGACAGGGTGTGCAGGATGAACCCGGATAAGTTACCCAGCAAACTACTGAAAACTTACCAATGAAGACTGAAAGCCTCCAGGCCAGCGGGCGGCGGGCTCCGAATGCAGAGACTCCGCGCGCAGAATTTGCGGCGCGGGCATGGGCGTCATTTTCTCAACTTCTTCCCAAAAAGCGGCGTCGTTGCGAGCGGGTGCGCTCAGTTGCGTCGCAGCCATGCTGACGAAGCGCAGCTTTTTCTCGGCCGGCGTCAGTTCAGGGCGCAAACCCATGAGACGGAGCTGCGCGGCAATGCTCGCACCTTGCCTAGCCGATCGTTGCTCTTGGATCGCAGCGAACCGGCGCAACTCAGCACGTCCGATCTTATCGAGCGGATCTTCTTCGATCAGCTCCTCGGCCTCCACTCCTTCGAGAGCAGGTAGTGAAGCAGAACTTGTCGTATCGCGAAAAACAGGTGGCAGCAGGATAAAACCAATCGCCAAACAAGCCGCAACACCCGTGCCTGTGATCCAACGGGGGAAATTGACCCGATTCCCCGCGTGCGGGTCGATGCGGGTCGAAATAGAGCGAGGACGAGGAATCGAACGATTCGTTATGGCAGTTTTTGGCTGGATGTGGCGACTACTGCGCGAAGAACGCGAGCGCCCGGAATTCGAACGGCGCTTACGCGTCCCTGAATTCAAAGCCAGGCGCATGGCTTGGTGCAAACGACAACGCTCGCGAAACTCAGCCTTTCGCACAGCACTCGCAGCCAGCTCAGCCTTTAGCTCCGCAAGGCCGTTTTCAGAAATTTCCTTGTCCAAGTAGAGGTTTACGAGTTCTGTAAATTTCGCTTCAGTCATGCAAAATCGCCACCCATGAGATCGCGCAGACTGTCCCGCGCACGGGCGATTCTGCTCTTTACCGTGCCGACGCTGATCTCCAGTTGCTGGGCGATCTCATCGTAGGACAAGTTCTTCACGTTGCGTAAGATCAAAACTTCTTTGTGCTTCTCATTCAGACCCCGCATGCATTCCGACACGCGATCGACAAACTCTTGCGTCACAGCCGCTTCGGCAGGGCTCTCACCCGCGCATGGCATCACATTCTCCAAAGTTAGGCTGCCGTCGTCGGTCAATGGATGGTCGAGGGAAATCGACTGATCCCGCTTGCGCCGGAACCAATACCAGTAGCGGTTGTGTGCCAGATTAGTCGCGATCTGGTAGAGCCAGGTGGAAAACGACGCATCACCGCGAAAATTCTCAAGTCCGCGGTGGGCACGAATAAAGGCATCTTGCGTGACTTCTTCCGCATCTTGCTTATTTTTAAGCAATTGCGAAACACGTGCGAAAATACGGTCATAGTAACGCGCCACGATATCATTGTAGGCCGCCATATCGCCAGCCTTGATACGCTCTATGAGCAAGTCGTCGGAGTGGATGGTTTCGGTTTTTGCACTCATCGTAGAATTCATGTAGGGTAGATCGTTCAGTGCTTAGATTTGTTCCTGAGAAAATCGTTCAATCAAAAGAAAATTACTTTCCTATTCTTGACAAGCTCGCAGGGCGCACCTTTTATGCCGCGCTTCGCAGAAGGCGTAGGGGTCGTTAGCTCAATCGGTAGAGCAGTTGACTTTTAATCAATTGGTTCGGGGTTCGAGTCCCCGACGGCCTACCATCTTCGCGCACCTTTAGATGGCCTTCTTATCCGAAAACCTGCCGTCGCAGTCCC
>DLQD01000146.1 GCA_002480015.1 Opitutia bacterium UBA7441
ACAGGGATTTGTTCCGAGGGAGCGCAGCGACCGACAAGACCGGGCGCGAAGCGAACCGGAACACCGCAGGTGAAAATCCCAGCATAAACGGCATAGCTGAAAAACAAAAAAGCGCCCCGCACATACGAGACGCCTTAAAAGTGGCAGGCTCACAGGGATTTGAACCCCGACAAACGGTACCAAAAACCGTTGTGCTACCATTACACCATGAGCCTATAGAAGTGCGGAACAGTAGAAAGGCTGCTCCACTCGTCAAGTATTCTGTTCAATATTTTTTAGCTGTCAACCATCAGCAAAGCGCGCACTGAATCGAGCGTATCCGCGTCTTTGGCGAACTTGTCGATGCGCCAGCGCAAGATACGGGGAAAGCGCACGGCGATGCCTGACTTATGGCGCTTGGATTGGTTAATCCCCTCGAAAGCGATCTCAAAAACAAGCTCTGGTTCGACCACACGGACAGGCCCGTGCGAGTCGAGTGTATGCTGCCGTATCCAACGGTCGACCTTGCGAATCTCTGCATCGCTGAGGCCGGAATAAGCCTTCGCGATTGGCACAAGTTGATCCTCCTGCCACACTGAAAAGGTGTAGTCGGTGTAAAGCCCCGCGCGGCGGCCATGCCCTTGCTGGGCATAGACCATCACAGCGTCGATCGTATAGGGCGCAACTTTCCACTTCCACCAGTCGCCCTTCGTGCGACCTGCGTGGTATGCCGCAGTCCTTTCTTTGAGCATAAGCCCTTCCACGTGTCGGCGACGCGAGCTCTCGCGCAATGAGGCCATGCCCTCCCACGAATCGGCTTCGACCAAGGGGGACAGTCGAAAAGCGTCCTCAGGTAGATTGGCCGCCCAGGTTTCGAGTTTGGCCCTTCGTTCGGCAGTGCTTAGAGTCCTTAAATCCTCGCCCCCCAGTTCGAGTAAATCGTAGGCCATAAATACGGCCACGACCTCTTTACGCAGCCTGGAGCTCACGGTCTTGCGGCCGAGGCGGCGCTGAAGCTCGGAAAACGGCGCGGGTTGATCGCCGTCCCAGGCTAATAGCTCCCCGTCGAGGACGACTGAGTCGGGCCAGAATGCAGCGGCCTCGACCACTTCGGGGAATTGCTCTGTGATCATCTCCTCACCCCGTGACCAGATGATGACCTCGCCTCCCCGCTTGATCAGTTGCGCGCGTATGCCGTCCCATTTCCACTCGATCTGCCAATTCGAAACATCGCCCAGCTTGGCCTTGCTGTCCTCGTCTAATGGATAAGCTAGGCAGAAGGGATAAGGCTTCGCCGATTGGTTGCTGGAGTCATCGCCTGAAAAAAGCGCGCTGTAGGCTGAGGGCGTCGGTTGCCAGGTGCCCATCAGCCGATGCGCCATGACAGCGGGTTCGACTTGCGCGAGATCAGCCAGAGCAGCGCAGACGAGGGTTCGACTCACGCCGACTCGGAAGCCGCCAGTGATCAGCTTGTTGAAAATAAAGCAGCTCTCACTATCCATGCTCGACCAGATCGACTCGATCCGTTGGCGTTGCTGCGCGGGTTCCATATCGCGAAGCGGTGCAATGTCCTCCTCGACCACTCGGTGGAGCGGACGGTCTGCGGCATCTGCAGAGCATGTGCCGTCTGCCAGCAATAAGGCGAGTGTTTCGGCCAAGTCTCCGACGTGATTGTAGCACTCCTCAACCATCCACAGCGGGAAGCCACAGGCCGCTCCCGCCCATTCGCGAAAATCCTTCAGTTTGACCGGCCGCTTGATGCGGTTACCTGCTAGAAAAAAGACCGCCCAGGCTCCATCAGCCGGAGACACTTCATCAAAGTAACGTTTCAACGCGGAAAGTTTTGCAGTCTTCCGGTTGGACGCATCGAGCTCCATGTAGAGTTCGGTAAAGCGTTTCATCCTCCGGAATCTCCCTCTTCTGGCTCGCCGCCAAAACGAGTCGGCACTTCATATGCCTGTAGCCCGCGTTCCTGCTGCAACCAGCGCACGAGCGGAGCAGCATAGCCGTGCGTCACCCCGACAGTCGCCGCCCCCGTGGCTTCAACCGTCTCCAAAATACCCTTCCAGTCGACATGATCGGAGACGACGAATCCGCGATCCAATGCACGCCGACGACGCGAGCCACGAATCGCCATCCAGCCCGAAGCGAACGCCAGCGAATACGGGGCGAACTTACGCAGCCAAGGCGTGTTCTGTACAGAGCCGGGCGCGACGATCAATCCGCGCCCTTTGAGCCGATCCTTGCCTTCGGCGCTCGTTTTGAAAATACCGTCCGGTATCGGCCGGCCTGCGGCACGGTAATGAGGCAGCATCTTATCAACCGCGCCGTGCACGCCGATCGGCCCGATACTTGGATCGATCCCGCAGAGTATCCGCTGCGCCTTCCCCAGAGAGTAGGCAAAGAGCACGGAGCAGCGCCCTGCTGCTTGGTTATCCCGCCACCAGCGATTGATCTGGTTAAAAACCACCTGCGGCTCGGGCCAATGGTAGACAGGGAGCCCGAAGGTTGCTTCCGTGATCAGGTGGTGACAAGGCACTGGCTCAAAGGCCTCGCAGGATGCATCGGGCGCAATTTTGTAGTCCCCTGTCACCACCCAAACCTCTCCCTTGTGCTCAATACGGATCTGGGAGGATCCGAGCAAATGACCCGCGGGATGGAAGGACACCGTGACTTCGCCGATGCGACGCTGCGCCCCATACGCCATGCTTGAGATAGGCGCATCCTGCCCGATTCGTTCGCGAAGGATCCCCGTCCCCGCTTCCGAGGTCAGATAACTCTTCATCCCACTGCGTGCGTGATCACTGTGAGCGTGAGTGATCAGTGCTCGATCCACTCGCCGCCAGGGATCGATGTAGAAATCACCTTTCGCGCAATACAAGCCACAGGGTGTTGCTTGAATGAGGGGATGTCGGCTAATTTGCTTTAGCATTGCCGATAGATATGGGCAATCTAGAAGGAAGTCAAAATTCCATACCAACTGGATTGAGGGCTTTGCAGCCACCCGCATCTTCTTTCCAGTAGACACCACCTCTAGTTTTCATGAACACCACGCTCTTACTCATCCTCACTCCGCTCATCACCGCGGGCATCGGCTGGCTGACCAACTGGGTCGCCATCCAGATGCTCTTCCACCCGCGCGTTCCCATGCGGGTCTTTTTCTGGAAATGGCAAGGCCTGATCCCCCGCCGCCAACAACAGCTCGCCGCAGAGTCCGCGGAAATCATCGAGCGCGAAATCCTCCAGCAGCACATGATCCTGCACGAAATCCGCAAGATTGAGCTCGGCCCGTATCTCCAAGACGCCGCACATACAATCGTCTGGGAACGCATCGGCCCTCAACTTCGGGCCATTCCACTGCTCGGCGGATTTATCAACGATAGCACACTGGCCAAATTCGAAGTCATCGCCGCAGCGTCCATGCAAGAAGAAGCAGGTCCTTTAATGGAAAAAGTCGCCACCCAGTTCGAAGCCTCCGTCAATCTAAAGCAGATGATCGAAGAGAACATCGCCGCTTTCGACCTCGACCGTCTCGAAACTATTGTCAACCATGTCGCCAAGCGCGAGTTCCGCACCATCGAGCGCCTCGGAGCCGTACTCGGCTTCATCATCGGCTGCATTCAAGTCGCGCTCTTCGTCGCGACTGGTTCAATCCAGTTTTAAAGAATTGCTTCATTTGGAAAGATGGTTCCGCTACTCAGATCTGCCTAGAAGCGACCACCCATCCCATGACGACTCCCGACACCTCCGATCTCCGCTACTGCGAATCCCGCTACCAAACCCGACGCCGCGTCTCCCGAGCAATCAATGTTGGCGGTGTCGCTGTCGGCGGCGATCATCCGATCCGCGTGCAGTCGATGACGACGACCCACACACAGGACGTCGACGCCACCGTGGCGCAAACACTGGCCCTGGCCGAGGCCGGCTGCGAAATCGTGCGTATCACCGCACCCAACAAAGCCGCCGCCGCCGCACTCGGAGAAATTTCAAAAAAAGTCCGCGCCGCCAAGTGTAAGGTGCCCCTCGTGGCCGACATTCACTTTCTTCCTGCTGCTGCGATGGAAGCAGCCAAGCACGTCGAAAAAGTGCGCATCAACCCCGGCAACTATGCCGACAAGAAGAAATTCGCCGTCCTAGAATACAGCGACGCCGCATACGAAGAGGAACTCGAACGCCTACACGAAGCCTTCAGCCCTATCGTGCTCCGTTGTAAGGAACTGGGACGTGCCATGCGCATAGGCACCAACCACGGTTCGCTCTCCGACCGCATCATGAACCGCTATGGCGACACCCCACTCGGTATGGTCGAGTGCGCACTCGAATTCATCCGCATCGCCGAGAGCCATAATTACCATGACATCTGCCTATCCATGAAGGCAAGTAATCCGAAAGTCATGATCGAAGCCTACCGCCTCGCCGTTGCCCGGATGAACCAGGAAGCGATGCATTACCCCCTCCATCTCGGTGTGACCGAAGCCGGTGATGGCGAAGATGCCCGCGTCAAAAGTGCGATCGGTATCGGCACCCTGCTCAACGACGGCCTCGGCGACACCATCCGCGTCTCCCTGACCGAAGACCCAATCTACGAAATTCCCGTCGCTAGGGATTTAGCGAACAAAGCGATGGCACTCTGGAAGCAACAAGCCGATCAGCCTTTGTTCGAGCTCACGCACGATACCCTGGACCCCTTTGTCTTTAAAAAGCGTGCCACCCGCGTCGTCGAACTGAGTTCGAAGTGCTCGATTGGCGGCGAGTTCACGCCCGCTGTCATCGTGAAGACCGCACACAAAATCAACGACACACAAGCTATCATCCAAGACGTCTGCGCCACGCAGATGAAACTCAAGGAAAGTAAAATCGAAGGCCTCCAGTTCGAGGTCAACTCTGCTGATGATTTGCACCTTTTCGCCCCACTCCATGAAGCGCTCCAAAGCGTCGTGCAATGCTTCGTACTCGAACTTTCAGCCGATCTCGATATCGCCGATCTCGAAACCCTGGAATGGCCGGCCGAGAGCCTCGCCGGCATCACCCTGCTGCAACACATCCCGAAGGAGGACGCCTTCTACGTGGCCAATCTCCTCCAATTCTGCCGTGAGCGGGAGTTCAATTGTGCGATCGACTGCACAGCAGACGACCTCCGTGACGAAATAGGCGCACAGCTCGCGCCGATGGGCAGCGAGCGGCTCATCCTCACGCACAGCACCTCAGCTAATACGCGCCACCCAGTCGGCACCTACCGCGCCCTCGCCGAAGCGGCTCAAGCTTTCGTGCCCGATGCTCCGATCTGGATCCGCAACACCGCGGGCAACACACTCGCTCCGCAAGACTACTTCTCCGACCGGCTACTCGAAAGCAGTATACTCAGCGGCGCACTCCTCTGCGACGGCATCGGCGACGTGATCAGTATCGAGACAGAGCCTCTGCTCACGAAAGCCACGACGCTAGCCTACAACATCCTGCAAGGTGCCCGCGCCCGTATCACCAAGACGGAGTTCGTCGCTTGCCCAAGTTGCGGTCGCACTCTCTTCGACCTGCAGAGCGTCACACAAAAGATTCGTAGCCGCACCGATCACCTTAAAGGCGTCACGATCGCGATCATGGGTTGTATCGTCAACGGCCCTGGCGAAATGGCCGACGCCGACTTCGGCTACGTAGGTGGTGCTCCCGGCAAGATCAATCTTTATGTAGGCAAAGCGTGCGTCGAATACAACGTGCCTTCGACTGAGGCGCTCGAGCGCTTAATCGACCTGATCAAAAAGCACGGCAAATGGGTGGAGCCGAGTTAGCATCCCGTCAAAGACAGTGTTGACGCGTTCGCGCAGTCGAAGTATAAAAGAGCACGTTCTCTAGCTGAACTTTCACTGGTTATGGACACCGTTTTACAGTCGCTTATCGTCAGCGCCAGTCTCGGCGCTTTGATCGGGTTGATCCGTCAATGGGGAGAACAGCAGGATCTCGACAAAAGTGACCTGCACTTTGCCGGCCTGCGGACATTTATCCTCTGGGCACTTCTCGGCTACACGGCAGCCTTCATTTCCGGCGAATACTACCCAATGGCTTTTATTGCGGCCATGTGCTTAGTCAGCTTGCACATTCTTTTGCACGGGGTTGGCTCGCAGAAATACACCTCGATCGGTCTGACCACCGGAGCTGCCGCATTAATAACTCTCTTCCTCGGTGCACTCGTCTTTTGGGATCGCCTGGCCTTCGCCGTGATGCTCGCCGCGCTGACTATGATCGTGCTGGGCATGAAGCAGATCAGCCACTCTTGGACGCGTCGCTTCACTCCTGAAGACATACGCTCGACCCTACAATTCGCTGCCGTTAGCGGCGTCATCTTACCCCTAGTGCCCGACCGGGGCTACGGTCCTTACGAGGCGCTCAATCCCTACAATCTATGGTGGATGGTGGTACTGATTTCCGGCTTAGGTTTCGTCGGTTATCTGCTGATGCGTGCGTTTGGCGCACGCGTCGGCGTTATTCTGACGGGGCTCATCGGGGGGCTGGCCTCCAGCACGGCAACCACTCTCGCCTTCTGCCGGGAATCCAGAGAGTGCCCTGAACTATCGAAGAGCTTCGCCCTGGCGATCGTCATGGCCTGCACCATAATGCTCGGAAGAGTACTCATCATTTTGAGCGTGATCCACCCGCAGTTCCTTTACGCCCTCTGGCACCCCATGGCAATGATGGCCATCCCCGGCGTGATTTATACACTCGTCGTGCACGTCTTCTCTCAAAGAGAACATCCGGAAATGGATCTGCCTAGCCTGAAAAACCCGCTGGGCCTCTCCATCGCGATCAAGTTCGGTTTGATCTACGGCGTGATCTCAGTACTGGTCAAACTCTTCACCCAGACCGACCTGACAAAGGGTCTGCTCGCCCTGAGTTTCGTCTCGGGTTTGACGGATATGGACGCGATCGCACTGTCGATCACGCATAACTTGAAAGACCAAAGCATCGGCATCCGAATCGCCACTCACGCGGTCATTTTAGCCGCGATGGGCAATACCTTACTGAAGGCCGGGCTCGCTGTGAGTTTAGGTTCGTCCGCTCTTCGCAAGCAAGTTTGCATCGCACTCGGCGCAACCTTCCTCGCTGGGGCACTGGCCTATTGGATCGCGTAGAGGCACGGGGCTGAGAGTGCACAGTCTAACGAATTCGGCGACCGATTCAAAGGATACCTTTTCTATCAACCCGCCCTCAGACGTCAATGAAGCCACCGCTACCCTTCCGCTTCTTCTCGCGCGGCCTTGGTCATGCGGACGACGTTGCGGACCGCGTTTTTGGTCACTATATTGCCACCGGAGCTGCGGCCGCGGACGGCCAGGTCTTTGAAGAGAACTTCCTCCTCGGTCTTGCGCAAACGGGGCGCTGGCTTGAGGTTAATCTTCACCGCATCGGGCTCGCCGCCTTCGGTCGGATAGCAGGAGATATAGAAGACACGTGAACCAGGCTTGCCCTTGGTCAGATCGTATTCCTTATCTCGAGTCACCCCGCCAGTGGTGAAGTGCTTGGCCAAGGTGGGGCCTGTCTTCCCATCGCGGTAGACCAGACAATAGGTCAAGGCGTTAGGGTCAGCGCGGTTGAAGATGTCGATGTGTAGAATGTTTTTACCAAAGAAGGCTTTGTCACTGACCTTGCTCACGATAAGTTTGCCCTCCTGGTTGATGGCAATCACATCGTCGAGGTTAGAGCATTTGCAAACGGCTTCGTCCTTCTTCATGCCGATGCCGGCAAAGCCTTCCTTCTTATCGACATAGAGGGTCTCGTTCGCGATGACCACATCTTGCGCGACGACCCTCTCGAAGGAGGCCAATACAGTCTTACGCTCGCGGCCTTCGCCGTATTTCTTCTTCAGTTCAGTAAACCATTTGATGGCGTATTTGGTGAGGTATTTGAGGTTCTTCTTCGTTGTCTCGATGTCGTCTTCGAGCGCCTTGATTTGCTCGTCAGCCTTGAGCGAGTCGAACTTGGAGATACGCTTGATCTTGATTTCGAGCAGGCGGAGGATGTCGTCTTGCGTGACTTCACGCTTGAAAAGTTTCTTATAGGGCTTAAGACCTTCGTCGACGGTCGCGATGACCGCCTCCCAGGTCTCTTCCTCTTCGATGCGGCGGTAGATACGTTTCTCGATGAAGATCTTTTCGAGGGAACTGAAGTGCCACTTTTCTTCGAGTTCGCCGAGTTGGATCTCGAGTTCGAGCTGGAGAAGGTTACGCGTCTTCTCGGTGGCCAGGTAGAGCAAGTCTTGGGCAGAGAAAAAGTGCGGCTTCTCGTTCTCGATCACGCAGATATTGGTCGAAACGGAAAGCTCGCAATCGGTGAAAGCATAGAGTGCCTGCTCGACGGTCTCAGGGTCGGAGCCCGAGGGCAGATAAACTAGGATTTCGACGACGTCAGCGGTGTTATCTTCGACACGCGCGATCTTGATCTTGCCCTTCTCGTTCGCGGCGAGGATCGAGTCAATCAAGCTGGTCGTCGTCTTACCGAAAGGCAGCTCAGTAATCGCAAGCAACAGTTTACTACGGGTTTCGATGCGGGCACGAACTTTAACACGGCCACCGCGTTTGCCGTTATTATATTCAGAGACATCTGCTATGCCCCCAGTGGGAAAATCGGGCACGAGTTCGGGCTTTTCCTTGCGAAGTAAAGCAATACAGCCGTCGAGGAGCTCGTTAAAATTATGTGGGAGAATTTTGCATGAGAGGCCGACCGCAATGCCTTCTGCGCCCTGTGCGAGGAGGAGGGGGAACTTAACAGGGAGTGTGTCGGGCTCCTTATTGCGCCCGTCGTAAGAGCTGAGCCATTGAGTCGTCTTGGGGTTAAAGACCACGTCGAGCGCGAATTTAGAAAGGCGTGCCTCGATATAACGGGGCGCAGCGGCAGAATCCCCCGTCAGAGTGTTACCCCAGTTGCCCTGCATGTCGATGAGGAGTTCTTTTTGGCCGAGCTGCACCATAGCATCGCCGATCGAAGCATCCCCGTGGGGGTGATACTTCATAGTGTTGCCGATAACGTTGGCGACCTTGTTGTAACGTCCATCTTCCAGCTCCCGCATCGAGTGTAGGATACGGCGCTGCACGGGTTTGAGGCCGTCGTTCGCGTGGGGCACGGCTCGCTCAAGGATCACGTAGCTGGCATAGTCGAGAAACCAGTCGCTGAACATATCATCGACATGCCCCGCATCGGTCTTGATCGAAAAGATGTCCTCGTCCGAAACCGGTACAGCTTCCAATTCTTCAGAGGGCTGGTCGAATTCGAGTTCGAGATTGTCTTTCTTTGGCGTCTTTTTACGGGGCATAAGGGCGAGTGTTGGAATCAGAAAGGAAAAATCCGGTGACGCGGACTGTGAAACGGTAATTCAAGCTAGTAGGTGGATAAGCTGGACTGATTCAAGTAGAATCTAGGACGAATATTTTTTAGGTGAAACTATGTTTTTACTTATCATTGGCGCGTACGCTGCTAGACTAAACTCATGATGAAAGAACCCTCTCCTCAGACCTCTCACAAAGCCTTGCTCAAATGGGTCGAAAAGATGGTCACCCTCTGCGAGCCTTCGGACGTGCACTGGTGCGATGGCTCCCGAGAAGAAGCCGACTCTCTCTTTGCCATGATGCTGGAAAAAGGCATGTGCGTAAAGCTGGACCAAGCAAAACGCCCGAACAGCTATCTTTTTCGTTCCGACCCGAAGGACGTGGCACGAGTTGAATCCAAGACCTACATCTGCTCACAAAACAAGGACGGCGCAGGGCCGACCAACAATTGGGAGGATCCGCGTACCATGCGCCGTAAGCTGAAGCAACTTTTCAAAGGCTGCATGCACGGGCGGACTCTCTATGTAATTCCTTTCAGCATGGGTCCTATCGGTGGTCCTATTTCAAAAATCGGGGTTGAACTGACTGATTCACCCTATGTGGTCGTGAATATGCGTATTATGGCACGGATCGGCACGCCCGTGCTCGACGTGCTCGGCTCGGATGGATTTTTTGTCCCTTGCCTGCATTCGGTCGGCTGTCCCTTGGAGGAAGGTGTTGAGGACGTGGCATGGCCATGCAACCCGGAAAACACCCATATTGTCCACTTCCCCGAAGAGCGTACCATTGTCTCCTACGGCTCCGGCTACGGGGGCAACGCTCTACTTGGCAAAAAATGCCTCGCCCTGCGTATCGCCTCCACTCTGGCTCGCGACGAAGGCTGGATGGCCGAGCACATGCTCATCCTAGGGGTCGAAGAGCCCGACGGCACGAAAACCTACGTCACCGCCGCTTTCCCGAGCGCCTGCGGCAAAACGAATTTCGCTATGCTCATCCCGCCGAAGGAAATGGAAGGCTATAAAGTGACCTGTGTGGGCGACGACATTGCCTGGATCCAACCCGGCCCCGATGGTTGCCTCTACGCAATCAACCCGGAGGCTGGTTTCTTCGGTGTGGCGCCCGGCACGTCTGAAGAAACCAACCCGAGCGCAATGGCTTCCTGCAGAAAAGATAGCATCTTCACCAACGTCGCCCTAACGGACGACGGCGACGTCTGGTGGGAGGGCATGACCCAGGAAGCACCCGCACATCTCATTGACTGGAAAGGCCGGGATTGGACGCCCGATAGCGAGACACCAGCGGCCCACCCCAACAGTCGGTTCACCGCCCCAGCCGCCAATTGTCCAGTCATCGACCCCGATTGGGAAAAACCGGAGGGCGTGCGCATCCATGCCATGATCTTCGGAGGTCGCCGCATGCACGATGTGCCACTGGTCACGCAGGCCTTTAACTGGGGTCACGGCGTCTACCTCGGCGCCACGACAGGCTCGGAAATGACGGCCGCAGCCGAGGGTAATGTTGGCACTATCCGCCGCGACCCAATGGCCATGCTCCCCTTCTGCGGCTACCACATGGGCGACTATTTTCGCCATTGGATCAAAATGCAGCGCAAGCTCTCCGAGACCCCGCGCATCTTCAACGTCAACTGGTTCCGCAAGAACGGGGACTCCGAATGGATGTGGCCAGGCTTCAGCGACAACATGCGCCCACTCCGCTGGATCGTCGAGCGCGCCACCGGGCGCGCTGGGGCTAAGGAAACCCCGATCGGCTGGATGCCCCGCTACAGCGATCTGGATTGGCGCGGTCTTGACATGAGTGAAGAAGACTTTGACCAGCTCATGCAGATCGACCGCGAACGCATCCGTATGCAGACCCTGACACATGAAGAGCTATTCCTCAAGTTGCACACCCACCTTCCAAAGGAAATGATCTTCGAGCGCGAGTTGCTGATTTCGCGATTATAAAGCACATTGCAACCCCCGGCAACAAAGGGAGTCTCATGGTATGCCCTGCCGCAGGGCACCAAAAAATAGAGCGGAGGCTCTCGCCTCCGCTCTGCTGGAATCAACGTCTGCTCTTAGCTAATCTTGATCTTGCGCGGTTTAACCTCATCGGCCTTAGGCAAGCTCAGATCGAGGACACCGTTTTCAACGCTTGCCTTGATTTTGGCTTCGTTGACTGGCACGTTGAGGCGGAGACTTAGGCGAAAATCGCCCGTCGTCAGCTCACGGCGAAGCGGACGCCAGCCTTCCGGCACTTGGCTCGTGCGCGTGCCGATGACGGTCAGTGTGTCTTCTTCAAGGGAGATGTCCACTCCATCACGATTCACTCCGGGTAGGCTGACGCGCACGATGAAGGCATCGTCATTTTCGCTCACATCATAGAGCGGGCGTTGCCAGTTGTGTGCATGGGCCTTTTTTTCCGGCGTTTGTATGGTATCGAGTTCTGTACTCATGGTATTCATTCCTTTCTTAATTTTGACTTAATTGATGCTAATTTGTCGCGGTTTACGGGCTTCTGCCTTTGGCATGGCAACGGTGAGGATACCGTCCTTCATTTCAGCGGAAACCTTTTCCAGCTCCACGCCATCCGGGACCGATATCGAACGCTCGAAACTTGTGCGTGAGACCTCCGACTTTTCTTTCGTTTCTTCCTGGCTCCGGATCGTCAGCACTGCGTTTTCCAGTTCCAAGTCGACCGTATCTCTATTCACGCCGGGTAGCTCAAAGCGGGCGTAGAAGTTCTGGTCGTCCTCGTAGAGATCTACAGCAGGTTGGTGAAAGCCGGCCTCTGCTCCTAATAAATCGTCGAAGATTGATCCGAAGCGCTCAATTGTGGGAGCTCCCAGATCAAATAGGCGATTAAAGGCACTCGAGGCCTGCGATTGAGGATACGCATAACGTATGAGTTTCATGATGTTATTTCCTTTTGTTGAGTTAGACTGCAACTTACTGAATGCATCACGCGTGCCAGTGTCTAAATATTTTTTATACCCTTAATAATCAATATTTTAAGAAATAAAGACCGAAGGCTTTTCTGAGCCAAGGTGGCACAGTTGTGCCCACCTGCGTAGACCATCGGAACAAACTGTCCCAACGAGGCAAACTTGAATTTAACCGAGCACCTGAGCGATGTAGTCGCGCGAGGCCAAGACTTCTTCGACAGTCAGCTTTGGACTCAATTCAAGGACTAGCGTATGCTCCGGACGGACGAATTCTGAGATCATCCTAAAATCGATCGTGCCGGTCCCCGGCACCTGGTGGTCACGTCCGGATTCGGTCACTTCGTGGAGGTGGAAGCCGGTAAGACGTGGGGCCATTTTTTCCAAATGGCTGCGATGGTCCAACAAGCCGAGTTGATGCTTAATCTGCGCATGGCCCGTATCGTGCCAGTAGGCGGCGTGCTCCGGCTCATTAAGACTCTGCAAGAATGCATCGTACTCGCTATCGATGGGCATTTCTTCCATGCCTTCGCGGTTCTCCAGGCACAGTTGGATGCCTCTGGATTTGGCTTCCGGAAGGAGCCTGCCATAACTTTCCTCAATACGGTCCATCGCCTTCAGGGAAGCCCTGCGAATACTCTTCATCGCCTTATCGCGGCGCTTTAAGAACGCTTCACTCTCCTTCAGTTCGTTCGCTGTAATTTCTGACTGGTCAATCCATTTTTCGAGGCGATTCTCTGCCGACACAAAGAAGAAGTAGATGCTCCCCGAGTGCATGATAACACGCTCAACTCCTAGCTTTTGTGCGAAATCGAGAGTCTGCATTGAGTAGCGAAACCAGAGGTCACGCTCTCGCGAATCACGGGAGGAAGGCTGATAGAGGTTGGGCGCTGCTTGCTGCACACCGCCAGGCAGTGGGCAGAAATTATGTAGTGAAGAGATCTCCACGATGCCTTTTTCAACTGCCTTAAGGATGCCAGGAACTAGTGAGATGCGGATCCCATGGCTAAGCTCAATCCGCTTAAAGCCGAGTCCGACCATCTCCTCGACCATTTCAAAGCCATCAGTATGCCGAGCGGAGCACCAGCAGGTCGAGAGCGAGAGACGATCTAAAATGTCGGTCATGTTTAAAAAAAATCCCGGCGCGTAGTACGCGGACCGGGATCAGTGGAGCGCGAACAGTCTGCGCTCGCAACTTTGAAAACTACATGTTCGAGTAACGAACGCGGAGCATGTTATTGAAATCCAATTCCTTCTTCTTGCGGCGTTTCGCTTGAGCAGGCTTGACGAAGTAGCGTTTGGCACGCACATCGCGGATAACACCCTCACGGTCGAGGCGTTTTTTGAGGCGGCGGAGCGCACGTTCCATGGGCTCGCCCTTGCGGACTTTGACTTCAAGTGACATAAGAAAATTATTGTTAGGTGATTAAGAAAATCGGTAAAGTGCCTCTGGCAGCGGCGTCGTCAATCCTTTTTTAGGCTAAACTGAGCGAAACAACGTTCTCAATATGTCGAGTATGTGGAAACAGATCAAATGGCTGAATGCGGGTAATCCGGTAGCCGCCTTCAATGAAGTCCTTAAGGTCACGTGCCTGCGTGGCTGGATCACAGGACACATAGACGAGGCGCTGGGGGCGGAATTGGAGTAACTGCTGGCGGAAGCTCTCGTCGCAGCCCTTTCGTGGTGGATCGATAACTAGGGCGGTCTGATCGGAGGGGAATTTTAGCCCGTTGAAGATCGCCTCAGCTTTGCCGATGACGAAGCGGGCATTATGGATGCCGCTAATCTTGCAATTAGCCTGCGCCCAGCGAACAGCGGGCTCGCTGATTTCCACGCCGGCGACCTGCTCAAAAGACTTGGCGGTGGACAGCGCGAACAGTCCAACACCGCAATAGGCATCAACCAGATAGCGGGCACCCTCCGCCGACGCCTCGGTCGCGACGTGTTCAACCAACTCAGTTAGGATAAAGGGATTGTTTTGAAAGAATTCGCCCGCCTTGAACTGAAAGGTGATCGACCCTACCCGCTCGGAAACGATGTCCTGCGGATCGTTGACCACACCTTCGAGCACGTGGCGCATGAGAAGGGTGCCCCCACGCTGGCGACGTTTTTTACCACCGGCGCGGCGAGCTTCGTCGCGAGCTTGTGGCAGTGCGGCGTTGATCATATCCGTTGCAATCGGACAATGCTCGACATCCACAATCTGGTTGCGCCGGCCGTATTGCAGGAAACCAATAGGCTGCGAGCCGTCACGCTCGGGGCGGTTATAATGTGGGGTGATCTTGGAGCGGTAGTAATACTCCTTAGGGGAGCCGTGTGCCAAATCGACGGGAAAGTCGATGCCGCCGAGCTTTTGCATGAGCTCTTCGACATGTTGAGTCTTTTCCTTGAGCTGGCGCTCGTAGCTGATGTGCTGATATTGACAGCCACCGCAGCGAGTGTAGAGCGGGCACCTGGGCTCGACCCGGTCAGTCGAGGCTTCGAGCACTTCGACTAGATCGGCATCTGAGTAATTCTGAAAATTACGAAAGACGCGCGCCTTAACCCGCTCTCCGGGGATCACAAAGGGCACCATCACAACCCAGCCGTCCACACGACCGACCCCCATCCCGAGATTGGTCAGACTATCGATTGTGAATTCCAGCTCCTGATGATACTCAAAAGGCTCTGCCACGAAATTTTTTGGCACTTGCATCCACATGCCCTCCCGTATGCTTAGACTTCCTGCAATCCTAAAATCTGCAGACACCGCTCCCATGGAAGATTTCTACATCCAAAG
>DLQD01000102.1 GCA_002480015.1 Opitutia bacterium UBA7441
CATTCCAGCGGTCTCGGACTTTTTGAAGTATTCTCGCGGGCGGCTCGCTCCGGCGACTGCTCAGATAGATGCGTTGCCCACTGGTTTGTTTGCCTGTGTTCTTCTCGGTAGACTGGCGGTGGATCTGGGCGACTGACCAGATGCAGGGGAAGTTCACCTGCACTGGGGTGACCGGGATGTGTCGAACGCCTCTGATATCGATGCGCCCGTGGCTCAACTCGGGCGCTGTGTATAAAAAGGGGGAGCCGATTGGCTCAGTCTGCGGGTGGCTTCTTCGAGTGTGGTCTTTTGGTTGGCCTTGAGTTGGACGAGCACTTCGCCGCCGCGCTCCTGGACGACTTAACGGACGAGGTTTTTGTTTGAGTAAAGAGCGTCGCCGCTGAGGGTCTTGCCTTCAAGGGCGGCCTGGGGCAGGGCTTTGATCAACTGCTTGGTCAGTTTTTGTTCCTGGCCATTGCCGCTGGCTGCGGCCTGGGCGACGGGGCTGCCGTCGGCGGCATCGACGAGCGAGACGATGGTCGCCAGGTTGCTGGCAATGACTTTGCCGTCAATCGACAGTAGTTCGGGCAGCTCGCCCTTGTCACTCTGGCTTTGCAGCCATGGGTCCAAGGCTCTGGAGAGTTCTTCAGGGTCGACTGCGCTGAGCACTTTGCGCCAGCAGCTCTCTCCCGGAGGTGGCACCACTTTGCGGGCCTTAGGATTGGCGCGGAAGCCGAGATTGGCTCTTTGGGCAGAGGTGAGGTCTTGGCAAAAGCGGAAGATGCCGGTGACAGTATGCTCGCCGCAGCACTGCACCAAGACTGCGGTTGTCAGTAGTGCTGCCAGAGGATATTGCCGTCCCCGGCGTGCGCGCGGGTCTTTGACCTTACGCAGGGCGCGGTAGAGACTCTCGGCCTTCTTGGCGCTCACGGGCAACACGCCGGGAGCGCGGGCTTTGGGGTCTTCGCCCGCAAGCAAACGACTCGGATCGCGCAAGCGCTCCAGGGCATCTTTGGCCAGTGGCTTCACCCAAAGGTGTTTCGGGCGCTCGTTGTCCTGGTAGTATTGGGGAGCCGATACGCGTGCGTAGCCCTTGGTCTGCCCAAGCTTAGTCCAACCTGCGGCATGGTAACAGGTGCCCTTGTAACCTTCGGGATCGACAAAAGTCTCAGCCAGCAAAGGGCGTTTGCCAAACCGTGCCTCCCACGCCGCGGGCAAAGCTTTGACTGCCAGTCCTAGCACGCGACTGGCTAGGTTGGCCGGGCGTGACTGCGGGATTAACAGAAAACGACTGTTTTGCACCACCCAGCCCAAGCGCTTCTCACGCGTGCGGGGGTCCCAGCCCACATGGTGCTCACGACCGGCCAGCTTGCGGCTGCAAGTTGTCCAAATCAGCAACGCAACAGCTTTGCTTTGGTAAAGAACCACTTGGCACAGATGGCGCGTGCGCGCATCGGGGCTGCCCAAATAGTGGTGCTCATCCAGCAGTGCGCAATATACCTCGGCTTCGCCGTCGTCCCACTCGCGTAGTTCCAAATCTCGTAGTGCTTCATCGGGAAGCGTTTCTGTCCATGCTTCGATAGTCATCCAACCCTAACATCTCGGACTTTTTCGAAATGTTCAGCGCATATTTTAAAAACATACCTAGCAGCGCATTAGCTCTTTTTCAAAAATGTGCCCTGTCCGCCCTCCGCCCCAGAGAATCAATGCCTACATAGGGCCCGGTTTATAGAACCTGACTTTCCTAGCTAGCTTGATTAAAGTCTCTGCGAAGTGCTGGTGAGAACAAGAAGAGGGGAGTCCGTTCGAGATGAATAGCTTGTTATGCCGGGGAAGGCGCGCTCTACGCAGGGCCGTCAATAAGATCGACGTTGCGGCCGACAGGCATGGTCCCCCCATAAACAAGCTGAAAGACCAGGAACGCAACGGATAAGCTCATGACTTCTTATTCAAAAAATCAACAAGCCGTTTTCATGGGGAAATCTTCACGCTCTGGGATGCGCCTGCTTATGGGCTTCTTTCAGCCGGGCGATGGAGACGTGCGTGTAGATCTGGGTGGTGGAGAGGTTGGCGTGGCCGAGCAGCTCCTGTACGGCACGGAGGTCGGCCCCCTCGTCGAGCATATGCGTAGCGAAAGAGTGGCGCAGCTTGTGCGGCGTCATGTCCAGCGGCAGCCCCGCGGCAGCTAGGTGGATCTTGAGGAGCTTTTGGATTTGGCGGGGCTCCATGCGTCGGCCGCGGCGTGTGCACACGACAGGTGCATCGATCGCGGCTTCCAAGTCGAAGCGTTGGACGAAGACTTTGAGGCACTGCACGGCGACGGGGCCCAAGGGGCAAAGGCGCTCTTTGCGGCCTTTACCCACAACTCGAGCGACACCTTGTGAGAGCTCAACCTGTCCGTGGTTCAATCCGCACAGTTCGCTCACGCGGAGGCCGCCGCCGTAGAGTAGCTCCAGGATGAGACTGTCGCGGAAGGCTTCGAACTCGCCGAACTGGCCGTCCTTCCAGAGGAGGATCGGCGCATTCAGCAGGCTGCGCATCTGCGACTCACTGAGAAATTTGGGCAGTGGACGATCGAGCTTGGGCAAACTCAGGCCGGTGAAGGGGTTGGTGGCGACATGGCCCTGCTTACGCAGGTAGAGGTAGAATGCTCTAAGTCCGGAAACCTGGTTATGCAAAGTGCGGCGAGCTTTTCTGCGCCCTGCTTCGATCAGAAAAGAGCGTGCCTGGATCGGGCTGACTGTAGCGAAGTCGTCTTTCCATTTGCCAGCCTCCCGCAGGTGGCCGACGAAATTTTCCACCGCCACGCGGTAGTTGCGCACGGTGTAAGGCGAGACCCGTCGCTCCAACGCGAGGTGGTCGCAGAATGCGTCGAGATGCGGGATGGTTTCAGGCATGGCATCTCAAAAGATTCTTCCAGATAGAAAGAAAGGTGTCACTTCCTGAGCTTGAAGCGCTCAATCACCTCGTCAGCGAAGTAGCCATAGGCATGGGCGCCGCTGCTGTTGGGCTCGTACTCGAAAATCGACTGGCCGAAGCTCGGGGCCTCGCTCAGGCGCACAGAGCGGGGGATCATGCTGCGGAAAACAAGCTCATCGAAGTGGTTACGCACCTCACCGACGACTTGTTGCCCGAGGTTGGTGCGCTGGTCGAACATCGTCATGAGAATACCACCGAGTTCGAGGCCGTCGTTGACGCCGGCATCACGGAGCTTATCGACGACCTTGAGAATTTGCCCCAGGCCTTCCATCGCGAGGTATTCACACTGCAGGGCGATGAGCAGATAGTCGGCGGCAGCGAGGCTGTTCATCGAAAGCATGCCGAGCGCGGGCGGACAATCGAGCACGATGGCATCGTAATCGTCCGAATCGCGGAGGGGAGCAAGGACTTCGCGAAGTTGAATCAAGTAGTTGTCGCGTTGATAGAGCTCGATCTCGATCGCAGCCATATCCACTTCGGAGGGGATGACGAAGAGGCAATCACTCGTGCCGACCGGCTGGACTTTTTCGAGGGCGGTGCCATCGCCGCAGAGGGGGCCGTAGAGACTACCGCCTTCGAGTTTTTCGAGGCCGAGCCCGCTGGTGGCATTGGCCTGCGGGTCGAGATCGACGAGCACGGTGCGCACCCCCCTTTCGGCGAGTGCGTAGCTGAGGTTGATTGCGGTCGTCGTTTTACCGACGCCGCCTTTTTGATTCGCGATCGTAAATACAGTGGCCGACATACCACTGTTGATAGAGAAAGACGCTGACCCGTCGAGCAGAAAGGCGGCGGATGCTCAATGCCTTTGGCGAAACGGTATCGCTTTAGAAAGTCTCTGCCGAAGGAAGAATCGTCCAAAAGCTCATGCCTTCGGCGACCATACCGCGACGGCGAGTGCCCGCTACGCCTCCGCCACGACTGGATTTCGTAGCATACCGATGCCACTGATTTCGATCGCCACCTCATCCCCCGGCTTGAGAAAGCGCTGCGGATCGGCCGCCACACCCACGCCCGGAGGTGTGCCCGTCAGAATGACAGTGCCGGGGAGTAACGTGGTGCTCCCACTGAGAAAGGCGATCAGCTCAGCCACACTGAAAATCATATCACCGGTAAAGGATTCCTGACGGATCTCCGTATTGAGGATGGTACGGATAGGCAGAATCTGGGGATTCGGAATGCGATCGGCCGTGACGAGAATCGGCCCCAAGGGGCAGAACGTGTCGAAGCTCTTGCCTTTGACCCATTGCCCTCCCCCGTGGGACTTTTGCCAATCGCGCGCACTGACATCATTGGCACAGGTATAGCCGAGCACGTAGTCCAGGGCCTCGGCCGCTCGGACGTTTTTACAGGTTTTGCCGATGACGACCGCCAATTCGCATTCATAGTCGACTTGGTCGCTGTGCAAGTGACGCGGCAGTAGGATCGGACACTCAGGGTCGAGCACCGAGGTGGTGCTCTTCATAAAAACGACCGGGTATTCCGGCAACTCGACCTTCATCTCAGCGGCGTGTGCTCGGTAGTTTAGACCGATCGCGTAGATCGCGGTCGGTACAATCGGTGCCAAGCGCCTGACTGGATCAAGCAATTCGCCGCCCTGCGAGAATTTGCCGTAGAGATCGCCTTCAAGCCGAAAGACCTGATTGCCTACCTCGTATCCGTATTGAATGGATCCATCCCGGGTTTCTACACGCACAATTTCCATGTCCACATACAATCCGCAGAAGAGGCGATAGCGCAAATTTTTTCTTGCTTTGACCTAGGTGAAGACCTTTATTCCGCCATTCCGCATGGTGACGGGGGCTTAGCTCAGTTGGTTAGAGCGCATCCTTGACATGGATGAGGTCGCAGATTCGAATTCTGTAGCTCCCACCATGCTTCGCTCGCAGAGCGAGGCATCTCCTTGCCTAGCCCGGAGAGCGAAGCAGGGCGAGATTCGTGGCCTGAGAAGTCACCCAAATAAATGCCATGCGAAAAATAAAAGCACTCATCTACGCGCTCCTCGGCGGCATGGTCGCCTGGGGCTATTGGCAGCGCGGCGATTCGGGGATGGCTGTTTTCATTGCGCTGTTCACACTCGCAGTCATGGCTCTCACACTGGCTCCTCTCGGCCGTCTACGCATTAGCTGGAACGATGAAGGCATCACACTTGCCGCCTTTCCGAAAAAGCCGCAACATATACGCTGGCAGGATTTAGAGAAAATTTCACTCGACCATCTCGGCTATCACATCACCGCCAGTTCTGGTCGATTTAAAATCCGCAAGCGGACGATGCCAGACGATTTGCTTCAGCGGATCAAAGAGAGTGTGCGCACGAACCAACAGTCATAACCGACACAAGGTCATCACTCCGAGAAGGCGATACGCTTGACGACTTCTGCCGCAAGGAAAAATCCCACCGTGCCCGTCAAGTAAGTCGCCGAGCCAAAACCGGTATCGCAATTCAGTCTATAGTCCGCCCCGGACTCACGCTCGCAACTCACCGAGCCATCGACCTGAGGGAAAACCGGCAACTCATCGGAATAGACACAATCGATCTTAAACTTCTGCCGCGAAAGCTTCGGGAAGCCATAGTCCCGTCGCAGCCGTTTACGCACTTGGAGCAGCAAGGGATCGTTGATCGTGCGCGCCAGATCACAAATCTGCACCCGACTGGGGTCAATGCAGCCACCTGCTCCGCCACAGGTGATCAACTTGAGCCCGCGCCTACGCGCTTCCGCGATAAGCCGGCACTTGTGCTTGGTCGCGTCGATCGCATCCACAATGTAGTCAAAGTTCGGCTCGAGCAGACGCTCCGCCGTGGCCTCGGTGAAAAAAACTGCCTCCACCGTGACTGCGCACTCCGGGGCGATCTGGCCCACCCGCTCGGCCAGCACCTTCGCCTTCGACCGACCGACCGTGCCGTCGAGCGCGTGAATCTGCCGGTTTACATTACTGAGGCAGACCTCGTCCATGTCGACCAAGGTAAGCGCACCAATCCCAGAGCGCGCCAAAGCTTCAACCACCCAGGAGCCGACTCCGCCGAGACCGATCACGCAGACATGCGCCCCGCGGATGCGCGCGAGGCCCTCCGCGCCATATAGTCGCCCAATCGAGCCAAAACGTGTTTCATAGTCGGACATTAGTTAGAAGTTAGAAGATAGATTGTGGAAGTTAGAAGTCAGAAAACACTTCACTCGTCACGAATCACGACTTACTCTACCTATCCATGGCACAACTACAGGAAATCGTCGCTTTTTGTGATCAACGCACCCGCCGCGCGGAAGTCAAAGACTTCGATGGCGCTTACAATGGCCTTCAGCTCGAGAACAACGGCACTGTGACTAAGGTCGGCGCAGCAGTTGATGCTGGAACGCGCCCCTTTGAAGCCGCCATCGCAGAAGGCATCGACTTCCTGATCTGCCACCACGGCCTCTATTGGACGCCCCCGCTGCCGATTTCCGGCCCCCACTATCAAAAGATTAAAACTGCATTGGATGGCAATCTCGCCGTCTATGGCGCTCACCTCCCGCTCGACTGCCATCCCGAAATCGGCAACAATGCCCTCCTCGCCAAAGCCCTCGGCCTGAAAAAAGTAGACACCTTCCTCAACTACGAAGGCAACGATATGGCAACCATCACCCTCGGCCCGATGGGCGGACGCGCTGAACTGGCTAAAAAACTACAGGTGCTCTTCCCGAACACGTATCAAGGGATCGAATACGGAAGCACGCAACCCAAGCGCATCGGCATCCTCACCGGGAGCGGCCAGAGCGCGGTGCCCCACCTGCTCGAAAATAACATCGACACGCTGGTGACCGGCGAACTGCGTCAGCACCATTTCAACATGGCTCAGGAACTGGGCCTCAATCTCTACCCCTGCGGCCACTACGCCACCGAAGTCTTCGGCGTCCAAGCCCTCGCCGCCGAAATCGCTGCCAAATTCAAAATCAATTGGCAGTTCATCGAGCAGCCCTGCCTATTGTAGCATCACCGTATCGGTCGTTGCTAAAAGAGAATATCCCTATACGATGTGTGCCCTATGAAACGTGTCGCTTCGAAAATAGAGCCTAACGGGAATTCTATGCTACTTCGCGCCTCGGCTAAGCGCCTCTTTGAGAGCCTCATGGAGCAGACTGCTGACCGTATCTATATTAAGGATAAGCAAAGTCGCTTCATCGCCGCCAGCCAAGCGCTGGCTGATATGCACGGATTCAAAAATCGCCATGAGTTGGAAGGGCTCACGGATTTTGACCTGTTCTCTGAAGAACACGCACAACAAGCCTTCGACGATGAGCAGCGGATTATCGAAACCGGAAAGCCCATGGTGAACATTGTAGAGAAAGAGACCTGGGAGGATGGCTCCGTCAGCTGGGTCTCTTCCAGTAAGGCGCCTCTCTATCTCTCGTCGGGTAAATTAGCCGGCATACTCGGCATCTCACGGGACATTACCACCGAGAAAATTGCACTGGAACAACTCGCCCAAAGCGAGCATCGACTCCGGGAACAAAACGAGATCATGCGCTCCGACTATGAAAGCGCCCATAAAGTGCAAAGCGTAATGATCCCTGGGCGCGTCCCCCACATCAACCACGTCGAGATCGCCTACCTGTGGAAACCGATGACTCAGGTCGGCGGCGATATCATCAACTTCCCCCGTAATCCGTGCAACTGCCTGCTCTTCTTTATGGGTGATGTGTGCGGACACGGCGTCACGGCGGCATTCTACACTGTGCTGATCAAATACCTCACCGCACATAGCGCCGAGGTCTATAATGACAACCCGCGCGATTTCTTAAATTCTGTCAACGAAGGCATCACCGGGCGTATCAATAGCGGCTTCGTCACCGGGCTGGCCGGACATTTTGGAGCCCGCCAAAAGAACGGCAGCCGTAAACTTATTCTCTCCCATGCTGGACACCGACAAGTGCTCCATTACCACAAAAAAGAAGACCGCATCGAGCTGATCGAACTACCCAACGGCACGGTCATGGGTCTACCCGGCACCGCTGCTTCAAGTGCGAAATCCATCGACCTGCAGATCAGCGACCGGTTCTACGCCTTCACAGACGGCATCGTCGAAGCGTCCAATCCTAATGGCGAGGAATTCGGCATGAAGCGAGTGATCGGCAGCTTAAAGAAATACGCCAATAAGCCCGTCCAAGAAACGATCGATGCCCTCCACGCAACAGTGGCCAATTACACCAAAATCCCAAACCAACAAGACGACATCACGATCCTCGCCTTCGAGCTGACGTAGCTGAACGGCTACGTGTCACCGCGCCGCCTCACAATCATTCTGTAAGCAGATTGCATTGATCGACCACGCTTAGAATATAAGCTGCCGCCGTTTCCGAGCGCAACACGTTCGCGCCCAGCCGGACAGGTTGAAAGTCGGAATCGCGCAGGGCGGCATACTCCGCCGAAGTGAAATCACCCTCGGGTCCCACTGCGACGACGATTTCCTCTGGGCTGCCTGAGCCATCCAAAACCTCCCGTAAAGGACGACTGCCCGCCTCCAAACTTGCTACGAGCCGCAGCGCTCGCTCGCTTGCAGGGTGCTCTAGCAACCACGCGTCCAGGGGAACTGGCACAGCTAGCTCCGGCAAGTAACTCAGGCCACATTGCTTACAGGCTTCAATCATCGTAAGCCGCCATTTTTCGACTTTAGAAAGCAGGCGCTCGCCTTTGATCTGCACGTCGCCCTGATCGGTAAAGACCGGCTGTATCCGTACCGCGCCGATCTCCGTGGCCATGCGCAAGATCAGATCCATCGTCTTCCCTTTTGGAATCGACTGGAGCAGAGTCACCCTCGGCAACTGCGGTGCCGCGCGCTCAACCGCGCTGACCTCGATCCGCACCGCCTTCCCATCCGCTACACCGATACGCCCTTGGTAGCGCGTGCCCCGACCATCCAACACTTCAACCGTTTCGCCGACCTTCGCCCGCAAAACCCGCACGAGATGATGACTCTCCCGCACATCCAAAGTCAGAGCATCTCCCTCGACCAAAGCATCTGGAAACAAAAATGAACGATAGCGTGCCACAGAGAAAGAGTGAATGGTGAAAGATATAGAGTGAATCAGAAAAATGAATTCCTTGATCGTGCATTGCAAATCAATGTTACGCAGACCAACTTCCTCAACATCCAGAACTTTCATCCATCACAACTGACTCAGCACTCGTCACGACTCACAATGCACCCTTTTCTCCAAAACGATTTCCACATCAAGTGGTCGACGCTCACACCCGATCACATCGAGGCCGATATCAGCAAGGCGCTCGACGAGGCCAAAGCCGCCGT
Organism: Opitutia bacterium UBA7441; assembly: GCA_002480015.1. GTDB lineage: Bacteria > Verrucomicrobiota > Verrucomicrobiia > Opitutales > Coraliomargaritaceae > Thalassobacterium. The sequence goes on from DLQD01000102.1 coordinate 9,239, forward strand.
CGATGCCGTGGCCAACCAGAGCGCACCGCTGACTTACGAAAACACCGTTGCCGCGCTGGATCTGGGGCTGGAAACCCTCAACCGCGCCTGGGGGCTCGTCAGCCACCTCGATTCAGTCGCCAACAGCCCCGAATTGCGCGCGGCCCACAACAAGATGCTGCCCAAAGTGAGCGAGTTCTTCGCCGGCATCCCTCTCAATGAAACTCTTTGGAAAACACTCAAAGCCTACGGCGAGCAGAGCGAGACAGAGGCACTCTCCCCGACCAAGCACCGCTACATCGCAGAAACCCTGGCCGACTTCCGCGAAGCGGGTGCCGATCTCCCACCCGAACAAAAGAAACGCGCCGGCGAGATCCAAAGTGAATTGGCCGAACTCACCCAAAAATATTCCGAAAACTGCCTCGATGCGACCAATGCATGGGATAAAATAGTCACCGATAAGGGACAACTTTCCGGCCTACCGAAGTCCGCCCTCGATGCGGCCCGTCAAAGTGCCGAACAAAAGGGCCAAGAGGGCTGGCGCTTCACCCTGCAAGCCCCCTCGTATATGCCACTCATGACCTATGCGGACAGTGACCCCCTCCGCGAGGAGGTCTGGCGCGCCTATGCCGCCATCGGCCGCGAGGGTGAACACGACAACCGCGAGCTCGTCCGCCGGATTCTGGACCTGCGCCACGAATTCGCCCAGCTTGTCGGTCAAGAGAACTTCGCCGACCACGTCACCGAGCGCCGCATGGCCGCATCCGGGCAGGCCGCACTCCGCTTCGGAGAAGACATCTTCGACAAAGTCCGCCACCAGTTCGAGGCCGAAGCCGAGCAACTCCGCGTCTTCAAAGCCAAATTCAACTCTCCACACTCCACTCCCAACTCACCACTTTTAGAGCCCTGGGAAGCGGGCTACTGGGCGGAGAAGCAGCGCAAAGCCAACTACGATTTCGACGAAGAGGCCCTCCGCCCCTACTTCCCGATCCATCGGGTAATCAGCGGCATGTACGAGATCGCGCAAAAGATCTTCGGCCTGCGCATCGAGGAGCGGGATTCTGCATCACATATCCCGGATCCCGCATCCCGTATCCCGCATCCCGTATCCCACACACTGGATCATTCATCACCCATCACCCATCATTCATCACTCGACGCAGTCGAGACCTGGCACCCGGAGGTCAAATTCTACGACCTCTTCGATGCGGAGACAGGCGAGCAACTCGGCGCCTTCTACGCAGACTGGCACCCCCGCGAGTCGAAACGTGGCGGCGCATGGATGAACTACCTGCTCACCGGCGAGCGCGATCCCGCGAAGCAGCGTAGCCCCCACCTCGGCCTCATCTGCGGCAACCTGACCCCCGCCGTCGGCGACCAGCCCGCCCTGCTGACCCATCGCGAGGTCGAGACGATTTTTCACGAATTCGGACATCTGCTCCATCACCTCTGCGGCGAGGTCGAAGTTAAGTCACTAAACGGTGTCAATGTGCCCTGGGATTTTGTGGAGCTGCCCTCCCAGATCATGGAGAACTGGTGCTGGGAGCGCGAAAGTCTAGATCTCTTCGCCCGCCACCACGAGACCGGCGAGCCGATCCCGCCGGCACTTTTCGACAGGATGCTGGCTGCGCGCAACTACATGAAGGCCAGCGCCAATGCCCGTCAGCTCGCCTTTGG
>DLQD01000109.1 GCA_002480015.1 Opitutia bacterium UBA7441
GAGCTTGAAAAGCATCATCCAACCGCCACTAGATTGGGACGATAGCCAGCTACCCAAAAGGCCATTTCACTCGTGCGCCCCTGCGCTCGACGACTGTCCGCTCTGTTGGCGCTCCAACTCAGCCAGCTCTTCTTGCGCTTTGGCAATGCGCTCTTGCGCTTCTTGAATGCGGAGGGCGCGGGCTTGTGATTCTTCGTAGGCCTTTCTTTTGGCCGCGAGTTCCGCTTCGACCCGTGCGGCTTCACGCTCGGCTGCTTTTACATCTTCGGCCGTCGCCTTACGGGCGATTTCATCACGAATACGTTTTTCTTCAAGTGCTTTGATTTCTGTTTCGAGTTGCTCCTGCGACTGCACCTCTTGCTCGTATTCGTATTGGCGTTGGGCTTCAGCTGCTTCGAGCGCTTCGTGCCGCTTGTCGATTTCGTTACCCGCCATACTGCCGAGGGCACCGCCAAGCACGGCACCGGCTACGACATTGATATCACCGCCATCTCCCATCTGTGCGCCGGCGATGCCGCCTAGAATGGCACCTGCCAAGACGCCGATATCACGCCCGCGATTTGGATTATTCTGGCAACCGGTCGAAAAAAACACGGCTAGCAGAAGGACAACAGGTAGATATAATTTTGTCATGTCCCTAGCAATAAGTGCCCTTGCAGAAATTGCAATGCACAGAATACTGGGAACTCTCCCTACATACCAAGGTTCCGAATAATTATGAGCTTACGAAATCCTGAACGCGGCCTTTTTTCAGTCAAAGGTCTAATCTTCACTCTCGGCTTGATCGCCTCTTTCATCTTTGTCGGTGCGTTCTATGGCATTCTGATTCGCCCGGGGGCCAATAAAGCCGCTCTTGCCAACAGCTACGGTGTCGATATCGGCACCTCCCTTTCCAGCCTTTATGTCATCCTGAAGGACTATGAACAACAGATCTGCCTCTCTCTCTTCCTTTGGGGCATCATGATCCTCGTTTACAAATTTATCCTACTCAAGCACGAGGCCAGAACCCTCGGCCGCTTTGCCCCCGAGAGCGAAGGCCTGGAGATCGCACCCGAGGTCGATCTACTACAAGGTGCCCGCAGTATCTCTCGCGATCGCGCCGGCATCTTATCCGACCTCATCGATAGCAAGAGCCAGAGTCACGATCTGCGTAATAAAATCCTGCCCTACATTATGGCACGTGGGCTCGAGCGCTACCACATCACTGGCAGCGTGCCGGAGGCGACCGAGACCATTATGGGGCGCCTCGAAGTCGCCGCCGAACAACAGGAGAGCGAACTTTCCATGCTCCGCTACCTTGTCTGGGCGGTTCCCTCAATCGGGTTTATCGGCACAGTGCGCGGCATCGGCGTCGCCCTTCAACGGGCCGACGAAGCCCTTCAGGGCGATATCTCCGGCGTGACGAGTGCCCTCGGAGTGGCCTTCAATTCGACCCTCGTCGCCCTCTTCATCAGCATCCTCCTCATGCTCCTGATTCACCTTCTCCAGAGTGGACAGGAAGGCCTCATACTCCGCCTGCAAACCTTCTGCCGCGAGCAACTCATCGATAAACTCTTCGACCATACGGAGCCGAAGGCTCCAGAGGCCAGAAGTCAAGCGTCGGCAGTCAGGAGCCAAAAAACAGAAACCACCGAGTCCCAATAGCTCACACCCTCGAAGACCGACCGAAGCCTGAAAGCCAGCAGGACGAAGGTGGGCGTATCCCGCAACTCGATGAAAAAACGCCGCGAAGCCCAAAGTTCAGCGCTCTCCTTTATGGACTGCATTTGCTGTGGTTTCGGCGCGGTGCTCCTGCTCTTTATCCTTACCGCTAAGAAACAAATCACCGAGAGCCAGGAGGAAGCCTCCCAATCCGTCGAGGCCGCCGAGACCTTGCAAGCCGCCATCCGCGAGGCCGAGGCCGAACAAAAAGCGCTCGATACAGAAATCGAAGCCCTCGACCCCCAGCCCGACACCTACGCCACCCGCGTGGCCGAGCTTGCGGCCGAACAGGAGCGCCTGGCCAAAGCAGTCGAAAAACAAGCCGAAGTCCTCGCCGCCCTCGTAACTGAGGCCGAGCCCACGGAGCAGCCCGCCGCCCTGGATCGTCCTTCAGCCGACCAAAGCTACCTCTCCGGCCTGCGCCTCCGTGCGCCGCGCGCCGTCATTCTGCTCGAAAGCTCCGGCAGCATGCTGGCCGAAGACGCCGAAAGCGCCATCGAAATCATCAACCAGGGCAGCGGCTCCAGTGCAAAGAAATGGCTCCGTGCCAAAGCCGCCGTCCGTGCAGTGCTGGCCGCGATCCCTAAAGGCACTCAAGTGGCCGTTTTTTCCATGGCTGAAGGCACCAATGCACTCTCCGGCTCCGCACAAAACCCTTATATCGATCCTTACGATAACAACGCTCTCATCGCCTTCCTCGAACGCCTCGACAAGCTCGAAGCACGCGGCGGCGCTAACCTTGCCACGGGCCTCCAAACCGTCAGCCAATTGAGGGAGCGCCCTAGCAGCCTGCTTCTCATCGGCGATGGCCTGCCCACCGCCCCCGCACCGCCCAGCGGCAGCCTGAGCGAAGCCGACCGCGTCGAGCTGTTCAATCGTGCCATGGCCAGCCGTCCCAACTATCCCTTCAACGCCATCCTCTTCCCCTTCGAGGGCGATCCGTCCGCCGCCGGCCTCTTCTGGCGACTCAGTGGCCGCACAAGTGGCATCACCCTCATCCCCGACAA
>DLQD01000045.1 GCA_002480015.1 Opitutia bacterium UBA7441
CATGTGATCTGCGCAAGACTACCCCTGTGGCAGAGATCATCCATACGGAGGCACGCTGGCGTTCGCAACTCCCCCACTGGGAAGTGCGTGGCCATTGGCACTTCGTAACGATCCGCTGCCAGGGAAGTCTCCCGGCGCAAGCTCGGGAAAAAATAAAGAACATCCACCGTTCGCTCCAGGAAATCGAAGCCAACGATCCGGCTTTCGCCCAATTGCAGCGTCAGTATTTCCTCACGACAGAAAAGTATCTCGATTCCGCGGAGGGCTTCGCCCCGTTAACCACATCTGCAATCTGCGAGCGCATGCTATCCGCGCTCGAGAAGGTCGAAGAGGACGGATGGCACCTTGGCGAAGCGGTCATCATGCCCAACCATCTGCATTTCTTAATTACCCAGCAACCGGTGCCATCGCTACCTCTGAAAGAAACGATCGAGCGTCTCAAGGGGCGCAGCGCACGCTGGGCCAACCAAGAGCTGAAACGATCCGGCCGATTCTGGCAGGAGGACTGGTTCGACCGCTGGATGCGTCACGAAAGCGAGCGGCTGAAGACGATCCGATACATCCGCAATAATCCTGTAAAAGCGAGGCTCGCCCGCAATTGGAAGGACTATCCATGGCGGATCAGCCGCTTCCCAGACGAGGTTTGATCGTGGCCAATACGTAGTGCGCTGCTTCAGCAAGCACTCTCAGGGCGCCGATGGGACAAACCGCAACGAACCCTTGCTGAAGCTGCGGGCTACGGGGCGTCTATTCCAGAACTCGCATGCATTCACGTAGTGCGCTGCTTCAGCAAGCACTCTCAGCGCGCCGAAGGGACAAACCGCAACGAACCCTTGCTGAAGCTGCGGGCTACGAATGAAATGACTCGCAACGCCTATTCCGAATCCGCTGAAGGCTTGGACACTTTTTTCGCGGCTTTCTTTTTCACGGTCTTCTTGGCGGCTTTCTTCGCGGGCGCTTTTTTGGCCGTCTTCTTGGCCGCTTTCTTGGCCGATTTCTTGGCCGCTTTTTTCACGGGTGCTTTCTTCGGCGCGTCGGGCTTCGGCTCGGGTTTCACCTCCGGTTTGTTGTCCGATTGCGATTTCTGATCCGACTGCGGTTGAGATGCCGACTGTCCTTTACCTTGAGGCTTGGGACGGCCTCGGCCAGAACGGCGCGATTTGGACTTCGGCTTGTCGCTACCTTGCCCGGACTCGGGCTGATGTTGCGCATCGGGCGACGGCTTGCGGTCTTCCCGACGTGCAGCGCCCTCTCTGGATGGGGATGCATCCTCCTGTGGCTTCTGGGAGCCGTCTTGCAGCGACTGGGCGTTGGGATTGCGGTTGCGTCCGCCCCGACGGCGGCCCCGGCGGCGTTTATTGGAAGAGCCCCCCTCCTGTGGGTCGAGGCGGTGCTCGGCCGCGGGCTTGCGATGCCCAGGCTTAACATCGGGCACATCGTAGCGCTCGGGATGGGCCTCAAAATCCTCAATCGCGGCGGCGATTCGGTCTTCCATCTCGTCGTCTGTGTAGGGGATGGTGCGTTCGACCTTGACCTTTTCCGGCGTCTGAATTTTCGGCTGTTCGGGCGGGCAGTATTCTTTGGGCGGCAAGACAACCGCGCAGTAAGGATCAAGCGGTTCGGGCAGCTCCGGCAAAACGTGGTCGGAATACGCGCTGCTACGAGGGTAGAGCACGAGCTCGGCCGGCACATTGGCAAAATTGGGATCGATCAGATGCTCGACCGCACGGGCGACATCCTCGAGGTCGATGTGGGTTTGCGTACTACTCTGGACGGAAAGGGCGTCAGGCTCTGCATTCTGGCGGAGTACGAGATTCGTCACGCGCAGGCCAGTATCGCGAGCGCGATCGAAGAGCGCGGCATTCATACTGCGGAGGCCACCTTTGATCAGTGCGTTGACCGCGCTTGCCGGATTGCCGCTCTTGTTAGCGGGGATGACGTTGATCAACTGGCCGCGGAAACGAAGTAGGTTGGGCAGCGCGAGCCGAGTCAACATAACAGGTCCAAGCAAGCCGATCTTAAGAACGGCTTCAAGGTTGCCGACGGACAGTTTCTCGAAAGCGGCGCCAGGTGTCACATCAAGCGCATGAATGAGCAGGTCGAGAGACTTTTCCTCGTCGAGGATGGCCTGCAGCGCACCCGACACAGCCGCGAGATCACTGAGGTCGACGGGATGTGCTTTGAACTGCGGGTCGGCGTAGGTGACTTTGGAAAAATTATTTCCGATCCCGTGGACGCGATAACCTTGGCGCACCAAACGTTGAATAAGGCTGAGTCCGAGAGGTGTCTCGGCTCCGGTGACAATTGCAATGTCCATAAACTGTAAGAAAGCGTCTCGGCTGGCGGAGAACTCCCGGACTGGGGTTCATCGAATACGCCGATGAGTCGTCGTTTGTGTAAAGTGTAAGAGCATCGTGCAACATGACGTTTTGCAATGATATTCCAGAAGGCATTCTGCGCGCACGCGGCGAAAAACCCTACCCTTCTATCCTATATATCGATCCGTCCGAGCTGCGCACGGACAAGTCCGGCGATCTTCTGCATGGCCGCGACCGGTGGCAGCGCTTCGAATGGTGCCACTGCATCGGTCGCCTTTGCCAACTCGCCCTCAAAGCTAGCCACGACTTCCTCGAAGATAGGGAACTCGCGTAAGCGCGCGGTAAAGTCGGCGGCCACGGTCTTATCGCCAGCCTTGAACCGGGCGAGCAAGGCCGCGCGCGCCTCCAAAGGAAGTTTTTCCAGAAGCAACAAAAGCGGCAGGGTGAATTTCCCCTTGTCGAGATCGGTGCCGAGCGTCTTGCCGATCATCGACTCATCGGCGTAGAGGTCGACGAGATCGTCGAAAATCTGGTAGGCGATCCCGAGGTGGCGACCGAAGCGTCCGGCAGCTTCGCTGAAATCTTCCGGATAGCCCGCAACCTTGGCGCCGAGACGGCAAGCGACTTCAAAGAGCTCAGCTGTCTTCAGTTGAATCACCCGAAAGTAAAACGCGCGACTGTAGTTCACCTCGCCGCGCTGGTAGGTCTGAGCGATCTCGCCGGCGCAAACGCGGGCGGTAGCCTGTGCGACGGAGCGGCACACCTCGTTTGTATCGAATTCGGCGGCCAGCTTGAGGGCGTGCGAAAAAAGCACGTCGCCAATTAAGACTGCGGCGGCCGGACCGAACTTCTTGGCGGCGGTCTCCTGCCGGTGTCGCGTGTCGGCCTCGTCGAGGATGTCGTCGTGCACAAGGGTTGCGAGATGGACGAGTTCGATGACAGAGCCCAGACGAACCAGGTCCTCCGCCCGCCGTGCACCGGGCCCTTCCCAACCACTGTAGGCCACCAGCATGGGGCGCAGACGTTTCCCGCTGTGCCCGAAGACGTAGCGCACGTGCTCCTGGATCTCCGGCTCCAGCTCGGCCACCTGCGACTGCAAGAAGACGTCGAGGTCGTCGAGGTAAGGCTTCACCGGTTCATAGACTTCGGCAAAACCGGCGGCGGCCACTTTATCGGCCTCGGACTGGGAGCGGAGGGACATATTGTATGTAAGAAAGCAGGAAGGTGGGCGGGCGCAAAGTCAAACACGTGAAAAAGCTAGGACAAGTTTATGCCTTAGAGCCATGCGTCCAGCACTTCGAGGAAGCCTTTGCGGTTTTCCACATGCACGTTGTGCCCGGCGCTGGGGACGATCTCTTCGCGAAGGTGCGAAAACCAGTGCTGCATTTCTTCGGCGTCGTTGTCGTCGATAAAGTCGGAGTTCGCGCCGCGCACTAATAGGGCGGGACCGTGGTAGCAGTCGGTTTCCAAAAGGGAGTTTTGCCGGATGTGCGGCAGGCTGGCGTGGAGGGCGTCGATGTTGGCCTGCCATTTGTAGGCGCCGGTGGACTCGTCGCGCACGAGGTTGGTCAGGAGAAACTGGCGCATCGCCCAGGACGGCACCATCGTTTCGAGGAGCTCTTCGGCTTCCTTGCGACTGCCCAGCTCGGCCACGGGGATGCGCTTCATGGCTCGGAACTCGTTGTCGTGGTAGGGCGGATAGGGTTTGGCCGCGATCTCAACGACGACCAGCTTCTTGACAACCTCCGGGTTTTGGCAGGCGTAGCGCATGGCCACCTTGCCGCCGAGGCTGTGCCCCATGAGGTGGATCTCGTTGAGACCCTGCTCGTTGAGGTAGGTTTGCAGGTCGTCGCACAGCTCCGCCCAGCGCATGGCGTCGGCGTGCGGCGAGCGGCCGTGGTTGCGCAGATCGAGCGCATGCACGTCGAAGCGTGGCTGAAGCGCCTTGCCGATCGTCGTCCAATTGCGGGAAGCGCCCAAGAGCCCGTGCAGGATGACCAACGCCGGAGCCGCAGGGTTTTCAAAACGAAGGGAATATAAGGAAACTGCCATAGCCGCCACTCAGAGAAGCGGAGAGCCTGCGGATTGCACGCCTATTTCTCACTTGCGCACGATGACCATATTTATATATATTTATGCATGAGAACAACCATAGATATGCCTGATGCACTTATGCATCGAGTCAAAATGACTGCAGCACAACGCAAAACCACCTTCCGGGCTTTAGTAGTGGAAGCATTGGAGCGGACATTGGACGAGCCCGCGTCTTCATTTGAACTGAAGGACGCCTCCGTCGGCTCCACCCGCCGTGAAGATGTCGTCAGCAGCGCAGCCATCAACGAGTTGATCGACCAACAGCGTGAGGCCCGCTTCCACCCATGATCGCGCTCGACACCAACATCCTCGTGCATGCACACCGCAGGGATGCAAGCCTGCACGATGCCGCGCGCCGCAAAGTCAAGGAGACGGCCGAAAGCCTTCAACCCTGGGCCATTGGCTACCACAGCTTGGTCGAATTTTACGGGATCGTGACCCACCCGAAGATCTGGAACACACCCTCCACACCGGAACAAGCGTGCCTCCAAATTGACGCTTGGCGGGCCGCCCCCGCCCTGCGGATACTCCATGATTCCTCGGACAGCCTAGAGCACTTAATGATTCTCAGCGTGCGAGCCAAAGTCCACGGACCGCTGATCCACGATGCACGCATCGCAGCCTACTGTTTGAGCCACGGGGTTCGTGAACTGTGGACCGTCGACCGGGACTTCAGCCGTTTTCCGTCGCTTAAAACAAGGAACCCACTGGCCGATTAATCTCCGGATCAGTATTGATCTGCATTTCCGAATCCCTTGTATCGACGCTTTCATGTCCACCGAAAAACCCCAGAAACTCACTCCTATGATGCAGCAATGGCACGAAATCCGTGCCAAGCTCTCGGACGACACGCTGCTCATGTTCCGCCTGGGGGACTTCTACGAAATCTTCAAACAAGACGCCGAATGGGGCGCCAAGCTGCTCGGCATCACCCTCACCCACCGCCACGGCATGCCTATGGCCGGCATCCCCTTCCACGCGGCCGACGGCTACATCCAGAAGCTCCTCGACCAGGGTGTGAAAATCGCGATCTGCGACCAAGTGGAAACGCCGCAGCCTGGGAAACTGGTCAAACGCGAGCTCACCCGCATCATCACCCCCGGCACGCGCCTCGCCGATACCCAGATCGACGCGCAGCGTAACCACTTCCTGCTCGCGCTGTCGCTCGGCAAAACGACGCTCAACGCTGCCTGGCTCGATCTGACCACGGGCGAGTTTTCCCTCGCCTCGGAAACGAAGCCAGAAAACCTCTTCGCCGCCTTCGAGAGCCTCGACCCGCGCGAGATCCTCGTGCCGGAACACGCGGCCGAGCAATGGTCGCTGCCGCACACCGAGCACCGCTTTCGCGAGCTCTACAGACATCTCGGCGACGGCCGTGCGATCAGCCCGATCCCGGATTACCATTTCGACGAAACCTCCGGGGCCCAATCCGTGATGGAGGCGCTCGGCGTGCTCAATCTCGAGGGCTTCGGCATCGACAAAGACCATCCCGCTCTCGGCGCGGCTGGTGCGCTGATCCACTACGCCACCGAAACGCTCTGCGCCCAGCCTGCAAACCTGCGCAAAATTCGCGAATACAGCAGTGAGCGCACCCTCCTACTCGACCCCGCGACCCTGCGCAATCTGGAGATTTTCAAATCCGCCGCCAACACCCGCCACGGCTCCCTTCTTGGCGCGATGGACGCCACAGTGACCGCCCCCGGCGCGCGCCTGCTGGAGCGCTGGCTCTGCGCCCCCGAACTCGATCTCGGCGAAATCAAGCGCCGCCAAGACTGCGTCGGCGAATTCGTAAGCGCTCCCGGCCTTACCACTGAACTGCAAAACTTGCTCAAAGGTATCCGCGATATCGAGCGCATCCTCAGCCGCCTCCAAAACCGCATGCGCAATCCCCGCGAACTCGGCGGCGTGCGTGACACCCTAGCCGCACTACCCGGTATCGCTACCACCCTTCTAGAGTTCCCCGATACACCGGTAGCCGCTATCGCCGAGCATATCCACAACTTCGACACGCTTGCCGCCACTCTCGACCGCGGCCTCGCCGAGGAGCTCCCCGGCAACATCGCCGACGGCGGCACCATCCGTGACGGCTACGACGAGACACTCGACCACACCCGCAGCCTGACCCGCGACAGCCAGAAGTGGCTGGCCGAATTCGAGCAGGCCGAACAAGCCCGCACCAGCATCAAAAACCTCCGCATCCGCTACAACGGCGCTTTCGGCTACTTCATCGAAGTAACCAAGAGCAACATCGCCCTCGTGCCCGAAGACTACGTGCGCAAGCAGACGATGAAAAACGCCGAGCGCTACACCACCGACGTGCTCAAAGAGCGCGAGCGCGAGATCCTCCAAGCAGAGGAAAAAGCCATTGCCCGTGAAGAAGCGCTTTTCAACGGCCTGATCGAAGACATCCTCGAGCACGCCGACGCACTCAAGGAGACCGCCGCCGCCCTCGCCGAAATCGATGTCTTCATCGGCTGGAGCAGCCTCGCCCGCGAGTGGGACTACTGCAAACCGCAGCTCAACCAGAGCGACGCCCTCCTCATCGACCAGGGCCGCCACCCCGTGGTCGAGCAAATGATGCGCAACGAGCGCCTCGGCCTCGCCGGCACCCACGCCTTCGTGCCCAACGATTGCACCTTGTCCTCTTCTGGTGACAAAAATCCACAGATTGCCCTCATCACCGGCCCCAACATGGCCGGTAAATCGACCTACATCCGGCAAGTCGCGCTCATTGTGCTCATGGCGCAGTCCGGCGCCTGGGTGCCCGCCCGCGCCTGCCAACTCGGCGTAGTCGACCGTATCTTCTCCCGCGTCGGCGCGAGCGATGAGCTCGCCCGCGGCAACTCCACCTTCATGGTCGAAATGAACGAGACGGCCAACATCCTCAACAACGCCACCGACCGCAGCCTCGTCATCCTCGACGAAATCGGGCGAGGCACCAGCACCTACGACGGCCTCTCCATCGCCTGGGCCGTGATCGAGCACCTCCACCCCAGCCAAGGATCCGCTGCTTTAGCAGCCGGAACCAGTCTTGCCTGCGGCCCCCGCACCCTCTTCGCCACCCACTATCACGAACTGACGCAACTGGCCAAAACCCTTAAGCGTCTGGAAAACTTTTCCGTCGCCGTCAAGGAGTGGAACGACGATATCGTCTTCGTCCGCCAGGTAGTCAAAGGCGCCGCCGACCGCTCCTACGGCATCCAGGTCGCCCGCCTCGCCGGGTTGCCCACGACGGTCATCGATCGCGCCAAGACCATCCTCGAACGCCTCGAAGCCGACGACTCCTCTCACAACCTCCTGCGCAAGCGCATGAAAAAGGAGAAGTCCGGCAGCGACACCCAAGACGAGGACGATCAGTTGGCATTGTTCTGAATCTATTTTGACTTGAAATTTCGGAATCTATTCCTATATTTCAAGGTAAATGATTCGGCGCAGTCTACATACAGAGTTACAGAAACGCTTACAGCAAATGCCTGCAGTCGCGCTGCTCGGCTCTCGCCAAGTGGGTAAAACGACACTCGCCAAAGGGCTGGAATTGGAAAAAGCATGTCATTATCTGGATCTCGAACGACCTTCCACCCTCGCCAAACTGAGCGATCCGGAACTCTACCTGTCCCAGTTCGACGATGCACTCGTCATACTCGACGAAATCCAGCGCGTTCCCGAACTCTTCCCTCTACTACGTAGCCTAATCGACGACAGGCGCAGTCGGGGCGAGCGCACCGCCCAATTCTTAATTTTAGGTTCTGCCTCAGCGGAATTGCTGCAACAAAGCTCGGAAACACTTGCCGGACGCATCAGCTATCTGGAACTCACGCCGCTTAATCTACTGGAACTCCCGCAACCCGCCGAAAATCTTTCAAGGCACTGGTTTCGGGGGGGCTACCCCGAAAGCTATCTGAGCACAGACGACGACAGCTCAATGCAATGGTGCGAAGACTTCCTATTGAGCTACACTGAGCGCTACCTGCCTCAGATGGGGACGAACTCGACGCCGATTCAACTGCGACGCCTCTGCAGCATGCTTGCCCACCAACAAGGCAGCACAGTCAATATGAGCCAATTGGGAAACTCCCTAGGCATCGACGGAAAAACCGTGCGTCACTATGTCGATCTATTGGAAGGCCTCTTTCTGGTGCGTCGGCTCCCGGCATGGAGTCGCAATGCCGGCAAGCGCCTCGTCAAAACTCCCAAGACCTACATTCGAGACACCGGGCTACTCCACAGATTAGCGGGACTGTTCGACCTCGAAGCGCTCCTTGGTCATCCAGTCTGCGGCCACTCGTGGGAAGGCTACTGCATTGAGCAAATTATACAGCGCCTCCCAAGCGGCACTCGGGCCAGCCACTATCGCACACACGCCGGAGCCGAGGTGGATCTGGTCTTAGAAGACGCCGATGGGTCGTGCACAGCCATTGAGATCAAGCGCACGCTATCGCCTAAACTCACTCCCGCCTTTCGCGAAAGCATGGCCACCCTCAACGCCACCCAAGGCTACTACATCACGCCGGAAGGCGCCCCATACCCGCTCGCCGACAAGATTGAGGCGATCAACTTACGCGACTTCCTCGAACAGCTTTAATCAACCCCTCCCACAATCTCCTGCACAAGCGTATGAAAAAGGAAAAATCCAGCAGCGACACCAAAGACGAAGACGACCAGCTGGCGCTGTTTTAGGAAAACTCCCTAAAAGAAAACATTCACGCCTGTCACGATGACGTTGCGGTTCAGCCAGCCGTCACCGATGCGTTGGTGCACCCAGCGGTAGCCGAGCTTGAGTTTGACGCCCGGCATCGGCCGCCAGGACAGGCCGGCTCCAATCCAGTTGGCTTCGATCCAATCCTCGTTGAAACTGTAGAAAAATTCCTCCTCCACGTAGGGCTTGAGCTTGAGGGGCGTAAACTCCCATGGCGCTTCGACTACGATCTCGTTACGGAAGCGCACATCATCTTCGCGGTAGTCGAAAAAGCGAAACTCAAAACGGCTGCGGTTGGTCACGCGGAAGCCCTCCCAATCCCCCATGTAATAGGTCTCCACATAGGGCCGGTTTTCTTCCAGCCAGCCGTCACCGGGGCGGATCCATGCGTGGCGGTAGCCTACGCGCAGACTCCAGTTTTCGTTCAAATTATAGCCCAAGCCTAGCCCGGTGTAGCCGAAGAAGTTGTCGTCGTAATGCTGGCGGCTCGCCAGATTCGAACGCGAGATCAGGAACCACTCTTCGGTTAGCTTGTGCTTGAGCAGCAGATTATAACTCGCCCCGGCGTCCGACGCACCACGTGCCACAGGAAGAAGGGCGCTTATCAGGCAGAAAAAAATGGAGACGCGTCGCATCCGCGCCAACTAGTCGCAGATCGACCTCCAAAGCAAGGACGCTCGAAGGAAATTCGAAATAATTCGTCCCCCATAGAATAGTGAACATAATTATACTTATTGGTTGCAGGGCGCGTCTCTCTAGTACCCTCTTAAAAGGATGGCACTCCGCTACCTTTTCATTGATTTCGACAGCTTTTTCGCCTCGGTCGAGCAGCAGTTCCACCCAGAACTACGGGGTCGGCCGGTCGGGGTGGTGCCCTCGCTGGGCGTGGAAACGACCTGCTGCATCGCGGCGAGCTACGAGGCCAAGGCCTTCGGCGTGAAAACCGGCACGGGTGTCCGCGAGGCCCGGGCGATGTGCCCCGGCATCGTCTTCGTGGAGGCGGGGCATTCGAACTACGTGCGGGTGCATGAGCGGATCAAAAAACGGATCCACGAAATCATCTACGTGGAGGCGGTGCTCTCGATCGACGAGATGTATGGTCGGCTGCCCCAGCACTGGCAGCCGCCAGAGGTGGCGCGGGGCAAGGCGCTGGAGATCAAGCGGGGGCTGGCCGGGGAAATCGGCGAGCACATCCGCGCCTCCATCGGGCTGGCGCCTAACCGCTTCCTCGCCAAACTGGCCAGTAAACTGGAAAAACCGGACGGGCTGACCTGTATCGACTTCGACGACCTGCCAGAGAAGCTCTACCGCTTTGAACTGAGTGACATCACAGGGATCGGCCGGCGCATCGAGCAGCGGCTGCACACCGCGCGCATCATGGACATGGAGGCACTCTGCGCAGCCAGCCGCCGCAAGCTCCACCGGATCTGGGGCAGCATCGACGGCGACCGCATGTGGTATGCACTCCGCGGCGTGGACGTGCCGCCGGTCGCAACGCAGCGCAGTACCATTGGCCACTCCCACGTGCTCCCCCCGCGCCTGCGTACCTTCCACGGCGCCCACGCCACACTCCACCGCATGTTGCAAAAGGCCTGCCTACGGCTGCGGGCGATGGACTACTTTGCCGGGCACCTCCTCGTCGGCGTGAAGTTCGGCTTCGACCTGCGCTGGGAGGCGCAGACGTATTGCTTTCCCACCCAGGACAGCGTGGTCCTGGGAAGACTGCTCAACGCCCTCTGGGCGCAACGCCCAGAGGACGTGCCTGAGCCGACCAAGGTTAGTATAACGCTGGCGCGGCTCGAACCCCTCGGCGGCCACACCCCCTCGCTCTTCGCCGAGGACAACCAGCCGCGCCGCATGCAGCTCCAGCATGCGATGGACGCCATCAACAAGAAGTTCGGCGGCCGCACCCTCTACTACGCCGATGCCATGGAAGCGCAGCGCTCAAAAGAAGCCGCGCCGATGCGGATCGCCTTCAACCACATCCCCGACCTGGAACTGGAGCGAGATCGGCGCTCAACTTGACAAACCTAATATAACAGCACTATTGCCGGGAGGAGGGCTTTCGAGAAAAAATCTGCGGCCCGCCTACTCGCTGAGTGTTTCAACAGAGGGTGCCACGACGTCCGCTCCGGCCTCGTCGGCCGCCGCTTCGACGGATTGGATAGCGGCGGCTTCGTTATCGAGACGCTCTTGCACGATTGGCTTGATGAAGGTGGGCAGGAAGAGCGCCAAGACCACAGCAATCGCCGAGCCAAAGAAAGCCTTGCCCGCGTCGCGGAAGATGAGATTGGAGACCTTGTTTTTCTTGCGGATTTTTAGACGGAGAGCGATGCCGACTTCACGCCCAGCCAGCAGGCCGAGGAAGACCCATGTCGTGCTCATCGGCATTTTCTCTGGCCAAGGCACCGTCATATCCATAGCAGCGAACAGCTTGGGTATATAGTCCACCTTGAAGAAAAGTAGAACCACGCCATAGAGCAAATCGATGAAGGTTGCCGAACGCACGTCGATCGTATTGGTCTTGGTGGTGACGACCTTCTGAATTTTGCCACCCTTCTCACGGAAGAGATACCCCTGGAGGAGCACCATGCCACCGAGTGCGAGAATGAGACCCGTCAGTGAGAGTTCGCGCGGGAGGTAAACGAAAATATTGGCCAAATCCTGCACCAGCCACATCGACCAGAGAAACCCGGTCGAAAGCCACTGGAAGATCATCCAGATTGGGTGCAGCTCGTTATGCGGTTTATTGTGGTCCTTCTCTTGCATGACCTTGCGCTCCATTAAATAGAGCACCGAAACGAAAATCACCAAGCCGAGGAGAAATGCGATGGCATAGCCGACGAGCGACTTCTGCATCATCGAGTTGAAGAGATCCACCGCGCCTTTGGGAGTCTTGCCCTGTTGCGCGGCGATGAGCCCCTTGAAAGCCGTCAAGACTAGTAGCGAGGTGCTCACCGGAATCCCCATACGCGTCAGGATCACTAGGCAGAGCGGCGGAATCACAAAGAGCCAAGTAATCAAACCCCCGAAATCGTGCGGGTGCGGAATGTTCTTACCTGCAGCAGCAAGGCGCCCGAAAGCAGGATCTCCACCGTTGGCGATCCACCCCCAGCTCACCGTCACGACCATGATCCCAGAAATCCAGATCCAGAGCATCCACCAGGGGCGCTTGCTATTCGAGGCGAGAAAGGTGCCAAGTGTTTGAATCGAATCGTTGGCAACGATCGCGTAGGCAGCGAGGGCAAAGCCCAGAATCATGAAGAGTTCAGACATAAGAAAACAAATGAAGTTAAGTTTGAGCAGGAATAAGCCGCAAAATCGAGTCGATTTTGTCACAATCGTGTCACATACTATCTGGATGAAGCAGTTTTTAGCCATAATTCTAACCATTTTCGGACTGAACGTACGGAGCCTGCAGGCCGAGACCGTCGTTATTATGGGCTCCGACACGATCGGTGCGAAGGCAGCGCTCCACCTCGCCGAGGCCTTTAAGGCCAAAATGGAAGCGATCGACCGAGAAGTCGGCTTCGAAGTCTCGGCAGAGGGCTCTTCCGCCGGAGTGGTCTCAATCACCGAAGGCCATGCCGATATCGGCATGACCTCGCGCCCGCCCTCGACCAAGGAAGTCGCGCGCGCCAAAGCTGTGGGCGTGGAACTCAAGACCATCATGGTCGCCAAAGACGGGATTGCAGTGATCGTGAACGAGTCCAACCCGATCGAGTCCATTTCCATGGCCGAACTTGAAGCCATCTTCGCAGGCGACATCGCCGACTGGTCGGCCATTGGCGCGACCGCGGGCCGGATCTCGGCCTACACCCGAAATACCGCCTCCGGCACCTACGACCTCTTCCGTGCAAAAGCCATGTCCTCGCGCGACTACGGAGAAAATACACAGAAGGTCGCCGGCAATGAGCAAATCGCCTCCGAAATCGCCCGCAACACCAAAGGCATCGGCTACGTCGGCCTCGCCTACGCCGAAACCCCCGGGGTTAAAGTCGTCCCCGTCGAAGGCATGCTTCCCCGTGCTGAAGACTACCCGCTCAAGCGCACCCTTTTCTACT
Source organism: Opitutia bacterium UBA7441 (assembly GCA_002480015.1). Classification (GTDB taxonomy): domain Bacteria; phylum Verrucomicrobiota; class Verrucomicrobiia; order Opitutales; family Coraliomargaritaceae; genus Thalassobacterium. The sequence goes on from DLQD01000045.1 coordinate 13,173, forward strand.
TAGTGGACGCCAACATACGCCTCAGCGAGACCGCCAACGATTTCATCGGTTTTACTCTGAGCCCTCAGGGACAGCATATT
>DLQD01000119.1:0-6841 GCA_002480015.1 Opitutia bacterium UBA7441
AGAGCATTTCCATGAATTATAGGCACACTGGCTGGATCGATTTTTGTGTCCAGCAAGACGGTTGGAAGAGAGGCGGTTCGAGAACCGTGCTCTTCCGACTAACGCCGCTGGGCACAAATATCGCCCAGTCCCGTAGGGATGAGGCAGAAGCTGGAGTTCGCGGCGTTGCTGGCTCAGGCACGTATTTCAATACGCTCCTGGGCCAGCGCCTTGCGCTGCTCCAGATTCTGCTCTCACCAGTGTGTCTATAATTCATGGAACTGCTCTAACCTGCAAACACCACAAAAACCCAGTGGCTGCTGCGTTTTCGTGGACTGGCCGATCCCCTTCCAGTTCTAAGCGGGCTTCGATTTCAGGCTGATTGGTCTGGCCGAGCCGCTGCCCAAGCCTTGCGGCGTTCATCGGAGAATCCAGGGATACGGCCTTCGTCGAAGTCGATCATGTCCATCACGCATTCGATTCTACCAATCATCTCTGGCGTGCCCATGTTGGTCAGCGATTCAGCGAGGAATGCGCGACCGGCTTCGGTCTGCCCCTTGTGGGTGACCTCGCGATTCCATTCGACGACTTTAAGATCTTCCGGAAAAATCTCGCCCAACAGCTGGTCGAGCTGGATCTCGTCGTCACCGGCTTCGCGTACGGCCTCCACTACATCCTTGGGATCGATTCCGAGGTGCATGCAGAGAAAACGGTCGAAGCCGCGACAGAAGTTTTTTTGATAGGACTTCGGCAGTTCATCCGCGAGGTGCTTGCGGATCTTCGCGATGAAGCGCGGCAGGTGGAGCAGCCCGCACGGATGCGGCTCATAAGGGGATGGGAGGTCGAAACAGATTTCGCCGGTGGGGCCAGGGTCGATGTCGCTCATTTTAAATGCCTGCTGCGGCCACAATGACCGAGTAGCGGGATTGGAACTCCAGAGTTCGGTCGTCGGTGGTGATTTCGAGTAAGATCTTCTGATCCTTGTGGGGGAAGATTTCGCAAACGATTGCGTTGGGCGTGGTGCCTTCTTTGTAGCTGATCGCTCGGCCGCGGAGAACACCCCCCTTGGCGCCCAGCTCAGTCACACTCTGATTGAGCGGGAGGATGATTTTGCCTTGGTCGTCTTTCGATGACATGAGCGGCACGCGAATGGTATATTCGCCCACTAGGTTGCCGTCTTCAGGCTTCAAGTCGCTGACAGAAAGTTTGATCGAAGCAAGGCTCACCCGGGTCTTTGTATCTTCGATCCGAAAGACGGAGCCATCCCATGTGGCTTGCGCTTCGGTTTTTAGAGTGGGCGCGTCCTCAACCGTTGCCCGCGCCCCGGAGAGCATGAGCGCCGCGCAAGCGGTGAGAAGACAAAAATGGCTGCGTAACATGGGACTTACATCGCGGCAGTTTAGGAAATTGTCAAATCTCTGCTGGGGTTGGCCTCTGGAGAACGTGGCTCCGGTGCCGGGCACCGGAGCCACTGCGTATTCATATTAGAAAGCCTTCGACCAACCGATGGTGAGCACCGAATCGGCCTCCAGCTGGTAGCCGTTCAGATCTTGCCAGAGGGGGAGCCGCAGGTCGATGGAGAGGCGGTGGCCTGCGATCCAGCCGCCTGGTTTGAGCAGGTTGACGCCGAGGATGACGTCGATGCGCTCACCGCCGTAGTTGTCCTCGAAGGCAGTCGGGACGGAGCGCCCGTTGGGTCCCATTCGGTTGACGCCTTTTTGCTCCCCTTTGAGTTTGCTGGTGTAGCCGTAGCTGAGGCCGCCGTTTAGGCCGAGCCATTCGCTTAGATTGTAGCCGACCCAGCTAAGTAGCTCAAACTTGTGGCCGAGGCGGTAGTCGTTGTCGTTTTCATCTTCCAGGCGGATCACGCCGTTGGCTTGTGCACCCCAGGACCAGTCTTCGAACTGCTGCACAAAGGTCAGTGAGGGCAGAAGGTCGTAGGTGCCGGAGCCGAGCTGCATGGGAGCCGGCATTTGTTGATTCGTCGCACCGCCCATTGCAGGCAGGCGGTCTTTTTCATCGATCGATCCGGTTGGTAGGCTGATCCCGAGGCCGAAGTGCGCTTTGCGGTTGTCCTCAAGATAGAAACGGTAGAGGGCACTCAGTTTGAGATCGCCGAGCCCGCTGGATCGGGTGGTGAACGCAGTATCGCCCCCATTGATCATATTGGCTGCAGGTTGCGAAACGATGCGGTGCTCCATCTCGGTTTCGATGTAGTGGGCCATAAGCATCAGCGTGAGCCGGTCGGTGGGCGCATACATCATGCCGAGCATGTGCATGTTCATCGACATCCATTCCGGGGTCACGGTGTAGCCGCCGTCGGCGGCAAAGACCTCGGCGGAAGAGATGCGGTCGGTGCCGTGCCGCATGCCGTCCATCTCCATCTGCATGTAGCGGTAGGAGAGCATCCAGCCGCCCTTGGCGTGGGTGTGGTCGCCCATCACGGAGATGGGCGCGTGGTCGTCGGGTCGGCCGATCTGGTGTTCGTCCGTCGCGCAGCAGCTAAAGGCGGGCGGCGGGAGCGTGGCGGTGGCCGCTTGCGTGGCCAGAGTGAAGGTGAAAGTGAGGGTGGAAAGTGTTTTTATATAAGTGTTCATTGTATGTGAGTGGGTTGGAGAGCCCCTGCCAAGTGGAGGGCGATGCGCCTGCATTGCCGCGCATGGGCAGAGGGCCAATGTTCGGCGGCAAGGGTGCAACCTTGCCCTCCACCTCAAAGGAGGGAGCCGAATACTGAGGATAGGTGTCGCTCTACGCAGCCCTCGGTGGCGGCGTCGGCACCGACAGCAGTGCATTCTCAGGTTCACATACAATGGCGGCTTTCGGCTCGAACGGAGCCATAGGAGCGCACACTTCGATCGCGCGGCCCAGGCCGAGCATCAATTTCATGTCCTGGTGCTCGCTCCGTTGCGCGTTTGTCGATGTCTCCGAATCCTCGACAGCGTCGATCACACGGCACATATCACACGGGCGCTCATCGCCAAAGGTCTCGACGATGGCTTGCCGGAAGGAGCTCTCCTGCGAGTAGCTCGCGAGCATCCAGCCCCAGGCACCCAACTGCAGCAAAGCCAGCGGACCGGCCAGGAGCCAGCCGCAGAGCAGAAGCAGAAGGGTTTTGAAAACGCGTCGGGGCATGGGAAGGCGGCTGTTTTCCGTACTTCCAGCCGCTTTGGCAAGCCTGGACTTGTAAGCTAGGTGAGTGGCCGACGTTTCTTTCCCTGTGACTGCACCACGGATCCCAACCTATATCTATCCCGCTTATGGGGTCGCTAGCTTAGGCAAAGTGGCGGTTGAGGTGACACTGCAGCTCTATCTCTTCGATTTTTACACGCGCATCCTCGGGCTCGATCCAATCCTAGCCGGCTTGGCCTTTGGCGTAGCGATCTTCTGGGATGCGCTGAGTGACCTTATTGTCTCGGCGGGTCTCTTTGCCGCGCGTCGTGTGGGCATCGCCTACACGACAACCTTATGGGTGGGGGCGTTTTTGCTCGCGGCGGCGACGGCGCTGCTCTTTTCGCCCATGCAGACAGATCCGTCGCTCTATCTGTTTTTGCACCTACTGATTGCGTATGTCTTGGTTAATACAGGTATGACATTGCTCGACCTCCCGCATAGTAGCCTGAGCGCAGAGCTAAGCCGCAAGGCGACCGAGCGGAATAAGTTGCTCGCTTCGCGGATGGGCTTCGGCATTTTTGGTTTGGCCATAGGTAGTGCCTTACCAGGAATTTACCTAGCGATGCAGAGCGGGGAGTCCAGCGCTATGGTCCTGTCCGATTCGCGGCGGGTGAGTGCGTGGGCGCTGGCCATCTTAGTCTTGGTCTCGGGCAGTTTAACCGCTTTTTTCCTACGGGCCCGCGAGCGAGTCACGGCGCACCAAGTGCAGTCTAAGCGGCCCAGTTGGGCAGAAGTTACCCGCCTCTTCGAGGATAAGGCATTTGTTCAGCTTTTGGCTGCCGGAGTGATCGCCGCTGTTGGGCGTACGATGAATGCAGCGCTTGCGCTTATGTATTACCGCTTTGTTCTGCAGCTTTCAGAGGCGCAGGTGACCCAGGCGATCTTTCCAGTCTTTACTTTAAGCATTGTGTTTTCCATTCCCCTCTGGATCGCACTTTCCAAACGTTACGGGAAGCGCGTGCCGGCCTACGTCTCAGTGGGTGGGTTAGGGGTGATGGGGATCATTGCTTACCCGATTCTGCCCCAGGGGCTAGTCTGGCCGCCACTCCTTGTTTCAATCATCGGCGGGGTGCTCTGCGGTGCGGTCTTCCTTGTGGATTCAATGATTACCGATTTGATTGATGCGGACGAAGCTGCCACGGGGAAGCGCAAAGAGTCGCTCTACTTCGCGGTTTGGAAGTCGGGGCTCAAAGTCGCCCGAGCCTTGGCCTTTATGGCGATTGGCCTCGGCCTCGAGCTGATCGGCCTCGATCTTTCTCTAGACGTAGTTTCTTCCTCGATGCAGTGGCTTATTATTTGTATGTTCGGTATTATGGTCGGATTCTGTTTCGTGCTGGCCGGCTACTTTATCTATCGCGCCGACGTACCTAAACCCTTGGAATAAATTACTATGCGTAAATCATCCTGCAAATGCTCCCCTTTGTTCCTCATCCTCTGTGCCATGATTTTTTTAAATGGATGCGCCTCTCATGCGCCCTTGCCCGCCCCACAACATGTTAATCTCGAGCGCTTCATGGGCCGCTGGTATGTGGTCGGTTACACGCCGATCCTGGTGGACAAGGAAGCGCATAACGCAATCGAGCATTATCGTTTGGATGCAGATGAGAAAATCCAAACGACATATCAGTTTCGCGACGCTGGCTTCGACGGCGAGTTGAAAAGGTATACACCTGTCGGCTGGGTTGAGAATCAGGCGAGCAATGCGGAATGGCGGATGCAGTTCATTTGGCCGTTTCGGGCAGAGTATCACATACTGTATGTGAATGACGAATACACGGAAACCATCATTGCCCACTCGAGCCGCAACTACGCGTGGATTATGCTCCGCCAACCCGAGGTTTCAGATGCGGCTTATGAGGGCTTTTTGCAAAAGCTGGAAGCTGCGGGCTACGATCGTGGTGTCGTGCAAAAGTTGCCGCAGGATTGGTCCGGGGAAAGCGAGCGCCTGGAAGCGCTACAGGCTGAAGGGCTTTGAGCGATTAGGGCTGCACGAAAGTGTGAACGCGAGTGTCCACTGTGCGGCCATTAGGACCGCTTCCGTAGATGGTAATGGTGCCACGATAAAGCGCATTGTAGTCCTTCGGCTCGATCACAAGCACGCGATCCACTTGGGTGTCGGGATCGCCTGGTTCTTCGATGACACGTAGTTTAGTCCGGTCATAGTCGACACGAGTAACCTCATTGATGTAGCGCTCGTCCAGATTTAGGCGCACTCGGCGCGCCGATTTGGAATTGTCTTGGCTCCAATAAACGATCTGCGGCATCGCCTCGATCAGAGTGGGGATGCGAACATTCATGAAAAGCGTGGCCACTGGCTCCGGCTCGCTGTCGAGGTAGACTTGCAGTTTGTTGCGGTTGAGTCCTTGGCGCTTACCTTTGTGAAACGTGCCGATGATCTCGCTCGATTCACCTGGTGTGATGATTTTTCTATCTACGATGGAGCCTGTGCACCCGCAGCTCGCTTTAATTTGCGCAATGCGGACGGTTTTCTCGCCTAGGTTCGTAACAGTAAAGGTGGCGCGGGCCTCCTCTTGTCCCGGTTCCATCTCAATGTAAGTCTCGGTTGTATCCCAGAGCAAGGCCGAGGCGTGAAGTGCGCAGGCACAGCAGAGAGCGAGAAGTGTGGAGAGTGTGAGTCGCAGGAGCATGAGTTACAAATAGGCAAACCGCTGCCGAGATCAAGACGCTGGCACGTCTTCTTTCAGGCATCTTCTTTGGGGGTTCCGCCCGTCATGAATCAGAACGGCGATCATCGCGATGAGCAGCCCCACATTACGCAGAATAAGCCAAAGGTAATTTGCGGGTTCCTCGCCTTGCCCGAAGCAGCCACAGCTGATATCGAGCCCCCGCATCCAAGCGCTAGTGTGCAGGCCGATGAACAGGAGTAATAAGAGCGCGATCAGTATCCCGCAGCCGCGCCGTATCTGCGGAATAAGGAGACCCATGCCGACGACCAGTTCCAGCCAGGGCAGCACGAGTGCAACCCAGAGCGAGCCTTGTCTGCCGACCAGGCGGAAGCCCTCAATAGACGTGGCGAATGCGACGGGATCTCCGATTTTCGGCAGCGCTGCAAAGAGCAAGGTCGCCGAGAGCAATAGACGTGCGAGGAGCACGAAGTAGGCTTTGGAGCTTAGTTGGCCCATGCGTCCCAACCTCCTTTCAAGCTGTAGATCTCTGCGTCAGGCAGTGCTCCGCGCAGACGTCCCGCGACGCGTTGACTTGTCCCGCAGTTTTCGCTGCCGCAATACACGACAATCGGGCGGGGTTCGCTCAGCCAGGCCCCCATCAAGCCCATGAGGCTGGAGTCCCAGTCGGCCTCGTCGAAGAACAGTGCATCTGGAATGTGGCCGCTTTCAAAGGCATCGACTGGGCGTGTATCGAGCCAGATTACGTCGAGCGCTTGGGCGTCGACGAGGCGGATCTCACCCGCCGCAAGTTTCGGCTCCACCCATGGAAGTGGCGCCCATCCGTGGTAGAGCGAAAACGCCGCACCGACGGCGCTCAGCAATAGGATGAGGAAAAACTCTCGGAAGATGGCCATGGAAGGATTCAAAATTCGTATCGGTGGCTAGATCAGGCCTTCTTTGGAAGCCTTCTTCGCGATAGAGTCTTTTTCTGTGGCATAAATCAAACGCTACGCCCTTGGCTTTGTTTTTCGAGTAAGAATCGACTTTTTTGCCACTGATCGTCG
>DLQD01000119.1:6930-14672 GCA_002480015.1 Opitutia bacterium UBA7441
CGGCCAAGCCGACCTTTAGCGTTTTAACCTTCCCACCTCTTCGGCCTCCCGCTTTCATATCGTCCATGCCCGCCTTTACCAAAGAGATCGTCGTCACCGCTCCGGGTAAAGCGACGGCGGAGTTCACCTACATGATCGAGGAAGCGCTCCTCGAATCCGGCCTCAACGAGGGCACCGTGACTGTCTTTTGCTGCCACACCAGCTGCAGTCTCGTTATCATGGAAAACGCGGATCCTTCTGCGCGCCGTGATCTGGAACGCTTCATCGACCGCCTCGTGCCCGAAAACGATCCGCACTTCACACACACCTACGAAGGTCCCGACGACATGCCCAGCCACATCAAGATGGCGCTCACCCGCACGGCCGAGGTCATCCCCTTCGTCAGAAGCCGCCTCTGCCTCGGCACCTGGCAGGGCGTCTTCCTCTGGGAGCACCGCGCCCGCAGCCATGACCGCCGCATCGTGCTTAGTTTTCAGGGGGAGTGACGCTAAGGCGTTTTCGAATGTGAACTGCTTGGATATACCAAATGATCTTCAGCAAATAGACGTTCTATTCGATTGGACAATCCGAATACTTGCACGGTGATAACGCAGTGAAGGCGGATGCGCAAGGGAGTTGATAATACGTGTCTTTTAGCTGCGCAATTTCCAATCGGTTGCTTCGCCTGGTATCGCGGGCTCCAAGCTCGGCATGGCTATATCGCCGGTTTCGAAGTCCAGCGCTTTGGGTGATAGTTCGAGTCCGTAGTAGGGAGAATCGGTATTTTCGGTCAAATCCACCCAGCGAATGAGTTTGCCTGTGTAGGCTGCGATCCGCCCTGCGATCGCACACATGGTCGCGTCGGCCACTTCTCGGGAGCGATTGAGTGGTTCGCCCTCGCCGCGAATACTACGCAGTAAATCGACATGTTCCTGTACGGTGCCCGAGGTATGGTCGACTTGAACGGGAGCGATGCTGACCTCCTTGCCAGTCACTTTCACGCCGTTTGTATACCCTTCGGTGCCACGGAAGCTCTCGCCCACCCGGTTATAGCAACCGTCGATCTGTCTGCATTGACTGAGGATATGGATGCCGTCGCCATAATCCATGTCTAGGCTGAAAAAGTCGAATTGGTTGCCGCCGGCCACTCCACGGCGGGCGCAGCCGCCCATGCCGACAAAGGTTCGCGGCATCCGTCCCATCATCCAGTTGACGACGTCCAGCTGGTGGACGTGCTGCTCCACAATGTGGTCGCCTGACATTTCGGTGAAGTTGAGCCAATTGCGTGCGAGAAAGTCGGCATGACTCATCCCAGGTTTACGCGGATAGGTCCAGAGTGTACCCATATTCCACGAGACGGAGCCGCCCACGATCTCGCCGATCGCCCCGGCTTGGATTTTCGCGGCCATTTCCTGGTAGTTTTGCTGATGGCGTCGCTGCGTGCCGGCTACCACGGTAAGGCCTTTCTTCGCAGCCAACTCGCCGGTGGCGATGACTTTGCGGGCACCAACCGGATCGACGGCGACTGGCTTCTCGATGAAGCAATGCTTACCCGCTTGCACGCAGGCGTCGAAATGCACCGGACGGAAGTTGGGCGGTGTCGCCATGAGTACGACTTCCGCATCCGATTGAGCCACCGCTTGATAGGCCGTGAATCCGGAGTGCCCGACAGAAGGGTCGAGGCTAAACTGGGTAATCGCGCCTTCAATTTGGTCTTGAAAGGCATCAGCGACGGCGACGACTTCGACTTCGACACCCAGTAATTTCGCAGCCTCGAGGAAGTTCTTCAAGGCACCCTTGCCGCGTCCGCCGCAGCCGATCAGGGCGACTTTTATTTTACTCGTGTGGATACCCGCGACCGCTTGAGCCCCGAGGATGTTAAAGGTGGAAAACGCTGCTGTGGTAACGGCGGCTGCTTTTACAAAATCACGACGGGTAACAAGTTTATTATACATAATGAGGAGATAGAGTTGGGGTTAGAGTTAATTTATGAGGTTTTCAGCAACCGGATGGCCGGTAGCCCAGAGCAGGCCGCGCGTGATCATTTCCATGTAATCATCTTGCAGCATGGTTTCGTTATGGTGGCCGATCGTGGTACCGAACACACGGGTCTTATTGGGACCAAATTCATTGACCCAAATGTTGGTATGCATTTCGCCGGTTTGATTCGACTTCGATTTGGCCAGCGGTATCGTGTCTGGGTAAATGGTTTTGATGTAATAGAGCTCACCCTGCGGAGTCGTCCAATTTTCCATGCCCTTCAAGACTTCGTGCTCATCATTGATTATTTCGACTTCAAAGGGGTGCTTGGGGCCGTGCCCCGGAGAGTGAACGCCGCAGAACTTCCACCACTCTTCGGCGGTTGGCCCCGCACGGTAGCAGTGCATGGAGCAGTGAATCAGAAGAGCGGGAACTCCATCGAGATGGGGTTGGAGAATGCCGTCAATATAATCGACATCTCCGATGTTTGCGAAACATTCATTGTGGACGACTACATCGTAGCCGTCGGCCCAATGCGGGTTTTTGTAGAATTCGAGCAGGGCATTGCCCGCTTTGGTACGTTGGTGAAGGATCGTCCATTCGACTGGCAGCTTGCTCTTCAGGTCGACGGCAGCGGGAATGATCTCTCGTTGCTGGTCGTAATCATGGCAACAACCTCCGGTCACGAGGAGCGCCCTGATAGGAGCGGGCTCTGCCAAAGCAGTGCTTAGCGCAAGCAAAGATAGGATACAGGTAAGTGGGGCTATGAATGAATTGTTCATGGACTTGGTTTTCGTTCGGGGAAGTCTTGGTTCATCTCGAGGTCTAGATTGGTGGGGGTGCGCGAAGGGACGCCGCCTTCTGGCACCTCGCCGTGTGCTGTCCAGAGAATCGCATTCAGCACCAGCTTGCGAAAGTCGTCCTGTTTCCAATTCTGATGGAAATGGCCACCCGTGAAGCCGAAGCCTCGCCCGCCGTCGGCGCGCTCATACGCCCAAGCGACATGCTGTGGCTTGCCGGCGGCGACTTCTGTATAGACGGCTGAATTGCTGCCGCGTTTCTTGTTTTGAGCTCGTGAGGTCAAAGTGTCCAGCGGGGGTAATGCTGACAGTATAGGCGTAACGCCATCCATCTCGGGTTGGAAGCGCATGTGGTAGTACCACTCGTCGCGAATGGTGAAAGGACGAATGCCCGTGGTAATCGGGTGCTCGGGGAAGGACTCAAAACTGGCGTTCCAGTGCGGGTTGACCGACCAGCCGATTTCAAAATACCCACCTATCCACTGAAGAAACTGTTGTCCTAATTCGGAGGGCTCTACTTCGACTGCGAAATGCAGGCAAGCAACCCCAACTCCAGTATTCACGAGCGCCTGAATTTTGTCCTGATGCTCTTTGGCCATGTGCCCGGTGAAGCCATCGCAGTACATCACGATACTGTCAGGTTTCCCGTCGCCGACCCAAGGCTCAGGCCAGGCGCCCTCTGGTACCACTTGGGCGATCACGTCGAGACCGCTCTCATTTAAACAACGGGCGAGGAGTAGGGAGCCTGCATTGTGTTCATGTGCATTATAGCCGTGGCTCTTTTTCCCGGCAAGAAAGAGGATTTCCTTCGTATCTTTTGGTTCCAAGGTGCGCAGCTGGATGTTTCGGAAATGCACTTTCATGGGCTCCCCGGCGTGTAACTGGAGTGCAATGAGCCCACGTTTTAGGCGATTCTCGGCATTTTCTGAAAACTCTGCGGTGACGATTCCGTTGATTCTCTGGATGCAGTGGTTGCCCCGCGCAATGATATGGTAGCGGTTCCATCCTTTGGGGTCGATTGCAGCCAAGATTTCTCTAGGGTCGCCTATCTGCGCCACGACCTCGACATCACCTTTGTCTTCTCCGACAACGGTTTTTTCGCCCCGTCGCGCGAGGGCACCTTTGTAGGCTTCACCGTAAGCGGCCCCCATCCATTCAGGATTCTCGGCAATGTCGGCTTGATAACCGCCGATTGCCCACGGCCTTCCATCGATCGGGAAGCTGCGGTACTGGATTCCGCTATTGTGGTTACGCAGGCGGAACTCGACGATGAGCTCAAAATCGGCCACTTCGCCACCTTTCCAAATGAGAAAGGTGTTCCTTTCGGTGAGGTTATTTGCCGTTGTTTCACCGACTATGGTGCCATCTTCGACCCGCCAGAAACGGGGGTCGCCGTCCCAGCCCTCGAGGCTTTTACCATCGAAAATGGGCGCGAAATCAGTCGCAGCCCTAGCGCTCGCTATCGTCACGACCAGTACCAGAATGACAAAAAGCCGTAGGTCGGAAAGTGGAAGTAGCTTCATTGTGATTACGAATTCATTGGGCTTGAGAGAGAAGGGGCGGAATGTCTCCATTTTTTCCTCAAAAATTTGAGACCTTCGACTGCCAGCTGTTCGGGACTGTCGTAGAGCGGTCGCCAAATAGAACTTGCCTTGACGAGCGCCGTATTGTTTGCGGAAAAGCTTTCAATGACGATGTCGCCCTCATAGCCGATGGTATGGAGTGCTTTGAAGACGCCGTCCCAATCCACTTGATCTTTGCCCAGCAGTCCGCGGTGGCTGGCACTGGCATGAACATGGCCGATGCGATCTCCCGCTTCGATGATAGCATCGAAACAACTGTCTTCTTCGATGTTCATGTGGAATGTGTCTATGTGTATTTTTAAGGCAGGGCTACCCACCAAATCGATGAGTTGGTAGGCTTGTTTCAAAGTGTTGATGCAATCCGTCTCAAAGCGGTTCAAGGGCTCGACGGCCAGACATATCCCTTTCGCTTCCGCTTTATCACAAAGCGGTTTGAGTGCTCCCGCGATCGTTTCCCACTGTTGCCGTCGCTCCTCCTCCGTGTGCGCGCCAGTGCGGCCAACGCTTGAATAAAAGGGGCCGCAAACCACCTTCGCGCCCAAGAGTTCGGCCAGATCAAGCAACTGCCCGAGATATTCCACGGTGTTTGTCCGCTCTTCTTCGTTGCCGCGCAGATCGCGTCCCGCGCCGAAGGCACCGCAAATGACCGGTTGTTCCAAACCGGACTCTGTCAGCGCCGCTTTTAGCTCTTGCGCGGAGATCGCCGACGGGTCGACATTCGCCAACTCAATGACCTCCGCGCCGTAGGACTTGAATTCTTGGATGAGTGAAAGCTCTCTATGGCTGAAGCCAGAGCTGACCAGAAATGTATTTAGTCCAATGCGAGTCATGTTTTTAAGCTAGCAGATTGATGAAAGAAAGTCTTGGATATTTTGCGCATAATTGTGTATATTTTCCGCGTCCACATATAGAAAAATGTTTTCATCTGATCTATCACGACAATCTTTGGATCCCGCTAGCATCCTCGCCCTTCTCTCGGCGCTCGATGATGTCTATTTCTTTATGAAAGACAGGGAAGGGCGTTTTATCGGGGCGAACCAGTTGCAAATAGAGAAGTTAGGCCTGCAGAGTGAGGAGGCGTTGATCGGCAAAACTGATTTCGATTTTTTTCCGAGTTATATGATCGCTCATTATGCGGCGGATGATCGTCGTGTAATGGAGAGTGGCGAGCCGATGCTGCAGCGCGTCGAATTGGTGGCGAATGCCGATGGTTCACTCAACTGGCATATCACGAGCAAGTTTCCATTAATGGATCGAGCCGGTCGCTGCGTTGGTATTCTCGGCTATATGCGGGACATAGAGCGGAGCGAAGATGCTTGGCAACCGTTCCGCCGCATGAATGCGGTCGTCGAGTATATCAGCGCACATTACAGTGAAACGATCAGAATCGACGAGCTTGCGAGAGTCGCCAATCTCTCAGTTAGCCAATTTGAAAGACGGTTCGGCATGGTTTTTCAACAGACGCCTTCCCGCTTCCTCATTCGCTACCGGCTCACCCGAGCCAGCCAACTGCTCGTTCACACTGACGATACAATCAGCCAGATTGCGCTAGAGGTTGGATTTTACGACCACAGCCATTTCATCCGGGAATTTCGAAAACTGTTCGGTTCGCCACCGGGTCGCTACCGGGCGGCGCACAAAAAGAATGATCCGCCCAACCCGCTGAGACTCTAGGGGGTGATTCCACTCTATAATGAAGGCCCTGATGATATATGCCGAGCCACATTAAAATGGCGCTGACACGGACGGCAGAAGCGATCCCCTTCGTAAATGGTCGTCTTTGCCTCGGCACTTGGCAGGGCGTGTTTCTGTGGGAACACCGTGCCCGCAGTCACCAGCGGCGAATCGTGCTGAGTTTTCAGGGGGATTGAGTGTCGTGACAGCAGGTCACTAGGCTCCAGTTAGGCAGTAGGAGGTGATCTCCACGATCTGCTCCTTTTCGATGGCGTAGATGTCGCAGTAGTGCATATCGGTGTCCAGATCCGAGCCTTCCACGATGAGGTGATTCTTGGCTTTGATGACGCGTCCGTTTTGAAAGTTGGGCCTCCCTTGGGCGGCGGCATCGGCGCACATTTCTTTGACGGCGGCGTTGCCGTCGATCGTGCGGTCGCCGACGATGTGCCACTCGATGTCCTCCGCGATAAAGTCTTGGGCGGGCTGTGCATCGCCCATGGAAAATGCCTCACAGGCTGCGATGATGTGTGCGTTCATGTTTGATGGAGTTTTGTGACAAGCTTAAGAGTTCGCCGCGCTTTTACTTCGCTAGTTTTAACAGCGCCTCGACAGCTGGCACATCTTTGATGATTTGGCTGGGGTCGGGCCCGACGCCGATGTAGCGGAGGTTGGGGACTTTGTCTTTGTTCCGATCGCCGTAATTAGCGACGTCGATGAGGGCTTTCATTAACCAAGCTACATATACTTTGGCCGCCTCGGGGAGGTCGGCGAAATGGCGCACCTCGGAGATGTCTTCGCTCCACCCGGGGACGGTCTTGAAGACGGGCTTGAGTGTCTTATGCACTTTGCCATTGCGCGGAACGTGGTGGTGGATGTTGCCGTCGGGGTCCTCGTAGGCGGTGCAGATCTGGAGCTCGCCTTGCCAGTCGCCGCTGTGGGAGAGGGCATCGAGCTTGTTGAGCACAAGGTCCTGAAAGCCGCCGTAGCGAAGGGCGTCCCCCTTTTCCACGGCGTCGTACCAGCCCACCATGCGCTGGCGACCGGTGGTGGCCCCAAACTCGATCTTGCGCAGCAGAGTGCTGAGCGGGTGGTCGAGCTCGATTTCGGAGATAAAGACATGGGTGCCAACCTTGGTGTCATAGGCCTTGCAGCAGCCGACGTTGTGGATGGGCTGCGCGGGGATGCCGGCCGATTGAAAGAACTCCGGCGTGAAGGTGTGCGAGGCGGTGACGTTGGGCGCGAAGCCGTGGCGCTTGTCCAGCCAGTAGGCCTGACCAAATTCGCCGATAATGTAGTTGCCCTTGTCCTGCTCGCGGAGCACCAGCTCGCGGACGTCGACGATTTGCGGGGCGAGGATCTGTCCAGCTGTCCAGTAGGCTTCGATTATTTTTTCGGAGTTGAGGGTGAAGGGGGCTTCAGCGGCAAACTGGACGAAATTGAACTCCTCTATGGGCAAGGTGCCGGCTTCGATCACCTCGGCATTGGCGCGGGTTTCGGCGCCAGTGAGCGTCTCGAAGAAGCCCAGCCAGCGCTCGGGGGCGACTCGGCAGACGTGCTCAATGACGCGCATCGCACGATCGATCCGGCCGCGCAGCTTGGCGGCAAAGGCTTCTTTGGAGCCGAGGAAATCGGCGTAGTAAATCTGGAATTGCCCGACCTCGTCGAGGTAGGCCGGAGTGATGCCGCGGCCGGTGGAGCCGCGGGGATCGCCCTTCAGCTCGTGCAC
>DLQD01000119.1:14751-16767 GCA_002480015.1 Opitutia bacterium UBA7441
TCGTCGATGGCGAGGCGCTTGACTGCAACGTGGCCGTGCAGCTCCGCATAGGCCGACTCCCAGAGAAATTTGCGCGGGTCGGCCACCACGCCGGCGCCGATCGGGAGGTGCGGGACGAGCGGGTCGGCCACGCCACCGGGCAGTAGGTTGAGCTTGAGACCGGCTACGGTGTGCCCGGAGTTGGAGCCGCCGTTGACCTTCATGACACCGGCCACGGCATCCTCGCGCCCAGTAGTCTCGCGGAGTTCGTTCACGATTTCGAGGATGACGCGGCCTTTGCCTTCGTCCCCAGTGGAGATGCCGGTGTCGGCGATGAGTTGAGAGGAAAATGGAGTGAGCATGTTTTGGAAAAGCTGAAAGGAGTCGATTAGTTGATGGTGTCGACTTCGTATTGTGCGATTCGGGAATCGGTAGTCACTATTGGGCGGTCTAATAGCTGCGAGGTCGCCACGATGAGGCGATCACATGGATCGGCGTGAATGAGAGGGAGCTCGTAGGCGCGCAAAGCGACATGGTGGTCAATGTTGCAGATGGAAAGCCCGTGGAGTCGAAGGGCTGTTTCGAACCAGGCGGCAGGTCTGCAGGGGAGCGATAGTTTGCCCTTGGCATACTTGACGCCTATCTCGAACGCGGTAATCGCGCTGACCGCGACATCAGGGCTACGGGCTATTTGCTCGCGGGCAGAGTCGCTTAAACGCGTGTCCCCGGAAGCAAGCCAGATTAGTGCGCAGGTGTCTAAGATCATCGTGCGCTCTCTGGCCATTCGTCTTCACTGAGTGGCTCGGTGGGATCGTAATTGATTTGAATGTTGCTCAATTCAGGGTGCACTTTGAGTCGATCCACCGGGCGGTGCGCAGAAATATCCGCAATGGGCTTCCCGTTGCGGCAGATCACGACACGTTCGCCATTTTCTTCAATTTCCTTGAGGATCGCGGATAGATTCGTCTTCGCTTCATGGATGTTGAGCGTTTTCATTAGTTTAATAGACTAAACTAAGTTGGTTAATTTTGTCAAGGAGCCGTCAATGCGTTTTGAAAAGGAACGATGCGGTCGACAGCTTCGGTGGTTAAGCGTCTACTCTCTGGTGGGGCGGTCTGCCACGGCGCGGATTGCAAAATGTGTGCTCAAGGAGGACCGAGGCCTTATCAGGTGGTGAAATACGGGAAGCAGATAGAAGGGATTATTTTCCAAATCCTGGGATTCAACAATGACCCAGTCACTGGTTGTATAATCAGAGCGATTTCCCAGTCGCCGATGGCCTCGAGGTAGCGTATGTAGCGTTCGCATAGAGCGGGCTCACTGACTTTGAGTCCCTGGGTGCGTGTTCATTTGAGTGGGTTGAGAAAGGCGCGTTCAGCCTCTGCGTAGTATTCGGCACGCCCTGCACTGGCTTGTCGCAGAGCGACGCCCAGATTGTTCTAGGCGCCGGGGTAGTTGTGGTATGGCTGCAGGCAGAGTCGGATAATAGGCGACTGCCCGCTCCGGGGCTTTCTCGACCCCTTTCTTGGCATACAAATAGGTGTTGGCGATATTGTTAGAGGGCATCGCCGTGCTGATAGGCGCTGAGGGGATTTTGCCCGGTAGTTGCTATTGCCGACGAACAAAGCAGTCATTCGCTCAGCGCAATGGCGTAGAGAGTTTTATCTATTAGATGAACCATAAATGGCATCTACTTCCTCTACGGTCAGCTCGAACATGAAGTCGTCATTCGCCAATAGACTACTTCGAGGATTCCGCGTCACTCGTCTTCACCGTGATCACGTCGTGCGGGGCGGATTCCTTCTGCCCGGCGGGGGAAACGCGGATGTAACGGGCGTTGTTGCGGAGCGCAGCGAGGTTGGCGGCGCCGAGGTAGCCCATGCCAGACTGAATGCCGCCGACAAGTTCGCGGAGCACGCCGGAAAGGGAGCCGGCGGCTTCTTTGAGGGCTTCGATGCCTTCGGCCGCGGCCTTCGAGGCGACGTCTTTCCGGTCGTGGCCGTAGCGGGCCGCGGAGCCTTCTTTCATGGCTGCATT
>DLQD01000119.1:16870-22603 GCA_002480015.1 Opitutia bacterium UBA7441
GCGAGGAGGCTGCCGCACATCACGCCATCGGCGAGGGTGAGGGCTTTGACCATGTCGCCGGACTTGGCGATGCCGCCATCAGCAAGGATCGCTACGCCCTTCTTGCGGGCGGCGATCGAAGCGCAGTAGAGTGCAGTCATCTGCGGGATGCCGACACCGGCGACGATACGGGTGGTGCAGATGGAGCCGGGACCCTGGCCGATCTTGATGGTGTCAGCTCCGGCCTCGGCGAGGAATTCGACGCCCTCAGCGCTGGTCACGTTGCCCGCGATAAGGGTGAGATGCGCGAATTCACTGCGAAGCATTCGGACGGCGTCACCCACGCCCTTGGAGAATCCGTGGGCGGTCGACACGGCGATCGCGTCGACCCCTTCCTCCACCAATTTCGAGACGTGCTCGAGGATGCGATCACGGTCGAGCTCGCCGTCGGGGGTGCGGTGGGCGGAGATGGCCGCGCCGCACATCAGGCGGAAGTGGCTGTCGCGCGCGGGCTTGACGGACTGCTGTGACTCGGCCTCGATCCGCTCGATATCGGAAAGGGTAAAGAGCCCGCGCAAGCGGTCTTCGTCGTCGACCACAAGGAGCTTGTGAATGCCGAGGTGGTCGGTGAAAAACTTGTCGGCGACTTTAATCGGATCCTGGGTGATTTCTTTTTCCGAAAGCGTATAGACTTGGTCGCGGGGGCTCATGGCCTCGGAGACGAGGCGCTCAGCATATCGGGCTTTGACGACTCGGCCGGGCAGCAAGCCGAGGAGTTTGTTGTCCGCATCGACCACCGGGAACGTACTGAAGCCGTAGCCGCGGTCGGCGATCCGATCCATCACCTCGCCGATCTTCTGATCGGGGGCGACTTTGATCGGCTCCTGGATGAAACCATGGATGTGGTTCTTTACCCTGGCGACCTCTCGGACCTGTTTCTCATCGCTCATGTTGTAGTGGATGAGCCCGAGGCCCCCGTTGAGCGCCATTTGGATGGCCATCTTTGACTCGGTCACGGTGTCCATGTCCGAAGAAATGATGGGAATCTGCAACTCAAGTGCTGCGGAGAGCCGGGTCGTCAGATTCGTCTGGCGGGGGAGCACGTCGGAATAGAGCGTCGCCAGCGAAATGTCGTCGTAAGTCAGGCCTACGGGCAGGTTGCTTTGAAAAAACTGATCCGCAGTTTGGTAGAAGTCTTCGATTCGAGGTGCTTTCATGGTCTGACTCCAGCAAAAGATTGTCTTTTCTCAAGGAGGAAATGACAGTGTAGGTGTAAATGAGTCACCTAGTCACAGTGAAGCCCTACCGGCGCCGCTTTCGCAAACCTCTACAAACCGCGCACGGCGAATGGGCACTGCGCGAAGGTTTTCTCCTTCGGGTCGAGAGCGAGGCCGGCGTCGGCTATGGCGAGGTCGCCCCGATTCCAGAGTTTGGCAGTGAGACGGTTGGGCAGGCGGCCGAGTTTTTGCAGCGACTTGTGCGGGATCCAGGGCTGGAGCTGCCACGAGGATTGCCCTGTTGTGCCTTCGCGCTCAGTGCGGCTCTGATGCAGATTCCGGAGGGGCGACCTCCATGTCGTCCGCGCGTCTACGATGTGAGCGCTTTACTTCCGGCCGGTGCGGCCGCAGTTCGGCAGGCAAGGGAGAAAATCGATCTCGGCTACCAAAACTTGAAGTGGAAAATTGGGGTTGAGCCGATCGCCAAAGAGCTCGTCACTTGCCGCAGCCTCCTCGAATCGCTGCCCACGGGTGTCAAGCTTCGCCTCGATGCCAACGCCAGCCTGAGCTGCGACGATTTCGAACGATGGCTGGAGCTACTTGCTGCGTTTCCCGAGCAGGTGGACTACCTCGAGCAGCCCCTGCCCTGCGGGCACGAGGCGTCCATGGCCCTATGCATGGAGTCCTCCGGGGTGTCCATTGCCCTTGACGAGTCGCTCAATGCCGCCGTTGGGGCGAGCTTTCTGAGTGTGGGCGCTTGGGCGGGGCCACTTGTAGTAAAAGCTCCGCTCATGGGCGATATCGCCAGCTTGCGGGAGCTGTTAAGGCCTGTTGCTGGCCAAGTGGTGCTCTCCTCGGTTTTCGAGGCCGGCGTCGGCTTGGAGAACGCGCTGTCGCTAGCCGACACCTTGCCGGAGATGTCACGCCCAATTGGTTTCGATACAGTGGGTGCGTTTGACGATCAACTCAACCACATCGCGCCCTCGCCCCGCGTCCAGCCCGCAGAGCGTGAATCGTATAATCCGGAAACGATATGGAATTTAATCTAGCAGACCTCCAGCGCGATTGGATCGAGGGAATTTCGGGGGCAGAGTTTTTTGACTGTGTACAAGGATACCGCTCGCAGCTGGAAACACTTCCAATGAAAGATCGAGCTCGCGGCATACTCATCGAGGAGACGGATCCGGTTCAATTTGCCGCAGCATTTTTCGCCACCGTCTCTCTGGCTGCTCCCGTCATTCTCGCCAATCCGAACTGGGGCAGGCAGGAAGGGGAGGAACTCGCGCGTCTGGTGGCTCCTGCAATGTGCTTTGGTCAGCGCTACATCCCGCTCTGTGGGGGCAGCCCCCGTGTCGGAGTCGCCTCCTCTGTGGAGGACGTCAACAATGAGCTCCCACCTGCCTCCATTCTCATCCCAACCGGCGGTACGACCGGCGGAGTGAAGCTGGCCATTCACACCTGGGCATCGCTGGAGGCGGCCTGTCGAGGGGTGCAAGCCTTTCTCGGCGGCGGCGCGATCGACAGCTGCTGCGTCCTGCCGCTCTACCATGTCAGCGGGCTCATGCAGTTGCTTCGCTCCTTCATCACGGGCGGGCGTATCCGTTTTGACGAAGACGAGGTGGCCGGGCGTTGCCTCTCCTATGTGCCGACCCAGCTGCAGCGCGCTCTCAGGTCGGAGGAGTGCATCCGGAAATTAAATACGACTCGCGCCATTTTCGTAGGCGGAGCCGCGATGCCTGAGGGCGTTACGCAGCAAGCGCGTGCACGGAAGATGCCCATCGTTCCGGTCTACGGCATGACCGAGACAGCTGCTATGGTCGCGGCTGTGCCGATGCAGGATTTTCTCGCCAAGCTCGGCGCCGCTGCGGTGCCTCTGGGCGAGACGCATTTTAGCGTGGAGCTCGACGGGCGTCTCCGTATCTCTAGCCCTGCCTTGTTTCTTGGCTATCAGGGCCGACCACCGATTAACCGCGATGCAGGCTATCTGACCGACGACGAAGCCCGCCTCGACGAAGATGGCCGGCTGCACGTCATCGGTCGAATGGATCGTCTGATCAACAGCGGCGGCGAAAAGATCGACCCTGCCGAAGTCGAAGCCGCCCTTCTTCACATCGAAGGCATCGAAGAAGCTCTGGTGGTCGGGGTGCCCGACCCCGAGTGGGGGCAACGGGTGGTGGCGTATTATACTGGAGCAGAGGTCAGTGGGTTGAAAGAGCAGTTGCGTCAGTGGCTGGCGCCGTATAAAGTACCCAAATCCTGGATACGCTGCGATGCCTTGCCCCTTGATGCGAAAGGGAAATTCGTGGCGCCTCGGCGGTCTTCATAAATGAAGCCCCTACGCTTGTCATCTGCGCTTACTTCTCCAAGAGTGGCTACCATGAACAAAACCGACATCGTCGACGTCCTCGAAGACATAGCCATCTTGCTCGAGCTGAAAGGGGAGAACCCGTTCAAAATCCGCGCCTATTCGGCGGGGGCCCGAGTGCTCGAGACGATGGAGGACGAGCTCGGGGAGGTGATTGCTGAAGGTCGGCTCGGTTCGATTAAGGGGATCGGTTCTGCGCTGGTGGATAAGATACAGACGCTCTACGAAACAGGCGATTTGGAATACTATACCAAGCTACGTGCGTCGGTCGCGCCGGGCTTAATCGAGATGCTGGAGATCCCCGGGTTGGGTGGGAAAAAAGTGAAAAAGCTGCACGACGCGCTGGGGATCGAGAGCATGGATGCCCTGCAGAAGGCCTGTGAAAACGGCGAAGTGGCGGCGCTCAAGGGCTTCGGCAAAAAGTCGGAAGAGAAGATTTTGACGGGGATCGCCAATCGGGCGGCCTATGCGCAGCGGCATCTCTGGTGGGAGGCCCGCGAGGTGGCCGCACCGATTTTGGAGGGCTTGCGTTCCCTGCCGCAGGTCGAGCGGGCAGAGGCCGCCGGAAGCCTGCGTCGCCTGAAGGAAACGGTGGGCGATCTGGACTTTATCGTGGCTTCGGAAGCGCCGGATCCGGTCATGGACTGGTTTGTCGGCCAAGACGCGGTGCAGGAGGTGACCGCCCATGGTACGACCAAATCGAGCGTGCGATTCGAAGGGGGGCTACAGGCCGACTTGCGGGTAGTGCCTGCCGCGCAGTTCGCCTTTGCTTTGCATCACTTCACCGGCTCGAAGGAGCATAATGTGGCTATGCGGCAACGTGCCCTCGCGCGTGGTTACAGTCTGAGTGAGTGGGGCCTCAAGCCTTCCGGGCTTGAGAGTGGAGAGTGTAAAGTGGAAAGTGGGGAGTTGGAGATTACCTCGGAGAAGGAGTTGTTTGAATTCCTCGGCCTGCAGGAGATTCCGCCAGAGTTGCGGGAGGGAATGGGCGAATTGGAGCGTTATGTGGCTTCGGCTGACGACACGGAGGTCGTCCCTCCGTTGGTCACGTGCGGTGATATTCGCGGCGTCTTCCATAACCACACGACGGCCTCCGACGGTCGCGCGACGATTGAGGAGATGACTGAGGCGGCGCAGGCGCTGGGCTTCGACTACCTCGGCTTGGCCGATCACTCGAAGGCGAGCTTTCAGGCCAACGGTCTCGACGATGGCCGGGTCTTAAAAATGATTGAATCGATTCGCGCGTTCAACGAATCCGGGGAATCGCCGGTGCACGTGTTTTCGGGTATCGAATGCGATATCCTCCCCGATGGCACACTGGATCTAGAGGAGGCCACGTTGAAGGCTCTGGACTACACGGTTATGTCGGTGCACTCCAGCTTTAGCCAGCCGGAAGCGGAGATGACGGCGCGGGTGATCCGAGCCATCGAGCATCCTTCGACGGTGATGCTTGGGCATCCGACTGGGCGCATTCTGCTCCGTCGCGAGCCCTACAAGATCGATCTGCACAAAGTTATCGACGCGGCGATTGCCAACCGCGTCATCATCGAGATCAATGCCAACCCTCGTCGCCTCGACATGGACTGGCGCCTCTGGCGTCGTGCCGCGGAGAAGGGGCTTATGTGCGCGATTAATCCTGATGCGCACAGCACGAACGGGCTGGCCTACTTCGAAGCCGGGGTGAATATCGCACGTAA
The DNA here is from genome assembly GCA_002480015.1 of Opitutia bacterium UBA7441. Classification (GTDB taxonomy): domain Bacteria; phylum Verrucomicrobiota; class Verrucomicrobiia; order Opitutales; family Coraliomargaritaceae; genus Thalassobacterium. The sequence continues at coordinate 22,129 of DLQD01000119.1, forward strand.
GGGCGGCATCCCTCTGGAGCAAATCCTGAACTGCCGTGACTGCGCGGGTGTGGAGCGGTGGTTTAAGGAACGGAAGTGAAGCGTTGGAGCTTAACTTGTGGAGCCCACCGAAGCTGATTTCGCCGATCCCCCTCCGCGACTGTCGTCTCAAGTAACGCCCCTGCCTTGGGTGACTATTAGCTTCTAGTTTTCATGAGAGTTGTTTGACTGCGCTGCATGCTAACAAAACAACACGCCATCGTCATGTGGGTCATCTGGTTTGCGCAGCTTCAGGCCGCGTTCGTTTTCCAGTGGTTCCTGGCGAGCGGCTTTTCCGAGGGCAAAAATCTGGAGGCACCGATGGCGACCTGGATTTGGCTGATTTGTCTGGCGCCACTGGTTCTGGCCACGGGGATCCGTTGGCGGAGTCTTCCGAAGTTGGCCGAGCCAACCAAGCAGTTGATTGCGATGATTGCAGGGCTGGCGCTCTGTGAGA